>JBDHFN010000004.1:0-75631 GCA_039590375.1 Gemmatimonadota bacterium
TCCTGAGACCGGACGGACGGAGATCGTCGGCATGATCTCCAACTGGAGCGCCACCTGGCACCAGAGTCACATCTTCGGAGACGACTCGGCGCCCCTGCTCCCGGCCGGCGCGGTTCTGGTCATGAAGCAGTGGTACGACAACACGGCCAACAACCCCAACAATCCGGATCCGGATCAGTGGGTGGACGGTGGAAGCCGGACGGCCGACGAAATGTCGCACTTCTGGATCGCCGTGACCCACCTCGACGAGGAAGGCTACGAGAAGATGGTCGAGGAGAGGGAGGCGAAGGAAGAAGCGCAGAGGATCGCTTCGAACTAGGATCTGATCGCTCGATAGCTGTACAAGCTGGATCTTTGCTGTAGTACTGAAGGACAGAGGTATTGATGGGGATCGAAGGACGCTTCGGGGCATCCGGGCTCCTTCGGTCCCCATCTATTCTTTTCGATCCCGTCCTCCCTCCTTGTGGGTCCGATCTACTCAGCGATATCGCCTCGACATGCCACGAGGTGCACCGCCGTTCGCCACGTATTGTATCCTTTCGGGTCAAGCCGTAGATTCGGACCAGTACAATTCCCCAGGGGAAGGATCCTGGGTCGCAGTTTACCCGCTACCCGCCATAGGGAAAGGACCATCATGCAAATGCAGAAACGGTCCTGGATCGGAGCCGCCACTCTCGCGTTCGTCGCGGTCTTCACTTTCCAGAGCACAACGCAGGCCCAGGCCAGCTTCGCGTCGTCGTCGAATGATGCGGCGTTGACCTACTCGGCGGATGTCGCGTCGATCATCCAAGAGAACTGCACCGTCTGCCACCGCGAGGGTGGAATCGGGCCGTTTTCTCTCACGACTTACGAAGATGCACGGCGGTATTCGCGGCGCATCAAGGCGGCGGTGCAGAACCGCATAATGCCGCCGTACTACTACGACAACGATATCGGCATCCAGGACCTCAAGGAGGACTGGCGTCTTTCTCAGGAAGACATCAACACCGTTGTTGCCTGGGTAGACGAAGGCACTCCGCTCGGCAATAGGGATGAGATTCCGGAGTTGGACCTGCTCGACACCGACGACTGGACGCTGTCGACCCTGTTCGGCCAGCCGGACCTCCTCGCCCCCTCGACGCCGATCGACGTACCGGCCGCCGGCAACGACATGTGGCACCGCCCGATCGTTCAGATCCAGGGTTTGCCGCAGGGCGAAGAGCGCTGCATCAAGGCTCTCCAAGTGAAGCCTCGCGGCGTCGCCAAGACGGTCGTCCACCACGCCAACTCGACCTTCCAGCTCATGCAGGAAGACGGCAGCTTCGAGGGCTCGGGCGACCGGGCCACCGAGTACGCCATGGGCAAGCTGGGTGAGATCATTCCTGACGGCGTGTGCCGGATCCTGCCCGCGGATGCCTTTGTTCGCTGGGACATCCACATGTATCCGGGCGGGCTCGGCGCGACCGCCGCGAATGACGTGGTCGAAGGCAACGTGGTCGACCTGGGTATCTGGCTCCACCCGGCTGACTACGAGTACGAGTACAAGCAGGATCTGAGGAGCTATGGGATCCGTCAGGGTGAGTTGGTCATGCCCCCGCACGGGACGACCATGACTCAGGGTTTCCACAGCTTCGACCATCCGGTCCGCATCGACAGCTTCCAGCCCCACGGGCATCTGCGGCTGCGGTCTGCGTCTTTGGAGATCTTCTATCCGGAGAGCGGACGGACCGACATCATCAGCATGGTCTCGAACTGGAGCGCCACCTGGCACCAGAGCCACCTGTATGAGGACGACGTGGCGCCCCTGATTCCGGTGGGTGCGGTTCTCGTGATCAAGCAGTGGTACGACAACACCGAGGGCAACCCCAACAACCCCGACCCGGATCAGTGGGTGGATGGGGGCAGCCGAACGGCTGATGAGATGTCCCACGCGTGGATCGCCGTGACCCACCTCGATGAGGAGGGCTACGAAGAGCTCCTCGAGGCTCGGGAGACGGACGAAGAGCAGAGGATCGCTGCTAGGGACTGATCCCCAGACTAGTCTGGATTCTGGATCCTCAGTGAGGTAAGCGATGGGGACCGAAGGACGCTTCGCGGTAATCGCGGCTTCTTCGGTCCCCATTGTGTTTTTCAGCTCCGCCCGGCGCTTCTCGGGCAGCCCCGCCCCGCGCTTCTCGTGAGAGCGGTCTAGTCGGCGATATCCCTCCAACTTTCGACGAGGTGCGCCGCCGTCCGCCAAGAGAGTGCCTGACTCGTCAGGGTGGGATTACGCGCGCCGCTGGTGCCCATCACTGAGGCGCCCAGGACCCCCAGGTTCGGCGCTTCATGCGAGAATCCCCAGCGATCGACCACGTTGGTCTCCGCATCGTCACCCATGCGCGTGCCCCCATAAGCGTGGGTGGAAGCGCCCATGGTGTTGCCGAGCCCGCCCCGGTTGACCTCGATGGCCCCGGCCTCCCGATACCACTCCTCCATCCGATCCTGCATGAACGTGGCGATGGCCGTCTCGTTCTCCTTGTACTGGCCCGTGATGCGGATCACCGGGAACCCGAGGGGATCCTTCACCACGGGATCCAGATCCAGGTAGTTGTCCTCATACGGCAGGGTCGTCTTCTGGATGTAGGAGCCGTGGGTGCGATCCGAGTGTTCGTGGATGAATCGCTTCCAGGCTGATCCCCAATTCCGGCTTCGCCCGTACGTGTTCATGTTCGCCGCGGATATGGGCCGACGGTCGGACATGGCCCACAGGTTGCCTCCCCCGATGAAATCGAGATCGGAGTGGTCGAAGTTGTCGTCGGCCCAATCATCCACCGCGACGCCCTGTGCGGGTAGGCCGTACCACGCCTTGAGGTCGTACGGAAAAAGCGCTCCCACGCCCGCGCCCTGGTGATGACTGAAGTAGTGGCGGCCAACCTGTCCATGATTGTTCGACAGCCCGTCGGGATAAGCGCGGGATTTCGACAGGAGCAACAGGCGGACGTTTTCGTAGGTGTAGGAGGCGATCAAGACGACCCGCGCCGGCTGGAAGTACTCATTACTTCCCACGACGTAGTTGACCCCCGTCACGCGTCCGTCCGAGCCCACTTCGAGCGTCGTTACATGGGCACGCGTGACCACCTTGAGGTTGCCCGTATCGACGGCCTTCGGGATGGTCGTGATATGGGTGGCGTTCTTCGCGTTGATCGGACATCCACCCTTGTTGCAGAACCCGTGATAACCGCATCCCGGACCATTCCCGTACGCTTGGCTGTTGACGGCGGCCGGGCCGGGGAAGGGATTCCATCCCAACGAACGCGCGGCGTCGGCCATGCGTTCGTTGAAGGCCGTCCAGCGCAGCGGCGGCATGGGGAATTCACGCCGCCGAGGACCCTCGAATCGATTCCCGCGTGAGTCGATGTTGCCGCGAACGTTGCCGGCCTGCCCGGAGATACCGATCTCGCGCTCCACGCGGTCGTAATAGGGCTCCAACTCGTCGTATCCAAATGGCCAGTCCTCGACGGTGGAGCCGGCCGGAATCCTGGATGCTCCGTAGCGTCTCGCGGTCTCGGTCACCACGCTGAAGTCCCAAGGGTTGAGCCGCCAACTCTGGGCCCAGTAGTGCAGAGTTGTTCCACCCACTGCGTTCATCATGGGATGGCTGCCGACACGGTTGGCCGTGGTGGCCGAAGTAGCCCGGGACGTGGGTCGCTCCAACTCGGCCTTATTCACCAGCATGGGCCAGTCGCGATAGTTGTTCCTGATCTCGTCGGGAGCAAAGTCGCGCTGGTCGAGCCAGGTCCCGGCCTCGAGCCCTACTACGTTCAGCCCCGCCTCCGCCAACGGATAGGCCGCGACGCCACCCGCCGCGCCCATTCCCACGATGACGACATCGGTCTGACCAAGCTGCGTCGGCATATCCTCAGATCCCTCCCCTGGAAGGCTGTTGCATCATTCGAACAGGTTGAAGTCGTACGCCGACCGCCGTACGGGGTCCAACTGATCGGCCTCGAGGCGGCTTTGGTCCTCCGCGCTCACGCTCAGACGCACGCCCGGATAGTTGATGAGGTCCCACCCGGCGAAATTCGCGTTACCCCCGTACTTGGGGTCGCCGAACATCCCCTGCCACGTGTGGCTCTTCACCATGTTGAAGAACGATCCGGAACTACCCACGAAGCCCGCGCCTGCGCCGGTCGCCGCTCCGGTCTGGACGTCGATGAGTACCGAGTCCTGATCGATCGTGGGGAGGTCGATGAACGGGCCTCCCCTCGAGTAACGGCTGTAGGCGTCGAGCGCTGCAAGGCCGGACCGATACGCCTCGGCTGCATCGGACTCCGCCTCGCTCAAGGCGCGATCGATGAATTGGAGAACGCCGGCGTCGATAGCGCCCGCGCCCAACTCGTCGGTGGGGATCAGGCGGTCGACCATCGCGCTGAGAATCTCGGTCTCACTCGCCGTCAAATTCGTCAAAGGACCGGCGAGCAACGGCGCCGCGTCCAATGGCAGCACGCTGCCTAGCTGCTCCTTCCCGGTTGCGGCAGGGGACGGGATCGCTGGCGCTTCCTCAGTCACCGCGTCCACGGCATCGGGAATCAGCGCCGCCGCCCCGGCGATCCCAGCGGTCCGGAGCAGATCTCTCCGTGAGATGGGCGGGCGGAGTGAGTCCGCCGAAGGCGATGACTCGCCCAAAGACGATGATTCGGCCGGAGGAGATGAGTCGGCCAGAGACGATGGGTCGGCGGGAGACGATGACTCGTCCAGAGGCATCGATTCACCCGGATGGGGTGTATCGTCCGGGCGCGGGTCGTTCGAGTCAGTCATGCGGTACCTCCGAGCCATGCTCGTTGGATCGTCAGGGCAACTCGTTCATGGGTTGCCGCTCATACAGTGTGACCATGTCCCCCTGGCCGATCACGTGCCCTTCGATTGCCTGCAGCAGCTCGTCTCGATCGAGGCCCGGCGGCAGGTCGAGCGCCTCATCGAGGGCGTAGACGGCGAAGTGGTAATGGTGCACGGCACCGACCGGCGGTGCGGGACCACGGTACGCGGGCAAGCCCCAGCCATTGTTTCCCTGGACCGCACCGGCAATTTCCGCGGGCATGGGATGATCGGAATCGAACGGAATACCCTCGGGGAGCCCCAGGGCGGTGCCGGGAATGTTATAGATGATCCAGTGCACCCACGGTGGCGGACGGCCCGCCCCGTAGTCCTGAGAGATCACGGCGAGTTGGCGCGTCCCCGCTGGGAGATCCCTCCAGCTGAGGGGGGGAGAGAGGTTTCTCCCGTCCGGAGAGTAGTCCCGCGGCATGAATCTACCGGTCGTCATCGTCCGACTCTCGACGATGAACGTGGTGGGCGCCTGGGCTCGCAGACCGGTCGCGGCGCCTCCCGTCAGGAGCAGCGCCGCCCCCAAAGCAACCGGTACACTCACCTTCACGGTAGGGCCCTCCAGGCTCGATGCGCGACTCCGGGATCCTTCACGGGAAGCACCGAGAATACGGGCTACCTTAGCGCGCGGGCAAGTCCTCGAGAGCACCACGGCAAGTCCTCCAGAGCACTACGGCAAGTCCTCCAGAACACCACACTACATCCTCAGGAGCTTGTTGATCTTGAGAACGAAGGCCCGGTTCTCGAGCTCGGGGAAGCCGCTTCCCAGGGTGCTCCGCTCGTCGGTGTAGACCGCGAAGAACTCGCTGCCGGGGGCATACTCCCAGCGGAACCGCAGATTGCTGCTGAACGAGTCGCTGTCGGAATCGTACTGGACCAGCCCTCCGGCGAACATCAGCGGCGTGAACGCGTAGTCGGCACGCAGGCGCAGCACCGTGGTCGTGAAATCACCGGCCGACAGCTTCACATCGTTGAACGAAATACTGGGCTCCAGCGAGAACTGATCGAGCACGGCGATGCGCCCTCGGTTATATCCGATGGTCTTGATGGTGCCGTCGTAGAATTCGCCGACCTCGAACGAGAGAGACCCCGATACCCTGCGTTGTGCGCCGATGCTGTACTGGAACGTCGCGCTCTTGAAATCGTAGTCGCCCACCGGAACCGAGACGGCGCTGGAGACTCGCAAGGGGTCATCCAGTCGTTCGGAGTTCAGGGCCCCACGCACCGAGATCTGATCACTACTCTCCAATTCGACGTTGAAGCTGCCGTTCCAGATCTCGGTCTCGAGCACCCCCGCGTCCAAACTCTCGAGTCGCTCATATCCGCCTTGAAAGGTGATTTGGCGTATCGAGGCCACCGACGAGAGGCGTGGGCTGAACCGCGCCGAAGAGGAATACCGGCGGAAGTTCCTACGGCGCACGAGACCGACTTCGGGATTGAACTCGTTACCCACGACGAGGTAGTCCCCACTCAGTCCATACCGGTCGCCAGCATAGTTGGCCCGGCCCAGATAGCTCTCGTTGTCGCCGTTCATCCCCGGAGTTCTCGACTGAGTGTAAAACCCGCCGAAGCTGAGGTCCTGGCCGAAGTTGAAGCTACCGTCGACTCCGTACACCTGGTTGGTGCCGTCGACCGTCGTCGACTTCGACCGGTTCGTGAAGAGCGCACCGATGCTGCTGCGTCGGAAAATGTCCCGCTTGACCCGCACGACACTGAAATTGGTCTCCGGCGTGACACCCACGATGCGGTCGGTCTGCAGGTTCATGAGCCCGAATCCGAGGCGGCCCACCTTGCCCGTCACCCGCCCACCACCGAGGATCGGAACGGCCTCCCCGCCGCTCAGCCCGATCCGTCTGGAATAGAAGACCGTAGGCGTGGCGCCTCCGCCTCCACCTCCACCCCCGCCTCTGCCCCCAGCCCGGCCGAAGTCGAAGGTCCCTCGGCCCTCCAGAAAGAACTCTCTCTTTTCGGGGAACGACAAGCTGAAACGGCTGAGATTGACCTGACGCTCGTCCACCTCCACCTGCGCGAAATCAGTGTTGTAGGTCAAGTCCGCGGTGATATTGGCCGTGATGCCATACTTGAAGTCGAGCCCTATGTCTCCGTCGGCATCGTTCGATACGGCCGGTGTCTCCGTGAGATCGCTCGTCAGACTGGACGTCGCATACGGCTTGATCTCGATGTTCTTGCCCGCCGGAGGCAGGTTCAGGCCAACCAGATCCGCTGCGGCCGACACGCGGAAAATGCTCGACACGCCGCCGGTCGAAGCCGGAACGAACGTCAGATGCGCAAATTCGTTCTTGCGCCGAATCGAGCGCCGAATCTGGATCCCCCACGTCTGATCGTCTCCGGAAAGATACCGGATCGACTTGAAGGGAATGGCCATCTCCACCGTCCAACCACCCTCGAACCGGCCCGTACGCACGGCCCACACGGGGTTCCAATCTGTGTTTGGGCTCCCCTCATCCGTGATCCACTGATCAGCACGCGCGCCAAGCGGGTTCGTATAGAAGTTGAAACCATTGCGACGATCGTGGAACGTGTCGAAGAGGGCGCCGAAAAAATCGTTCTGCCGCAACCCGTTCGTGTCGCGCCGCATCTCATTGGCGATCCACTCTTCGGGCGGTTCGGAGTCCCAGCAGCGGCAGGCCACGTAGAGGTTCTCGGCATCGTACATGACCCATGCCTCGGTCCTCTCCGACACGAGCTCGCCTTCCAGAGGAAGGGTCTGGATGAACCCGTCGGCAGGCAGGTTATCCGCATACGCCGCTTCGTCCAAAACGCCGTCCAGGTTCAGCGGCTCGGTGAGCCTGATCGCACGAACCGTGGCCCGCCCCAGGTCCGTGCGTGCGATCGACATCGGCGCCAGCGGCGGTGGCGGGTTCAGATTGGCATCCGAGGAAAGGCCTTCTTGTCCGGCCGCTGAGGCTGGATTCGATAGGGCTAGAGCCACGGTCAACGCCAAAAACGACCACGACGCTGAGTAACTTGAGTCTTTCATCCGCATCTTTATCAAATTGAAGAGGGCTATCCCAGGGGGGGGACGGTCCATTCGAGCGCTCCTACTGGAGACACGAGTCACAGCCAATCTGTTGGAGTCAGCCTTGGGGTGAGGTCCGTTGCGGAAGGGACGCTACAGGCGGGAGGGGCACAACCGATCGTGAAGACCCATTGGCCAGAGAGCACTCCGGCTGGGGAAACCGGCTTATGCCGGGTGTACCGGACAAGCACACGAGCCGCAAACGGACTGATGTCTGAGGTGTCCATTCCAGAACAGCGAAATCGCGACGAGCGAGCCGCCCAGGGGTGACATCAGGCTCTCGGGCAGAGGACCCAGCCAGCCGGCGAGAGCCGCAACCCAGACCGCAAATCCCAGGGAAGCCACGCCCCAGACCGCGCGCCGTCCGTGAAGCCGCCAGGAGGACGCGAGCGTGCCAGCGGCGAGCAGGACCGAAACACCCAGAAGCCACGCCTCCCAGGCATGGGTCGCAGCGAAGAAGGGAAGCGTGGAAGCAAGGATGGGCATCGCCAGACAATGCACGGCGCAGATCGCCGGAAGGACCCCAGACCAACTGGATGCGAGACCCTGGCCCGAAGCGGCGGGCGGATCGCCACCGTCTTTCCAGATCGTTTCTGCTTCCATCTTCATGGTTCCTGGCTGCATGAGAACGCGGACACTTCTGGCTCCTGGCCGCATGCGAACAAGTACACACTTGATGATGGCTAAACGATAACCGATTATCAAGAGGCACGTACCGAAGGGGATCGACATTAGAAGACCGAAGATCGACTTAGAAAATCGACTTGGGAAAGGGATTCGTTCTCGTGGAGCGCGACACAAAGCAGCGGCGAGCCATACGTGAGGTCTTCGCGCGTGAACGCAGACCGCTGAGCACCGACGAAGTGCTCGCGGCGGGCCGAATGCTCGTTCCGTCCCTCGGCATCGCCACCGTCTACCGCAACATCAACTCTCTGGCAGACGAGGGGTGGATCCACTCCGTCGAGCTGCCTGGCGAGCCCGCCCGCTACGAGCGGTGCGGAAAGCCGCATCATCACCACTTCATCTGCCGCGGGTGCGGGTCCGCGTTCGACGTCGCGGCCTGTCCAGAGGACGTGGAGCGGCTGGCGCCTCCGGGCTTCACGGTCGACTCGCACGACCTGGTGCTATACGGACATTGTCCAGGATGCCGCCGGACGTGATGGACCTGCTCGATCCCGGAGCCGGGGAAGGGCCGCAGGGGTCTACTACCGAGTTGGGGTGAGTGATCTAGTTCCGAGGGGGTCCGTCTAGATCTTCTATGGTGGCGTTGGACGGCCCGCGCCGCTCCTGGATTCGCGCCGCTACGTTCTCGGCCGCGCTCCAGGCACGGAGGACGTTCGCTCCAGCAAGCTTCGAGAGATCGTCCTCGCTCCAGCCGCGTCGCGAGAGTTCGGCGAGGAGCGCCGGAAACTTCGACACGTCCTCGAGCCCCTCGGGGGGCGGATCGGGCTCCATTCCGTCGAAGTCCGAACCGAGGCCCACGTGGTCGATGCCGGCCACATCCCGCACGTACTCGATATGATCCGCCACGTCGACGAGAGTCGCCCACGGTGGGTCCCCCGGCCCCTCATACGTGCGTAGGGCCTCCGACACATGCCAGGGGTAGAACACGACCATGACCAGGCCCCCGTTCTCCGGGAGCCGTTGGAGAACCTGATCGGGCACGTTCCTCCGATGGTCGGTCAGCCCCTGCGCTCCGGAATGGGAGAAGATCACGGGTGCCTCGGCGATATCGAGTACGTCGTTCATCGTCTCGGTGGATGTGTGTGACAGGTCCACCAACATCCCGAGACGGTTCATCTCCCCCACTACTTCCCTACCAAAAGCCGTCAGTCCCCCATGCTCCGGATCGTCGGTCGCCGAATCGGCCCAGTCGGCATTGCCCGAATGCGTGAGGGTCATATAGCGCACCCCCAAGTCATAGTAGGCCCGTAGCGCACCGAGAGAGTTCTCGATGGCGTGGCCGCCCTCCATCCCGAGAACCGACCCGATCCTGCCCGATCGGAAGATCCGCTCGACGTCGGAGGTCGTGTACGCTTGTTCGAACACATCCGGATACGCACGGATCACCTGGCGTGCGATGTCGATCTGCTCCAACTGGACCCTGGCCGCGCCAACCTCGACAGACTCCATGTCGACGTAGACCGACCAGAATTGGGCGCCCACCATTCCGGCTCTCAGGCGTGCGATGTCCGTATGGCCTGGAGTCGTGCGTCGCAGGTCGTACGCCTGCACGCCGTGTGGATCACCCTCCTGTTCACGGATGGCCCAGGGAAGATCGTTGTGGCCGTCGAAGAGAGGCGTCGAGGAGAGGACCCGCCGTACCCTCTCGACGTGCTCGTCGTCCTGGGCACAGGCGGAACTGGCGGTCATCAGAGCCAGAGCGAGGGCGAGCCAAGCGGATCTGCTACCCATCTGTAAGCGACCCCACTTTGGGCGGTCCCACCCAAGGGTTCCGAGAAAATTCGAGAGGCCGGAACCACGCGGGTCCCGGCCTCTCGTAACGTACCAGGGGGGAATTATTGAAGCCCAGGGACACTGTAAGGTGACCTCCTCTCGAATTCCGCCTTCCCTTTTCAGGGCGTGACGTGGGACGAAAGAGCCGGTCCCGGCTTCACGGGTGTTGGCTCAATAAACGAGCCCCCCAGTACGCACCGCTGAATATAGGCCACCGTCTCCAAGACTGTCCAGCCGATACATCGTGGATGACCCCCATCTTTTGCCATCATTTCCACCTCGACTTGGATATTTTTTGCCGCTGTCATCACAATTTGCCCAACCCTGAGGGGCCATAGCTGAGGCGCGCCACCAGCACGCCATCCCACTAACGTGTTGTTGTACAACAGCTTATGACCCATTCACCTCTTTCGATCGTCGCTCGAATCCAAACGGCACAGGACTTGTCGTAAAGAGATCGCTAATCACCAAGGAATCTTTCTCGATCGAAAAGGCCTCATCGACATGAGAACTCGAGTTCACGCAGACGGTTTTCTGGACATCTCCGACCGCCGGAGGGTTCGCACACCCGGTAATCACGAGGTACGTGTGGACCCCGCGCCGGACGCGGAAGCCCTCGCTTTCCTTCTTTCGCACACCTTTCCGGGCCATCGGAAGATCGTTCGATCCATGACGGTTTCCGACCGGAAGCAGATCCAGCTCGCGATGTGGGCCGATTCTGTAAGTGAGCGAATGGGCCTCGTGGACCGGATCTGGCGCCGCATCACTGAACCGATCGCCCCGGGCAAGACTTCGAACCGGCCGAAATTGGTGCAAGTGGTCCGCTACGGAACCTCCTGGGCTTACCCGCTCTACTTGGACGGCTCCGTCACGCGGGTACTCCCCCACGGTGGCGTGCCCGCTCCAGTCACGAACAAAGAACTCGGGAAGAAGCAACTTCACTTCAATCTGAAGAGTGCCTGAGCTGGGTTCTTGAGCTGGGTCAGCGACTGAGCCGGTCTCAGCATCTTAGCCCGGCGTGTCGGCTGCGTCATCACCGTGACCACCTCCCTCGAGGCAAGGGTTGTCGGTTGCGAATGGCCAGTTCGGCGCGTCGGGTGACTTTTTTTCGGGGGCCGAATCCCCGGGGCATCAACTCCCAGGCAGTCCCGGTTCGGTCATGGCCCGGACGTCGAGCGCCCCATCGATCTCCTCGGGGGTGAGCAACCCCTTCCTCTCCACGACATCGCGGACTGAAATCCCCTCCCGGGCGGCCTCCTTGGCCACCTCCGTCGCCTTGTCGTAACCGATGGAGGGGTTGAGCGCGGTGGCGATGGACGGGTTCTTCTCGAGAAGCTCCTTCGCTCGTGGCTCATTGGCAGCGATGCCCACGACGCATCGGTCGGCGAACGTCATCGCCACGTTGGAGAGCAACGTGATGGACTCGAGGAGCGACTGAGCGAGGACCGGCATCATCACGTTTAGCTCGAAATTGCCCCGCTGGCCCGCGATGGTCACGGTGGTATGGTTCCCCATCACACGTGCAGCCACCATCATCATCGCTTCGCACATCACGGGATTCACTTTCCCGGGCATGATCGAGCTACCCGGCTGAACCGCGGGAAGCCGGATCTCCGAAATGCCGGACGTCGGTCCGCTCGCCAACCATCTCACGTCATCGGCGATCTTGAAGAAGCTCGTGGCTATCGTATTCAGGGCACCCGCCGCGCTCACGGCGGCGTCCTTGGCGGCCTGCGCCTCGAAGTGGTTCTCGGCTTCGTAGAACTCCAGGTCGAGTTCCTCCGACACCAGCGCGATGGCGCGCTTGGCGAACTCTGGATCGGTATTGATGCCGGTTCCCACCGCGGTTCCACCGAGCGCCACCTCGGCAAGCTCCTGCGACGCCCGGGAGACCCGATCGATTCCCTTCGTCATTTGGTGCGCGTAACCACCGAACTGCTGACCGAGTCGCACAGGAGTGGCATCCATCAGGTGGGTCCGGCCGGACTTGACCACATGATCGAACGCCTCGGCCTTCGATTGGAGCGCATCCCGCAGATGGGTGAGCGCCGGAATGAGCTCGCGCTCGATCGCCACGCGCGCCGCGATGTGGATGGCCGACGGGATGAGGTCGTTGGACGACTGCCCGAAGTTGACATGATCGTTGGGATGCACCGACCCGTCGTTCCCGACAATCTGGCTCGCGCGGTGAGCCACGACTTCATTTGCATTCATGTTCGTCGAAGTGCCCGACCCGGTCTGATAGATATCCACGACGAACTCATCATCCCAGTCACCCGCCGCCACCTCTTCCGACGCCGCGGCGATGGCCTCGGCGATTCCTTGGTCGAGGTGGCCGAGCTCCTGATTGGTGAGCGCCGCGGCTTTCTTCAGCAGACCGAGAGCCTGGATGAAACCTCGCCCGAAACGCTGGCCGCTGACGGGGAAATTCTCGACCGCCCGCTGAGTCTGCGCGCCGTACAACGCGTCAGAGGGTACGCGGACCTCGCCGAGAGAGTCCTTCTCCGTTCGATAGCCGTCCGACATGGCTGCCTCATTCGTTGTGGGGTCATACGAAATCTAGCTCAGTTCTTGATCTAGCCTACTTCTTCGGCGGACGGCTGGGCCGCATCTCCACCCGACTGACGTGGGCATTGTCCGGGTAGGACAAAAGATGGAGCACGGCCGAGGCGACGTCGTCCGGGCCCAGAGCCCAGTCCCGCCCAGATTGGGGGTAGTCCCCGCCGAAGCGCGTGTTCACGCTCCCGGGCATCACCATGCTCACGCGGATTCCCGACTGCCGAAGATCGAGCATCATGGCCTCCGTCATTCCCAAGAGCCCGAACTTGCTCGCGTTGTAGCCACTGCCACCCGCGAAGGGATTGCGGCCCGCTAGCGATCCGATGTTGATGATCCATCCTTCGTTCGACTCGAGGTGCGGTACGGCGGCCTTGGAGCAACAGAACACGCCCCTGAGGTTCGTATCGATCTGGGTCTGCCAGTCCTCCACGGACAGGTCTTCGATGGACTGGAGGATCCCCACCCCGGCGTTGTTCACCAGAACGTCCAGGCGCCCCAAGGCCCCCACTGCCTCCTGGACAAGGCGCAGGCAGTCCTCGGGACGGGACACATCGGCTGCGATACCGACCACACGCCCGGTCGAAGCGGCGTCCACTTCCCCGGCAACTCGCTCGACGTCCGACGGGGTCCGCGCGCTGATCACCACATCCGCCCCTGCTGCCGCGAGGGCCTCGGCTATGGCGTATCCGATGCCCTTGGTGGCGCCGGTCACCAGACACACCCTTCCCGTCAAATCCATATCGCTCGTCTCCTCCAAGACGCCGGACCCCAGGAGTGTCCCGCCGAGGGGCCGGTAGCGTTCTTACTCTAGCCGGGCCGAGGCTCTCTCCGGACCCCCGTGCACCAGCCAACGCTCGGCCTCGAGCGCGGCCATGCAGCCAGTTCCCGCCGCAGTGACGGCCTGCTTGTAGAAATCGTCCATCACGTCACCGGCGGCGAATACCCCAGAAACGGAAGTGGCTGTGCGCCATGACTTCCTCGTCTCGATGAAGCCGTTTTCCTTGAGCGCAACCTGGCCGTTCAAGAAACTGGTGTTGGGATCGTGCCCAATCGCGATGAACAGCCCGCCGACGTCGAGCTGCCGCTCCTCACCGGTGACAGTGTCCCGAAGGAGCACGCCGGTGATCACGTCGTCTCCCAAGACGTCGACCACGGTCTGATTCCACTCGAAACGAATCTTTTCCTCCCCGAACGCCCTCTCCTGCATGACTTTGCACGCCCGCAACTCTTCGCGCCGATGAATGACGACGACTTCCTTGGCGAACTTCGCCATGTAGAGAGCTTCCTCCATCGCAGTGTCGCCGCCACCGACGACGGCGACCACCTGGTTCCGGAAGTGAGGGAGCGCACCGTCGCACACCGCGCACGCGGACACGCCGCCGCCGCTCTGCGCCAAGCGCTCTTCATTCTCGAGTCCTATCCAGTTGGCATTGGCGCCTGTGGCAATCACGACGGTATCGGCCTCGATTTCCGTGCCACCGCTGGTCTTCAGTAGGAGTGGACGAACCGAAAAATCCACCTCGGTCACGTCCTCGGTGATCACGCGCGTATCGAACCGCACCGCCTGGGCCTTGAAGCCCTCCATCATCTCGATGCCCGTAATGCCGTCCGGGAAGCCCGGGTAGTTCTCGACCTCCGTGGTGAACATGAGTTGTCCGCCAGGAATCATCGTGCGGCTGCCGGCCCCCTCCACGACGAGGGGAGAGAGATCGGCACGAGCCGCGTAAATGGCGGCAGTCCAGGCGGCCGGCCCCGATCCGATGACGACAATTTTTTCGTGTTGACGCTCAGACATAGTCCAGTCTATTGGCAGTGAGTAAAGGTCTCGGTCCCCGCCAGAGCGGAGGATCCATTTCCAGCCATCTAATCCGTGGGGGTTCCCGACGCCGGGAGAAGTCCCGTGTGCACCCACCCTACCTACTTGTTTTTTTCAGGTCGAGCCGCCCGCCCATCCCTGGGGCGATCCATCGAATTAGGGGCGAAGGCCCTCAAGAATAACCCCCGGTCGAAGCACTTCCAACCGGACGAGAGGCCTCCTGAAGAAGTACAGTGGGTCGCTCACGGGCGTCTTGCGGAGCACAGAGTAGGAACGACGAGGAGGGATGCCGTACCATCGCTGACGAGGAGACGCTTCTCCGTCAGAATAGTGCGTCCGCTTCGCCCGAGCTCAGTACGTCCGCCGCCCGTACCACGACCTCCCGAGCATTATCGTACGCCACCGTCGCGATGGCCTCCGTCACGGGAAGCCATAGGCACTCGGTGATCCCTTCAGACACCTCCGGGCTCGCGTCTCCGTCCGCAGAAGCCATGAGGAAGTAGTCGCAGAACTTGTGCACGAGATCGCCCTTCAGCCTGAAGTACCAATCGATCGTACCGAGTGAAGGACCCGCATCGAGACTCGTCAGGCCAGTCTCTTCACGTACCTCTCGCAACGCGGCCTCACGAGAGCTCTCACCATTCTCGACGTGGCCCTTGGGAAGCCCCCACTTACCGTAGGGATCACGAATCAACAGCAGATGCACGGCCCCATCCATGAACCGGGCGACCACGCCGCCCGAGCTGTGTTCGATTCTGGCCTTCGGCTTTGTCACAGGGCGGGAATCCCTAATCAGAAAATCGAGAGACGGACGTACCTCCGTGGGTTCGCCCGAACATCCTCCATGAGAAGGTTCAACTCCTCGACGAGGCTTTCGGCACGACTCGCAAACAGGGTATCGGAAATCAGCCGTCCAAGCGATCCCTCGGCGTTTTCAAGATTGTTCGTGATACGATTCAGAGAAAGGAACGTCGAGTCCGCCAGGTTCAGGGTTCTGGAAAGACTTTGCGAGGCCTCTGCGATATCCCCAGAGACGCCGCGAAGCTCGGCGGTGATCACCCTCGTGTTCACGAAGATCGAATCCACGTCACCGGAGGCGAGTAGCGCCTCGATCCGCTCCAGCGACTGGCGCGCCGTCGACAATACCAGCGAGATCTCGGAGGTCGAAGTCTGTACGTCCTCGGCGATTCCGATAAACTGATCTGATTGCTCGTCGACGAAGCGGGATAGAGTCGCCGTGAACTCCTCCATGTTGTCGATGGCCTGCGAGATCTGGTTCAACGCGCGGTCGAAACGATCCGTGAGAGACGCCACATTCTGGGCGACTTCGTCCGCAACGGCAGTCAGGCGGGAGAGATCCGGAAGCATGTATCCGCCCAGCACCCGAACGCCGTCCTGGAGCCGGGCATCCGCAGGAACCTCATAGTAATCGTACAGAGGAAACCGAGACCGCGTCACGATTTCGGCCTGCCAGTCCCCGAACAGGGATTCGGGAGCGATCACCACGACCGCATCATCCGCCAGAAGCCCATCCCCCTCGAGCAGCAGCGAGACTCGGACGGCGGCGCCACCCTCATCGAGAGAGATGTCGCCTACTCGACCGATGTTCACACCCCTCGACGTCACCGCGTTGCCGACGGAAAGCTGGCCGACATCCCTCATCAATACGTGGACCTCGGTCTGCACGCTCCCGAACCGCCTGCCCTGGAGCCAGAACGTTCCGAACACCCCGACAACGATCCCCACCAGAACGATCGAGCCGGCCAGCAACTCCTCGCGGCGCTTCAAGAAGCCCTCTCCGCCAGCTCGGGCAGTCCTTCGATGAACGACCTGAGCAGGGGATCAGCCGACTCCCTGATCTCGTCTACCGTCCCGATGATCCGGATTCGGCCGTCATGGAGCATCGCAATCCGGTCGGAAATCCGGTAGGCACTTTCCATATCGTGCGTGATGACGACACCCGTCACACCGAGTTCCTCCTTCATCCGAACAATCAGCCGGTCGATCACAGTCACGGTGACTGGATCCAATCCCGTCGTCGGCTCATCATAAAGCAAGTACTTCGGTCTCGTGGCGATGGCCCGGGCGAGCCCGGCCCGCTTCAACATCCCACCGGACAACTGGGATGGATACCGGTCTTCGACCCCCTCCAGATCGACGAGCGCGAGACACTCGCGCACACGTGAGTCGATCTCCTCTTCATACATCCCGGGTATGCGACGAAGCCCCATCGCGACATTGTCCGCGATGTTCATGGAGTCGAAGAGGGCGGCGAACTGAAAGACGTAGCCGATGCCACGGCGGAGTTGGCTGAGTTCCTGGATGTCGAGCTCACTGAGGTTCTGGCCGTCCACGATGACGTCGCCGGAGTCGGGGCGAATCAGCCCGACAATGTGTTTTAGGACCACGGACTTGCCGGCTCCGGAAAACCCGATGACGCTGAGCGTTTCCCCGTCCCGGACCTCGAGATCCAGGCCCCGGAGGACTCGGTTCAGTCCGAACGACCGATGAACGTCCCGGAGAACGATGCTCATAGTAGAACCACCGCCCAAAACGCGTCGAGAACAAGGATCAGCATGCTCGACAGGACCACCGCCCTGGTCGTGGCCACGCCGACGCCCCCTGCTCCACCCTTCGCGTGGAAGCCATAAAATGACCCGACGCTGGTAACGATGATCCCGAAGCTCAGGCTCTTGATGGCCGCGAACTGGACGTCCCACGGCTCGAAGAAGAGCCGGAGGCCCCGGACGAAGTCGGCCGTGGACATGTCGAGGAGGGTGAGCGAGGCCGACCACCCCGCGAGAATCCCCATCGCCGAAGCCAGCACGATCACGACCGGAAACATGAACGCGCCGGCGAGCACACGCGGCACGACCAGATAGGCCAACGGATCGTACGCGAGTGTCTCCAGGGCGTCGATCTGCTCGGTCACCCGCATGGTCCCTATCTCAGCGGCCGTGCTGGCGCCCACCCGTCCGGCTAGAGAGAGCCCGGTGAGCACCGGGCCCAACTCGAGGATCATCGACTTCCCCACCATTGCTCCGACCAGGTATATGGGGACGGCTCCGGTCAGGGTGTAGGAAGCCTGGAGCGCCAGAACGATGCCGGTGAAAGTCGCAATGAAGAGCGCGATCGGGACGGACGCCACGCCCACGCTGACCAGCTGTGTCGCGACGCGCGGGCGCCAAACTTCGACGTTCCTGAGCGCACGCAGCGCCCCCGTGGTCAGGTAGCCGGCTTTTCCAAGCGATCGAACGCTGTTGATCGACCAGCGGCCCAGGTACTGAACCGGGGTCAACACGTAACCGTTCATGACTCAAAGATAGCCAGGGCTCGAACCGGGGGACCAGCTTCGTGTCGAGGTTAGGAGTATGGCCTTCAGCCTTAAGGAGCCGGTACGCTGTCCTCGAGGGTGTAGATCACTTCCTCTGAGCCACCGTCCCCCGTAGGGATCATACACGTGACCTGGATCCGGTGGACGTGTCCGTGGGGATCCGACACGGCGACTTCCATGTCCAGTCCCTGTCCCTGCGAAACGATCCTCGTGCGGACCTTTTCGGAGGGTGCTTCCCTTCTGCGCGACGTTGGGTTTCGGAAGAGCGTCTTAGTGGACTGGCGCCCACTGTCCAGGGTACGCGTGACCTTGACCAACCGTAGCCAATCAGGCTGATAGTTGAGCTGGTACTCGTACCCCTGCTGATCCGCCCCCCTACCCTCCCGGTTGTGCCGCCCCATATGACCTCCAAGAAACTACGAAAAAACGAGAGGTAAACGAATGTTTATTCCGGAAGCCAAAAATGTCAATGTTCTTGTTTCTCTGGAAGCTGAGAAACCCTGTCCAGGGAACATCTTTCGCACGAATCGGCTCCCCCCAAAACCGTCAGATTAGAGCCTCGTCGGCGCCCTCACCGGAGTATTGAAAAAGTTCGAGATCGGAGCTCTCACGACCCCCAGATCTTGGCGCTTTTGGCCTGAAAAACTCTTGACCCCCTCGGTTCCGCTCATTACAATCGGATCAACTCCCTCACAAACCCCACATGTCTTTCCACGAGTTCCCCCGACTCGGAATTCGTCGCACTTCCTCGCAGATCGCAGGCGTGCCACCCTCCATGAATTTTCCAGCCACCTACCCATCGTACCGGCCCCACAGCCGTTAGCGCTCAAGGCCCGGAGTAGTCCGTGGATATCGCGCAGCTGAGAAGCAAGAGCCTTGGAGACCTCCATGACATGGCGGAGGAACTCAAGATCTCCAACTATGTCGGGCTCCGTACACAGGATCTGATCTTCCGGATCGAACAGAGTCTGCTCGACAACGAGGTGGTCCTCAGAGGCGAGGGCGTCCTGGAGATTCTGGCCGAGGGTTATGGCTTCCTCCGCTCGCAGGACTGGAATTACCTGTACGGTCCGGACGACATCTACGTAAGTCCATCGCAGATCAAGCGATTCGATCTCCGCACCGGAGACACGGTGCTCGGCCAGGTTCGGCCCCCGAAAGAGGGAGAGCGCTACCTCGCCCTGCTCAAAGTCGAGAGCATCAACGGGGGCTCCCCCGACAAGGCCAAGCAAAGAGTCGCCTTCGACAACCTGCGTCCTCGCTATCCGGAACACAGGCTGTCCCTGGAGGTCTCCGACACCGACCTGTCGATGCGGGTCGTGGACCTCGTCGCGCCGGTGGGCATGGGTCAGCGCGGTTTGATCGTGTCGCCACCCAAAGCCGGAAAGACGGTGTTGCTGCAGAGGATGGCGAACGCCATCAGAACGAACCATCCCGACGTCCACCTCATCGTGCTGCTCATCGACGAGCGCCCCGAGGAGGTTACCGACATGGAGGAGCACGTCGATGGAGACGTGCTTTCGTCCACGTTCGACGAACCCGCGGTGCGGCATGTGCAGGTGGCCGAGATGGTGTTGGAAAAGGCGAAGCGTCTGGTCGAGACGGGGAAGGACGTGGTCATCCTGCTCGACTCCATCACCCGCCTCGCCCGGGCGTACAACACCACGATGCCACATTCCGGAAAAATTCTCTCCGGCGGCGTGGACGCGAACGCCCTCCAAAAGCCCAAGCGCTTCTTCGGGGCCGCCAGGAACATCGACGGTGGCGGCTCCCTGACAATCGTAGCCACGGCTCTGGTCGAGACCGGTAGCCGCATGGACGAGGTCATCTTCGAAGAGTTCAAGGGCACGGGGAACATGGAGTTGATCCTGGATCGGCACATCTCGGACAAGCGGATCTTCCCCGCCATCGACATCAACCGCTCCGGGACCCGAAAGGAGGAACTCCTTTTGTCCTCCAACGAGCTCAACCGCGTCTACCTCCTCCGCAACTTCCTCTCCGACATGCCGCCCACGGAAGCCATCGAGTTTCTGTTGGAGCGCATGAGCCGGACGGAGACCAATCAGGAATTCCTGGACTCCATGGCCGCGGGCGGCTGACCCGCCCCTCCTCGGTGTGCAAATGTGAGGTCCCCGATCGTCCTATGGTGTGGTGCAAGACACCAAACCAAGCAGGACCGTCTTCCTCGGTCCCGCAACAGGACACGATTCGGAGGAACCACAATGCGCGCCTTCTTGCTTCTCTCGGCGATGCTCACCGGCCTGATCTTGGATGGGCCGCTGACCACCAACTCGACGGCCACGACGACTTCAACGGCCACCGTGGTATCGGGTACGGTCACCGACGCCGTCTCTGGAGTCCCGCTCGGTGGGGCACAGATCCAGGTGGAGGGCCTCACCCTCAGCGCGCTAGCCGCGAACGACGGGCAGTACCGACTCACGATTCCTGCCTCCGCGGGATTGGAGATCGTGATTCGGGCGGACTTGATCGGGTACACCTCCATGACCAAGAGGGTGAGTCTGGGCGCTCAGTCGCTTCGCCTGGACTTCGCTCTTCAATCGTCCGCGCCCATAGAATCACGCGACGACAGCGACACGAGGGACGAGGCCGAGCTCGTCGGCGGCACCGCAGGGGCGGACGTTCGAGGCTTGGGAGCGAAAGCGGACGTCGTTTCGGTTGCCCCCAACCTGCCGAGGAGCCTTTCCGAGATCTCCGGCCGCTTCGAGCCACGACAACGGTGGTCGGGAGCGGTCGATCGCGACCAGCAAGCATGGGGGCAGGGTCTCCGGGGACGCTACAACGGGGACTTCGAGCGAGAGGGCTACGACCGGATCTACGAGAACGAATTCATGGCTGTGGGCGCCAACCCGCTTTCCACCTTCGGAATCGACGTGGACCGCGCGTCCTACTCCAACGTTCGGCGCTTCATCCGTGCCGGGCAGCTCCCGCCCGCGGACGCCGTTCGTATCGAGGAGTTGATCAACTACTTCACGTACGATCTGCCCGACCCGGAGGGGCCCGACCCGTTCTCGGTTCACACGGAGGTCGGACCCGCCCCCTGGAATCCCGTGCACCGCCTCGTGCGCATCGGCATTCAAGGACTACATGTCGACACAGAGGACCTTCCTCCGAGCAACCTGGTCTTTCTCGTGGACGTCTCCGGCTCCATGCAGCCCGCGAACAAACTGCCGCTGCTGAAGTCGGCTCTCCGGATGCTCGTGAATCAAATGCGGCCCCAAGACCGGGTGGCGATCGTGGTGTACGCCGGCGCCGCCGGTCTGGTGCTCGACCCGACATCCGGTGCGAACAAAGAGACCATCCTCGACGCACTGTCACGGTTGGAGGCCGGGGGGTCGACGGCCGGGGGCGCGGGCCTGCGGCTCGCGTACGACGTGGCGAGGCGACATCACATGCACGGCGGAAACAACCGGGTGATCCTGGCCACCGACGGCGACTTCAACGTCGGACCGTCGAGTGACTCGGAAATGATCCGCTTGATCGAACGGCGTCGGGATGAGGGGACCTTCTTGACGGTGCTCGGTTTCGGGACCGGGAACCTCCAGGACGCGAAGATGGAGCAGATCGCGGACCACGGGAACGGCAACTTCGCCTACATCGACACTGCACACGAAGCCCAGAAGGTTCTGGTGAGGGAATTCGGGGGCACGCTTCACACGATCGCGAAGGACGTGAAGCTCCAGGTGGAATTCAATCCAGCCCGGGTCCAGGCATATCGTCTGATCGGATACGAGAACCGTGTCCTGGCTGCGGAGGACTTCAACGACGACCTCAAGGACTCCGGGGATCTCGGGGCCGGGCACACCGTAACGGCCCTTTACGAGATCATTCCGACCGGCGTGGACACGAGTACGCCTATTCGGGGCCTGGACGAGTTGCGCTACCAACGCACCGACGGGCGGGATTCGCTCCGCGACAGCCCGGAGATGCTCTTCGTCAAACTGCGGTACAAGGAGCCGAACGGGAGCCGCAGCCGACTCCTCAGCCATGCGGTGAGGGACGTCGGTGCGCGGACGGACGTCGATCGGCGGGGCGACAGCGATATGCGGGGCGACGCCGAGGCCGAGACTTCGTCGGACTTCAGGTTCGCAGCATCGGTGGCCGCGTTCGGCATGGTCCTTCGCGACTCCGAGTACCGTGGATCGGTGGATCTGGCGACGGTCCTCCGGTGGGCCCGTGGTTCGGTGGGCCCGGACCTGGAGGGGTACCGAAGAGAGTTCGTAAGGATGGTCGAGGAGGCTCGACGCCTGGCGGATCGTGGTTGAGCGCCACGTGGTTGACCCCCTCACCTCAGCCCGCGATTCTGAGCATCGTGCACCGCCAACACCACGGAGCGATGGATCAAACGATACAGGACAGGGCCGACCAGATCTTCGAGGAGGCTCTGAGCCAAACCGGAACGAGGGACCCGAGGGAGTTTTATCGAAAACGCCTTCGCGAGTTGAAGGCGGACAACCCGGAGGCCTACCGTGACGCGGTAGCGTATTACGAGAATGAGCTCGTCCCCTCGATCGCCGAGGCCGGCGACGATCCCGTGACGGCTTGGCAGCGCTTTGGGTGCCGCGTGGCCGAGTTGACCGTCGCCGGAACGCCCATGGAGATCGATGCGACCGGGCGAACGCTCCCGTACCAGCCACCCACGCCCGTGGATCGCATGGTCCTTCATGTTCCCAAGGGAACGAAGGGCCGCGCACTCGTCGTCGGGCTCCCGCCGGAACTATCGGCGGCGCAGTTGGCTACCTATGATCTGCTGGTGGGTGGACGTCAAAAATTACGCGACGAAGGGGCCGGGACCCCGGAGAACTATGATGTCTGAACAGAGACTACGAACTCCGACGAACCTCGTCTGGGCACCGCGTCCGGGATGGGCGACCGTGCGCCTGGTGGGAACGTGCGCTGACCGAACCCTCCGGCGGGGACGAGTCGTTCTGCACACGCCGAGCGACGAGTACGACATCCCCGGTCAGGACGACGGTATCACGCCGGGCACACTGGTGATCATCCTCCATGAAGCGGCACGCCTGGTCGAGGACGATCTCCACCTCGTGCCGGAGCACGCGATCGTGGCCCTGGGCGAGGCTCTGCCCTAGTCCTCCACCATGTAGGCGAGACCCCACGCCCCGATGCCGATGTGCGTCGCGATTACCGGTGTAACCGGCGCGCTGAGGATTTCCACTTCCCCATAGCGGGCCACAAGAAGGTCTCGTACCTCCGGCACGATCTCCGGAACACCGACGTGTACGATACCGAAGCGAACCGTCTCCGGGACGCGTTCCATGTCCTCGGCGACGGCATCCAACAGCGCCGTGACGACCCGCCTTCGACCCACCGCCGTGGCCCGGGGCACCACCTTGCCCTCGCGATCGATGGACAAGATCGGTTTGACGTTCAACAGGGTGCCGAAGAATGCCTTGCTGCGGCTGACCCTGCCCGACGCCAAGAGGCGGTCGAAGGTCTCGATCGTGAACATGACGCCCGACTGATCTCTGATGCGGCTCAACTCCTTCACGATCTCATCCGGGGGCACGGCCATCTCGGCGAGCTCCGTGGCTTTCAATACCAGGAGTCCTTGGAGAAGAGAGACTCCCCGTGAGTCCGCGAGATGGATGGGCAACTCCGGTTCCTGGCCGGCGGCGGCCTCCGCGGACTGATACGTGCCGGACAGGGCAGAACTGACGATCACACCCACGACCTGCTCGGCATCCGCCGCCGCTCGCTTGAAGCCCTCCAGAAACGAGGCGGGCGGCGGTTGCGACGTTGTCGGTAGCTCCTCCTGCGAAGCCAACATCTTGTGAAACCGCTCCGCTGTCATGTCCACGCCGTCCCTGTAGACGTTGTCCCCATCGACCAGCATCATCGGGACCACCTGGATCCCGTGGGCGCGCACGATCTCCTCGGGAAGGTCGGCGGCACTGTCGGTGAGAACCCCGACTGGACGGCGTGCGAGAGCGAGATGGTCACTCGCCGCACGCCCGACCGCGTCGTACTGGGCCTTCATGTCCTCGGCCTTGTGGGTGACCAGGTCACCCAGGCCCTTCAGGTAGGTGAAGACCTCGTCGGGCTCATCCGTGTGGATATGGACTTTGAGGACGTCATCGGAGCGGATCACGATCATCGAGTCACCGTGGGTACGTAAATCCGCGCGCACTTCCTTCTGCTCCGGCAGGTCTTTCCCACGGACTAGCGCCTCGGTACAGAACTGATATCGCTCCACACGATCCGGATACTCGACCGAGGCCAGTATCGGAGGGCCGGCCGTGAACTCCTCACCCGTCTCAACGGATAGCGAATCCCCACGGAGAAACATGACCACTCCCTCCAGGAGGCTCACGAAGCCTTTGGCGCCCGCATCGACCACGCCCGCCGAAGAGAGCACCGGCAAGAGCTCCGGGGTCCGCTCCAGGGAGTCGCGGGCCCGATCGAGCATATGCTCGGCCAGCGGAGCGATGTCTTCGATTTCCGCTCCGGACACGGCCCTGGCCGTGTCTCGCATGACCGTGAGAATCGTACCCTCCACCGGGGCTTCCAGCGCGTCGGAGAGGTTCTGGACCCCGGCCTCCAGCGCGCCCCCGAAATCCGAAGCGTCCATGCGGGTCTGCCCCTCCAGGCTTCGAGCGAAACCCAGGAGAAAGTGGGACAGCATCATGCCGCAGTTTCCGCGAGCGCCCAGTACGGCGGCCTGCGCTGCCTCCTGCGCCACCACACCCACGGATCTCTCGGTGCTGCGGTCGAGATGATCCGCAATCGCCTGCACCGTGAGGTACAGGTTGGTCCCGGTGTCTCCGTCGGGGACAGGAAACACATTGATACGATTGAGTTCGCTACGCTGCAGCTGCGCCCAATGGCAGCCCGCAGTGAGAGCCCGCCGAAGCCGAGGACCATCGATATAGCCGATCTGCATGCGGCAAGATCGACGCTGACGGGTTACCGTGCAACGGACCGCGCCCGAAGGGCACCTCGGAGGTATATCTTCTTGGGAATCGTAACGAGCCGCGACGCGGCCCACTCCACTTCTTCAACGGCCTTCCAAGGTGGTTCGATATGGGCGAACTAGAACACATGAAATGCGAGGCCTGCCGGCGCGGAGCCCCGCAAGTCACCGCAGAGGAGGGTCGAACGCTGCACGCGCAGATCCCCGATTGGGCACTAGTGGAACGAGAGGGCGTTCAGCGTCTCGAGCGCGAGTTCGCCTTTCCGGACTTCGCCATTGCGCTCGCCTTTACGAACGCGGTGGGAAGCCTGGCCGAGGAGGAGGGCCATCACCCGGCACTCCTCACGGAGTGGGGGAGGGTCACCGTGACATGGTGGACCCACAAGATCCGTGGTCTCCACCAAAACGACTTCATCATGGCGGCCAAGACCGACCAGCTATCCGGCTCCCTCGATCTCGAGTAGCCGCTGCTTCCGCCACAGCCCACCACCGTATCCCGTCAGCCTCCCGTCGGATCCGACCACCCGGTGGCAGGGAATCAGAATGGCGATGCGATTGTCCCCGTTCGCTCGCGCGACCGCCCTGACGGCGGTCGGGCGCCCGATCTCGGCGGCAACTCCTGCGTAGCTTCGTGTTGTCCCTGAGGGGATTGTCCCAAGCCGACTCCATACTAGACGCTGAAATTCGGTGCCGGGGGTCAGGAGCGGTACACTGAATTCCGTCAGGCCACCCCGGAAGTAGCCCTCGAGTTGGGACGTGAGTTCGGTGAAGAGCGCGCTGGATCCGGGAACGAACACACAGTCCAGGCGTTTCTGAAGCCGCACGATCTGGGTCTCGATCATCCGTCGGTCGGCGAATTCGAGAAGGCAGAGGGCGTCATCGACAGACCCGGCGACCATGGGTCCCAGGGGAGTCGGAATCCGCGTGAGTGTCACCACCTTGGCATCGGTAAACGCCGTAGGCGCTTCTCCCATGAAGCGCTTGAACGCCTCGTTGAAGCCACTCAATGAATCGTAGCCCGTCTGAAACGCGGCCTGACTCACACCCGATCCATGTCTGATCTGCCCCAGGGCCAGACCCAATCGGCGCGCACGCCCATAGGCGTGAAACGTCATACCATGGTGCGACTGAAACCACCGTCGCACACGCTCCGGGCTGAGCCCCCGGTCTCGAAGCTCCTGATCCGTCCAGCGCCTCCCCGGCTCGGCATCGAAGTCCCGAAGGAGATCCTCGAGCCAGGCCGGCTGGGTGCCCGTCGGCTCCATGGGCCGGCACCTCTTGCAGGGTCTGAATCCGGCGAGTAGGGCGGCCTGAGTCGACGAGAAGAATTCGACGTTCTCCTCGCGGGGCTTCTTCGCGGGGCACGTGGTACGGCAGAAGACGCCGGTGGTTCGCACTCCGGTGAAGAACACCCCGTCGTATGACCCGTCGCGCGAAAGAAAGGCTTCAATCATCTGACCGCGGTGCGGCATCGTTTGTGTATTCATGCGAGTCAATGTGGGGGGTCGTCGCGGCACAATCCACCGGAAAACCGACGTCGAATTCTGCGCCCGCGGGCCCCGCCATCGGGGCCTGCACATATGTGAGTCCGTGAAGCTTGGCATCCTTCATGCATCTATTGAAGAAGTGTCACTGAGTTATCGCTTGGGATTTCATCATGGGAGGATCGAACATGGCTAGGCGCATCGGTTTACGGCCACGGCTCATCAGGGGAGCCGCTTTGACGTTCGCTGGCATCATGGCGGCGTGTGCACACGTAGGGCAGGAACAGTTCGACGCGGAGGTCGCCGCCCTCCGGGCCGAGATCGAGGAGTCCGGCGACGACTCCAATCGTCGCACACAGGCGCAGTTGGCCCAGTTGGAGGCCCAGATGGATCGGCTTGCCAGCGGTCTTTCCCAGCTCGAAAGGGAGTTCGACGTCACGGTGCAGCGACTCGAAACGTCGGTTCGCTTCGACATGCCGGTGTACTTCGAGTTCGACAAGGCGAACCTACGGCCCGAGGATCTCCCGGTACTCGACCGCTTCGCGGGCGTTGTGGGCGAGTACTACGAGGATCCTCTTCTGACCGTCGAGGGATTCACCGATCCGTCTGGCTCCGACGCGTACAACCTCGCGCTCGGTCAGCGACGGGCCGAATCCGTCATGAGGTACCTGGTCGAATCGGAGGGCTTCTCGGCAGAGCACGTCAGGGCCGTGAGTTACGGTGAGGACGCTAGCCGTCTCGTCGCACCCGGGCAGGGCGGGCCGGAGGCGGGTTGGCAAAATCGGAGGGTGGTGCTGGTCATCGAGCAGGTCGGCTACGAAAGCGACGCGCCCATGGTCATCGGGGACGATCTGTAATCACCCGTCCTGTCGGCGTCGAGCCGGTCCGGCCGGGTCGTGATACGATCCGCGCCGGCCGGCCCCGCCTGCACTCAGCGGGGAAGACCCAGAAACTCGGTCACCTCCGTGGCCACCCGGGTCAGCAATAATCTTCTGTCGCTCTCTACATCGGCGCCGACCTCGAACTCGCCTCGCCAGAGGACGGTACCATCGTCGACGCGGAACACCTCCGCCACGAGGATGACCGGAACGCCCCCAGGGACCTCACGCCCGACCAGGACCATGTCGGCGCCGAGCGCCATGCCCACGGCCAGAGGATCATCCCCGGCCTCGACGTACCGGGAGGTACTAGCCGGTCCGAACACGCCCAGGACATTCGGGTCGGCTCGACCGAAATAGGCCGCCAGCCCCTCTCCGAATCCCCCGTATGGGTCCGATCCAGCGCCAGGGTCTGACCCCTGGAAGGGAAGCACAGCCAAGACGGGTCTTCCCCCGGGAGTGCCCCGATCACCCCGCACCATCATGAAGAGAACCGAGCCCACGAAGAGCGCGGAGACCATGATCAGGAGGGTCGTCAACGTCCGGCGGGCGGCGGCCCGCTGGTCCTCGGGTGGAACAGTACTCTCCATCATCGACCCCCTCCCCGGAGAGCCATCGTCTAACCCAGCGCGACGTCGAGGACCATCATGATCGCGAATCCTCCAAGAGCCCCCATGGTCGCATAATCGCCGTGCAATCCGGCCTGCGATTCAGGAATCAACTCCTCGACGACCACGTAGATCATCGCGCCCGCGGCGAATGCCAGAGCATATGGAAGAATGGGCATCATCGCGATGACGGCCACCGCACCTACGAACCCGGCAACGGGTTCGACGATCCCCGACAACTGACCGTACCACATGGCCCTGGACCGAGAAAATCCCTCCCTGCGTAGAGGGACCGCCACGGCCGCGCCCTCGGGAAGGTTTTGAAGGCCGATTCCAATGGCAAGGGCCACCGCGCCCCCGAGCGTCGCTGCGGGCATACCTGCCGCTGCAGCCCCGAACGCCACACCCACGGCAAGGCCCTCAGGAATATTGTGTATCGTGATCGCCATAACGAGCAGAACGGTGCGTTGCCATCCGGTCTCGGGACCCTCCGCAGACTCTCGCGGCATGTTGGGGTGGAGGTGGGGAAGAAGCCGGTCTACAAGGCCGATAAACGCCCCCCCTGCCAGAAATCCGACCAGGGCAGGCCACCACGGTGGGACCCCGTACGACTCGGCCATTTCGATAGACGGGGCGAGAAGCGACCAAAAACTCGCCGCGATCATCACGCCCGCGGCAAAGCCGAGCATTACGTCCATCACCCGCCGGTCGATCTCCCGAAAGAAGAAGACGAGCGAGGCACCGACACTCGTGAGCAACCAAGTCCCCAACGTTGCAACCACCGCTTGGCCCACCGGGTGGAGCTCCACAAACCATCCCACGAACGGCTCGCCGAATCCCTAGAGGTCCAGCACGAAGCCGAGACCGTAGAACGTCTCGTCCGAATCGCGGAAATGGCCCATCGGCGTGGATCCGAAGCGGGCTCTCGCTTCGAGCCGGAAGCGTTGCCCGTTCACACGGAATCCCATGCCTCCAACCAGCGTGGTGCCCAACTGCTCGGAGAAGCTACCGTACTCGAAGTCGCTCGCGAAGAAGGGCCAACTGCCGTTGTCCTCTCCGGGTTCGACCGGCTCCCACTCACCACCGAAGCGTACTCTGGCACGCGACATCAGCTCGTTCGTGTGGAAGTCCACATCACCCCCCACGTAGAGGCGCACGCTGTTGCCGACCCTGCGAGCCAAGATCCCCTCGAAGCCGTCCTTCGAGGTCTGGCCGAATCCACCCGCGAGCAAGGCCTGGCCAAATCGTACGAAGTAATCGTCCCCGAGATGCGAACTGACATGCCGGAGCGTGAGCCTGGACTCCCAGGGACCAAGCCGGATCGAGATGGGGAAGCCTATGCGAAAATCGCTATTGATGAGGTCCTTTTGAGGCACCTCCATGAAGAAGCGGGAAAAGATCCCCATTTCGATTCCGAGAGTGACGGCCCGGTCCGGCGATGTGCCATCGTCGAGCCGTAACAGGCCGAGGCGGTGGCCGACGGCGACTTCCGCTTCGATGTTTCGACCGACGTATCCCCCAGGACGGTCCGCATAGACGAATGAGGCCCGCACCTGCACCTCACGTGGAGTCGCCATGAGGGTCGAAAACGGCTCGACGTCGGGGAACCATCGCGACTCGAGCTGCGCGGAGGCCGACGCCGGGGAGAGCAGGACCAGGGCGGCGAGCCACAGCCATGTGCAGACCTGCGCCACTCGGCGCTCACCGGATCGACTATTCGAAGGAGCCAGGAACCGCCTCCTCCAGTTCGGCGGCCATGTCCTCGGCTCGCCGCATGAGAGACACGTCGAGTTCGTAATCAGGGACGTCGGCGGCCTGTAGTTTGCCCACAAACTCACGAGCCTCACGTCCGGACAGGCCGAACTCCTTAAAATCTTCCAAAGCGACACTCTCGCCTCCCTCCCTCGGCCGAACGCCCTCCGCATCGGCCTCCAGTAGACGCCGCAGAACGTCCATTTCCCCGCGGCTCATGGGGTGCGCGCGGACATTGTAGTCGATCCACGCCTCGTAGCTGAGCGGGGCCACCCTCTTGAGCATGCCCGCCATTACTCGCGCGAACTCCTGTATCTCCCACTGCGCGTGCGGGTCCGCCCGTAGCGTCAGGAAGTGGAAGAGGTTGTGGAGATCGATTTTCCAGTACCACTGCGTGTACGTGGAAAGGGGCAGGTCGATGCGGGCCAGTTCTCGCGCCACTTCCTCCTCGACCATCCATCGGTACCCGTCGGACGCTTCCTCACGCACGCGGTCCCAGTGCTCGATCGCCTTCTTGTACAGATCCGCCGAGGCGGGGTCGGGCCGCCGGCCCTGGTGGTTCTCCGGGCTTTGAAGAGCGAAGTGGTCGAGGTCCGGTTTGTAGAAGAGGAGGGGCATCAACGAATAGCGGCCCGAATACTCATTAACCGAGTTGTGAGTGACGATGCCGTTGGCGATAAAATTGTGGGACGGGCCTTCGACCTCCAGATCGTAGGTCTCGCGCATCCCCACGTACTCGAAACGCTCTACGCGGACGAGGCGAGTGTTGGTGAGCTTGTTCCACGCCACTCGCGGCCGCTTCTGCCATTCCGATCGGATGGGGCCTCCACCCAGTCGCTCGACGTATTCCAATTCGTTCCCTGTGACGCTTCGATGGCAGGGCCCACATAGGGTCGTGAGGTTATGCAGCTCTCTGGCCTTCGACTCGTCCGCCCAGACTGGGATGATGTGGTGGCAGTGCAGCTCATCCGCCCTCTGAGCACACAGCTGACAGGTCCATCCATTCTCGGCGTGGATCTTGGGGGCGACCTGCGTGGTCCATCGCCCTATGGCGCTCCGCTCGGAAGAACCCCCACCGCGCCAGAAGTTGGAAGCGGCTCCACTCCGTGATCTCTGGTTCGCGGCTAGCCACTCGGCGGAGAGTCTGCGAGGCCCTAGCTCGTAGGTGAGGTCCCTGTTCCACGGGGAATCGCCGTCGGAGAAGCGTCCACGACTCGGATCGGTAAGTTCGTGGCGCGTCAGCCACTTTCTGATGGTGTGGTATGAGACTCCGCAATCCTCCGCGATGTCCCGGATGTCGCGGCGCTGTTCAGTGTACTGTCGCTCAAGCCACGCCTTGTCCTGATAGAGCGCTGGGGCTTCGGCTACGAGGCCATTCACATGGACGTAGTGGTCTCCAGCCCGCCATACGGCCTTCCCGTTCTTCTCCTCGACCCCTGTGGCCTGATGAAGCGTGCTCCAGCCCTCGGCGAATCTGAAGCGGTGGTCCGCAGTCGCCGTGATCTCTTTCCCGTCGGCAAGCACCAGGCGGAATACGTGCTTGGGGCCGTTCTTGAAGGCGTCCACGACTCGGGTATGGCCTATCCGTCCCGTCTCCTCATCCATCTGACGCAGTCGCATCCCCTTCACACGGTCACGCCGGAAGTACGGATTCCTCTGCTTATCGGGACGGTGGCGGTTGGCGGTCGGCTGAAATCTCTTCCAGACTTCCTCGATGGGGAGCTTGTACAACTGATTCCCCCGTCGTCGGATGCCTCCGGGGAGGTCGAAATAGATCTCGGTTCCCTCGGCCAGGCATGCCGTTCTGTGCCGTATCCACTGACGCGCCACGAACATGGGCATGGCGCAGTGGAACTTGAGCTCGACCATTTCACTGGGCGTCGTGTGATGGTGGCGCCGCAGATAACGAATGAGTCCGCGCGTCTGGCTCACTTTGCGGGTCCCGTACCCGTAGCTGACCCGCGCCGCCCGCTCGACGTCCTCGTCCGAGCCCATGTAGTCCACGAGCGAGACGAATCCGTGGTCCAACACTGGGAAATATCCCCCGAGGATTTCCTCGGCGGCCGGATTGGTGGGGCGCTTCGTTTCCATGAGCCTGGGCTGAAACTTCAGGTCCGACGGGGCCAAAAAAACCGACCGGCACGGTCGATGGGCCGGAATAGATCCAAAGCCCTGCTGGGCCGCAAGGCTTCGAGTCGGGGATCGCGGTCGTGGGGCGTCCAGGGCGCTAACGCCCCGCCAATCGAGCGTGTCAGCCAATCCTGTGAGGCGGTAATTCTCTGGACACTGACGGGCACGCGGGCAATCCTTTAACAGCAGGCTCGATACGGGAAGAAACCCGCTCCCGCATACCGATTCCGAGGGACGACGCACTCCCACCATGACCACTCCTGGGGACAAGAGCTCCGGATCCCGCCGCCTCGCGGCGGTCTGGTTCGCAGATATCGTCGGGTTCACTCGCCTGGCGGCGGAAAACGACACTCTGGCGCTTCGTCTGGTGGAGACCCTGCAGGCAGCCGCCACCGCGGCGGTCGAGAGCCACGAGGGCACGGTCGTCAAGTTCACGGGCGACGGTGTCCTGGCGGAGTTCGCGAGTGCCGCGGGCGCGGCCCTCGGCGGAATACAACTCCTCCTCCGATTTAGTCAACTCACGGAGGACTGGCCGGAGGGACCACACCAGATCCGGCTGGGAATGCATCTTGGCGACGTCACCGTGGGCGCGGACGGCGATATCTACGGCGACGGCGTGAATCGAGCCGCTAGACTCGAGGGTCTGGCGGAGCCCGGAAGGCTCCTGGTCAGCGAAGACGTCTATCGGCAGCTTCGAAACCGCCCCGAGTTGATCCTGACAGAGCTGGGGGTGCGTACGGTAAAAGGGTACGACGATCCGCTCCTGGTCTACGATGCGGAGCCCACGGGGAAGCTCGCCGCGACCCTGCTTCGCGAGGCGACGACTCCCGAGCCTGCGGCCCAGGCCACCCACCCCCGACGTTCGGTTCGGCCGATCGCGGTCGGACTGGCGGTGGGGATTCTCTCCTTCGTCACTCTAGCGCTCTGGACGGCGATGGGAACGCCGAGCTCCGACACCCTGCCACTCTCGTCCGGGGCGGGAGCAGATGCGACCACCACTGCAGGTGAGATCCCCACTGCGGGTGGGGCACCCACGGTAGATGCGCCCACCGCAAACGGGACGCCCACCACAAATACGACGCCCGCCGCAAACGCTACCACGACCGCAGATTCGCCCCCCACCGTCGATCCAAGGGTCGCCGAGTTACTGCGGAGGGGGCGTGACCAGTTGTCGCAGGGCACCCCGCGGAGCATGGCCACGGCCGCGGAGCTCTTTACGCGGTCCATCGAGTTGGCACCCGACGACGCTCGAGCCCACCTGGGCCTGGCCGAGGCGCAGATGGGGCTCGGCAAGACAGGTGTTCGCCGACTCGGCGAGGTACTACCTCTTGCTCGAGGACACCTGGAAGACGCCATTCGTCACGACGCCGACCTGGCCGAGGCGCACGCCGCGTTGGCATCCCTTCTGGGCACCTTCCTGTGGGATTGGGAGGGCGCGGAACGGGAGTTCGAGACCGCGCTCGATTTGGCTCCAAGCCCCGCCGTCCATCGGGCCTTCGCTGAACTGCTCTCGTCTCGCGGGCGCCACGATGAGGCCCTCGCCCAGGTGGCCATGGCCTCGAGTCGCGAGCCGGGCGCAGTGGCCAACGTCGGCGCCCAGGGCCTCGCCCTCTTCCGGGCTCGGAGCTACGCACGCGCCCGAGTGGCTCTGACCGAAGCACTTCGCCTCGACCCCACCGATGACCGCATCCGGGTCCACTTGGCGCGTACTCAGGGGATGCTTGGCGAACGCCAGCAGGCAAGAAGCACTCTCGAGGGTACGGACTCGGCGAACCGGAGCCCCTACCTACAGGTATGGAGCGCCCTCTTTCGCCCGACCACCCCTGGGGCGGGCCAAGCGCGTGGAAATCAACTCGTCCGGACGTTACGGCGAACCCTCGGTCCTTCGGAGGCCCGCAATCCCGACGCGCCCTACAACCTGGCCTCCCTCCAGCTGGTGCTCGGGGATCAGGCCGGAGCGGCCGAATCGCTCCAGCGGGCGGTACGCACCCCATCCCCATCCCTGATCTGGCTCGCCACGGATCCCCTTTGGGATCCCGTGCGATCCGACCCCGACTTCGAGAGACTCGTGCGGCTGATCGATGCGGGAGGGCGAACGCCCTGAGCTGTCGTCACCCCTAGGCTAGTCCAGACCGCACCGTCTTACTGTAGCGCCTCTCCCGCAATCCACACCGACTCGATGCTGTGGGCGTTCCGGATGTCGTCCAAAGGATTCTCGGTCAGAACGATGAAGTCCGCCCATCGGTTCGGCCGCAGGGTGCCGATCTCGTCGTCCAGACGCAGACACTCGGCGGCCACACCGGTGGCCGACCTCAGAATCTGTTCCGGCGTGAGGCCTGCCTCGGCCATGAGATCGAGCTCCATGTGCTCGAAATAGCCCTGGAACCGTGCCGCCGGCCCAGTGTCGGTACCCATGACGACCGGCAGTCCGGCGTCCGAAATCGTCTTGAGATTCCTCAGAGCCACCTGCAGCGCTGCCTTGTACGGTTGCGCCCTGGCGAATCTCGCCTGGCGTTCCGGCTCCTGGAGCTGCTCGAGCACCGCGGGGTCGGCATGCGTCAGGAAGAACGGATCGTCGAAGAAGTCCGGACGACTCTCGTAGACGAAGGTGGAGACCTCTCGGGTCAGCGTCGGCGTGTAGCAGATGCCGCTCTGGGCCATCATCCCCAGGAACTCGTCGTCGACATCCCTGTCGCGGACGCTGTGGGCGATGAAGTCGGTTCCGGCTCTCATGAGCGCCTTGGCGTCGTCCAGGTAGAAGAGGTGGGAAGCCAAGCGCAGGCCGAGCTCGTGGCTGCGGTCGATAATGGCCGAGTAGATTTCCGGGGACATCTTCTCGGAAGCACCCAGGTTATCGTCCACGCGAAGCTTCATCCAGTCGACGCCCATGTCCGCGTTCTGTTGCACCTGGCCGAGCGCGTCCCGGACCGTGCTGCCGGTCACCACGGCCCCGGCGACGAAGATCCGGGCGCGGTCGAGCCCGGTCATCGACTGCTCGTCACGCAAGGCGACCCCGGCCTGTTCGTCACCACCCAAACTGTTCACGGTGGTGATTCCGTACTCCCCGTAGAGGCGGAGCTGGCGAACCAGATTGCCCCGGTTGTAGTGGCCGCCCTCCAGACCCAACGTGCCACCCACGTGTCCGTGAGTGTTGATCATACCCGGAATGATCGTGCGTCCATTGAGATTCACCACCGTGGCGCCGGCCGGCACCGGCACCGCCCCTCGCGGCCCCACGTACGTGATTCGACCCTCCCGAACGAGCATGATGCCGTCGGGGATGGCCGGCGCGCCCGTTCCGTCCCAGATACGAGCACCGACGACCGCCGTCACTCCGTCGGCGGAGCCCCCTGCCTGGGCAGCCGACACCATCTCGGGAGCGGCAATGTCAGCGACGAGGCCCACGACGAGGCCCGCAAAAGTCGAACCCGTCAGGAGAGACGAGAGAAGCGTCCGTTTCTTGGTCATGAGCGTAACCTCGGTCTTGATCGTTTCACGGTCTCCACCGGAATCCCTATCGCTTCCGCGAGCAGGGCGGCGAGGATCTCCGACTGCCGGCCCAAAGGTATGTCATCACCCAGCGGAATGCGCCTCCCTCCCCGCAGGAATCCCCTAATCCTCATGTGGGACAACGACTTCGCTCCCTGTCCAACACGACTGTGCATGTCCATTTCGATCCTCTCGACGTCTTCGAAGCGAGCCGTCCGTCTGAACGGGAGAAAGAAGCTCCGCCGGGTGATCACCCGGCCGTTTCGGATTTCCACGACCAAGGAGTTCAACAGGGAGTACAGACCCAGAAGCATCATCAGGCCGCCGAAACCTCCGAAGACCAGGAGGAAGAAACCCCCGAAACCCACCGCGACCGCCCCCATCAGCCCTCCAGCTCCGAACTCGCTCGTGCCGAGGAGCGCGAACACTCCCCCACCCGCGAACACGGCGCCGAAGATCAGAAGCATGAGTCCGCCGATGCCCCCCCGGCCCGCCGGAAAGGAAAGGGTCACCCCGCCCCGACTCCTTCGCACGCGCACGACCTCGGGCGACAGGGAGGAGATATCGGCGGCCGTAGCCTCTGACAAAACTGGCTCGCTAGCCTCGATCGGGGGATCCATGAGAAGCGCCGGAACCTCGAACACCTGGTCGAGATCCGCCCCTGCAAAGTCGGCTTGAACGCGAACGACCCATTTGTGATAGTCGTCCGACGGCTCTTCGGAGGGGGGCAGCCCCACCGGAACCTCGAAGGTGTATCGAAGACGGACGCCCCCTGCGGAGCGCTCCACCTCGGGGAGCGTCTCCTTCCCCCACTCAACCGACTCGCTACGGCCGGAGCCGTCATTCGTCTTCACCAGCCGATCGCGAAGGCACAGCAGCATCACTCGGAAATCCGAGGCGGTCGCCTGATGAATCGGAAGTTCGAGTGATCCCCCGACATGGCCCCCGATCGAGCCCGGGAGCGGATCGAGGGTCATCTCGAGACGACCGAAGCGACGCCAACGGAAGGAATCCCTCACGGCCATGAACAGAATGTGCAGGCCCAGCAGAGTGAATGCGGGAAGCACCACCTGGATGTACACCGGCAGGTCCCGGCCTCCGAAGAGTGCAATCCAGCCCACCGGCAATCCGAGCGCGTTCATGATCGCGGCCGCAAACCATACGACCCGGAGCTCCTTTCGGCCCGCTGTCGACGCGACACCCGACGCCCAATCGGGGCGACTCTTCAGAATCTGCGGAAGGGGCTCAGGAGGCGTTGAACGCATTGGACCTCTGGGTCGGACGGGTCTCGGCGGCCCCGTGCACGGAGCCTTCGAGCCTTAGAATCGTACAACGAGACGCCTGGCGGGGCATGGCCCGAGCAGAGTAAGGTGCTGTAGGGAGGAGTCGATGCACGAAGAAGGGAGCGTTTTGGATGTGGTCCCCGGCGAGAGTCCGCCGAAGGGAAAGCGTCCCTGGCTCAGGGTTGCGGAGTCCGAATGGCTGGTCCGATTGCAGGACGGACTGCGAGTTGGGCTGCGAGTCGGATTGCGCTGGGGGCGGCGCTGGTGGCGGCCCACCGTCCTATGGATCGCCGGGCTCTCTCTGATATTTCTGCTCTTGGTCCGTGGATCGATGTACGCCTATCAGAGCTTGGGATGGGGCACTTGGTCGTCGATCGGGCTGGGTGTCTTCAGTACAGTAGTCGTCTTGTCCGGCTACGCGACGTGGCTCTGGCGCACTGTCACCGGCGAGGGCCGGCTGCGGCGCATCGTGCAGCCGGTTCTGATCGCGGTTTTCGCGGGTTATGGCGTTTCCGGGCTCCTCTACTTGTCGTCCGGACAGGCGAGGAATCCCGAGCTCGCGGACCACTACGCGTCCCTGCACCCGCTCATGAGACTCGGCGCCAGCATCTACTTCCTGTTCGACCGAGACGGGGTCGTCACAGATCTGGGGCGAACCGCCGAGGACTACCTGGCGATGGGTCTCACCATCGAAGAGGCTTCCCTGCACTTCAAGCTCGCGGACCCGTATGTCCACGCGATGGATCTCCGCACGATGGGTCGCAGTGCCAGAAGGAATCGCCTGACCGTCGCGTACTTCCGGATCATGGGCTTCCGGAGCCTCTACCATGTCGCGGCTGCGGATCATCTCCACGTGTCGCTGCCAATGAGGGAGGAAGCCCGGGTGCGATGACGAAGAACCTCAAGCCAGCCGTCACAGACTTCTTCTGGGGATTGGCCGCTCCCCTGATAGCCTCCGGCCAAGCCACGGAGGGAGTCCTCATGGGTTTCCCCTGTCTGAGGGTGAAGGGAGAGTTCTTCGCGACGTGCGACCACCGGACCGGGGAACTCATCGTGAAGCTGCCCCGCGCGCGAGTCGAGGAACTGACCGATCTCGGACACGGCCAACCGTTCGCACCGGCCGGCCGTGTCTTTCGAGAATGGGTGCTCGTTCCGGAGCGGGACGACAGACGTTGGGCCGAACTGATGGCGGAGGCCCGTTCGTTCGTGGGTGGCGCTTAGCGTGGCGACGCTCTCCGGGCCGGTACGCCAGGGATGGATTGGGGCATTGTTGGCTCTCGTCACGGTGGGAGCGATCGCGGCGGCCCAGGACGACCCGCTCTACCAGGTCCCCTACAATGGAGACTTCACGTTCACTCGCATCCGGTACGGCGGGCCAGGGTTTCGGGGGTTCGGCCGCTCGTCGTGGTCGCATGACTACCCGGACGCCGACCGCAACATGCAGACCATCCTCGACGAGTTCACCGCCCTGACGCCCAACACGAGCGGAAGCAACGTGGTCCTGCTGGAGGACCCTCGAATCTTCCAGCACCCGCTCATCTACATCTCCGAGCCCGGCTTCTGGACCATTTCGGAGGAGGGGGCTCTGAATCTCAGAGAATACCTCCTCAAGGGTGGCTTTCTCATTTTCGACGATTTCGAGGCGGGCCAGTGGTACAACATGGACGACCAGCTACTCAGAGCGCTCCCGGAGCGAGAGTGGGTGGAACTGGACGAAACGCATCCGATCTTCGGAACGTTCTTCTACGTGGAAGACATCTACGTGCCCCACCCGTCGGTCAACGTACAGCCCCGGTACATGGCCATCTTCGAGGACAACGATCCGAGGAAGCGTGTCATGGTCCTTGCCAATCACAACTCGGATCTGGCGGAGTACTGGGAGTGGTCCGCTTCCGGGCTTTTCGCAGTCGACCCCACGAACGACGCATATCGGCTCGGTGTGAACTACATCATTTACGCGCTGACCCACTGACGTCTTCTACCCTGCTGACGGCGCTCTTGCTTGCGACGACCCTCGGGTCGTGACGACGTTCTGGCCTGATGACGACGCTTAGCCTGATGACGACGCTCTGCCTGCTGACACGTGGAGGGAGGGAGGTCCGAGAATGAAGGCCTACACGCGGCGCAGGCTTCAGGCCTCGGTGAAGCTCGGGGTCGCCTCGATTCCAGCCTGGATGGCCCTGACGTTGATGCAGGGACGGGCGATCAATGCCGGAACGTTCATACTCTCCTTCGGCATCGGATTCGCCGTCGGGACCGCTGAACTCTTCTTTCTCAGATCCTGGCTCCGACAACTCCCCTTCCTCTCACACTTGGCCGTGAAATCGCTGGCCATCACGGCGGTGATCTACGTTGCCGCCGCCCTCCTCAACATCCTGGACGTGATCATCGACGGGATGACGTGGCAGGCGTACGCAGACACGATCACGAGCGCCGAGTGGGCCTCAGGATTGGTCGAGGCGTTCGGCATGATCGCCTTCCTCCTCTTCTTCGTTCACCTCGACCGCCTCCTGGGCCCCGGCGTGTTGTTGGGGTACGTGACTGGGCGATACCACCACCCCCATCGGGAGTCACGCATCTTCATGTTCCTGGATCTGAAGGGGTCCACTTCGCTGGCCGATGTGATGGACCCGGACCGGTACTTCGCCTTCTTGCATCAATACTTCACGGAGATGTCGGACCCGATTCTCGAGACGAGCGCCGAAATCTACCAATACGTCGGCGATGAGATCGTCCTCTCCTGGAAGATGAAGAGCGGACTCGAGGAGGCCGGCTGCATCCGTGTGTTCTTTCTGATCGAAGACCAGATCCACGCGCACAGGGAGCGGTTCAGAACAGAGTACGGAGTGGTGCCCACCTTCAAGGCTGGGGTCCACGCCGGCGACGTGATCACGGCCCAGATCGGTGAGCTCAAGAGCGAGATCGTCCACAACGGAGACGTGCTCAATACGACCGCCCGTATTCAAGGGCTCTGCAACGAGCTCGGTCACAAGCTCCTGGTGTCTGCGGAGCTCATGGACGAGCTGGAACTGGGACCAGAGTACGTGGTGGAGGAATTGGGGCCCGTGGAATTGCGTGGAAAGGGGGAGGCGGCCAAGCTCTACGCGGTGAGTCGCGCAAATGGAAACCGTGATGTCCGGAGCGAAAGTTCCTAGCCTTACTTGCGCCGGGAACGAATTGACCGCACCCTCAGCGGGATACCTTGAACCAAGGAGGGATGCGATGACATCCAAGCACTTCGCAGTAGCTGCCCTTGTCTTTATTTGCGCCGCCTGTACTGGTGTTGGCGACGCCGGGGAACCGACCGATATGGCGTCCGATCCGGCGCTCACCGACGGGTCTATGGCGCCGATGTTCGAGGTGGATCCGCTCTGGCCGAATCCGCTGCCGAATCATTGGCTGCTAGGCTCGACAATCGGCGTAGGGGTGGACTCGCGGGATCACGTTTGGATCATCCACCGGGGGAACTTGGCGAACAACGAGATACCGGCGGCACTCGATCCGCCGAACGCGGACGAGTGTTGCTTCGCGGCACCGCCCGTTCTCGAGTTCGACGCCGAGGGTAACCTGGTCCAGTCCTGGGGTGGTCCGGGTGACGGATACGACTGGCCGACGTCGAATCACGGCATCGTCGTGGACCATATGGACAACGTCTGGATTGGCGGGAATGGGGGCGGGGACTCGCACGTCTTGAAGTTCAGCCGCGCTGGGGACTTCCTCATGCAGGTGGGTGAAGCCGGTTTCGCGCAGCCCAACAGCAATGCCGAAAACCACTTCTCGCGGGTGGCCAAGCTCCAATTCGACGGCCCAGCAAACGAGATGTACCTGGCCGACGGCTACGGGAACAAGCGAGTCGCGGTCATCGATGCGTCGAACGGGGACCTGAAGCGATTCTGGGGTGCCTACGGCAATGTGCCGAGCGACGACAACCTCGGAGCCTACGACCCGACCACGCCGAACCAGCAGTTCCGCGGTCCGGTGCACTGTGCCGATCCGTCCGACGACGGCTTGGTGTACGTCTGTGACCGTGGGTCAGACCGGATCCAGGTCTTCCAGAAGGACGGCACATACGTGGAAGAGATGTTCATCGAGAGGAATACGCGGGGCGCCGGAGCGGTTTGGGACGTCGCCTTCTCACCGGATCCGGGCCAGACCTTCATGTACGTCGTGGACGGCATGAACGAAAAGATCCACGTCGTCAGGCGCGAAGGGCTCGAGTACGTGTACAACTTCGGTGATGGCGGGCGTACGCCTGGTCAGTTCTACGGGGCGCACAGCATCGCGACCGACTCGAACGGAAATATCTACACGACGGAGACCTACGAAGGGAAGCGGGTCCAGAAGCACCTCTATAGAGGTATGGGGCCGGCACCGAGTGGGTCGATCGGCGTGGCCAGGGGGAATTAGAGACCCGGCACTCTCGGATCAGCCTTCACGCTGAGAGAACAACAGGGCCGCGCGACCACCTGGTCGCGCGGCCCTTCGTTGATCCGTGCCTGTGGCTACCCTGAAGCGCCTACCGCCCGTGCCATCCATCATCGTGATGACCCCCATCACCCCCAAACCCGATCGACACCCCCACACGGAAGCTCCACAGGTTCGCTTCGGTCCTGCGGGGATAGATGACCACGCTGCCATCCGGCTGATCGACGATGTCTCCTTCTCTCAAGTACGTGGCCATGCCGTTGCGATGATAGTCGGCACCGAGATCCAACCAGACCGGGCGCCGTCCGTTCGATAGCCGGAGGCCCAGTCCCGCGCCCGCCCGCTGCTGAAAGACGAGGTCGTCGAGATTATTGGTGTTGGCATACGAGTGGCCAGACCAATCATCGCTTCCACTGAGCCCCGAAGTCGTTACGAAATAGCCCGCGCCGAGGGAAACCCTCCCGTAGGGACGCAACGGACCCATTCCGATGGCAAACTCGGGGCCGACACCCATGAAGAGGATGTTGTTCCGCGTGTCGAGATCCATGCCGACCCGACAGCTATACACGCTGCAGAACCGGAGTGTCTCGTTCCCGTAGTTGATGAAACCCAGACTGCCCCGAACACTGAGAAGTCCGGCCGAGTCCAGCTCATAACGCCCGCCGAGTTCCAGCCCCCACCCCTCGTCCACATTCAGCCCGAAGTCCCCTGTGGGCTGCGCCCCAACCAATGTGACGTCGAAATACCCACGAGGCGCACGGGTTGTCTGGGCCTGGGCTGAACCGGCTGAAAGCGTCACTACTAGGCCGGCGATCAAGGCGATACGCATTTCCACCTCCATGGGCACGTGTGCCATTTTTCTCCAAGACCTCTCCACGGCACCGGGCATCCAAATGGGCAAGACCGATGCCAAGAAGCGAGAGGGAACGCCCGCGCGCCCGCGCGCACGCCAAAACCACCAAACTGAAGGGATTTTCCGCCGAGAACGGTAGCGGAAGCACAAGGATTCCGGTGGGAATCGTGCCGGGTCAGGAGACCGACTGTCCTCTCCATAGGACGGCACGCCCACGCATGGAGGAGTAAGGCCCAGACTCACGAGAAGGCAGGCGCTACCGAAAGCCGCCAAGATCCGAGTCACCGCAGGATTACCGCAATCGCTCGACCTTCAGAGCCCTCAACGAGGGACCCTCTGCGAGCGTCCGTCCAAGACTCTGTCACAGGAGCACTTAAGACATCGGTGCAGCACCGACCATGCGAATCCCACTCTTTTCAGCCCTCATCGGAGGCACGAACGATTTTAACCCAATAAGAAAGCGCTTGACTCTCAGCCGTCACCTGTGAGTTATTGGTGGTGGCGCCGAGAAATCGATGGCGCACGTGAAGTATTGGCACGGGCGTCAGAATCAGAAGAAGAATGACGCATTTTTCATCTTCGTGATCAAAGGATCTGAAATGACGACACAAGAATCCGTATTTGCTTTCGCAATGGCGGCGCTGTTGGTTGCGACGCCGGCCACGGGGCAGTTGCTCAATCACCCCGTCCAGGCGTTGCCGCAGGGTCCGGCCGATGGAGCCACCTTCGCGGCGGTGCAGTTCGCTCGCGGACTCAATGACAACTCCGGAAAGCAGAACTCCTTCGCTGCGGCAGTTGGAAGAGGCATGGAGAGAGTTTCCGTCAGTGGTTCCGCCGGCTACGTCGCCAGCGACACCGACGAGCTGACGCTCGCCGCTTCGGTGGCCGTGCATCTGCTCAGTGACGACAGCACGCCCGTTCAGGTGAGCGTGCAGGGTGGCTTCGGCTGGGCTTCCATCGATGGCACCCCCGACAACCTGTCGCTCACCCGCTTTCCGGTCGGCGTGGCGATCTCGGCCCGCCCGGCCGACTCCGGCACGTCGATCAGGCCTTGGATCATGCCCCGCCTCGATATCGAGAGATCCTCCCTCGGTGGCGTCAGCAACACCGAGTCGGACATCGGCGTTTCGGGTGGCGTAGCGCTCACCAGCGAGAGTGGGGCCGGCTTCCACGTGGCTGGTGATTGGGTCAACGTCGAGGGTGGCTCACCCTTCGGAATCAGCGTTGGCGCGCACTACGTGTTGGGCCGCTAACCGTACTAGCTGACTGAATTCTGGGTACGTCTTGCCCGGGCGGGCGGGCTGGATCAGCCGGAACAACCCGTCCGGGCAGGGCTCGCAGCTTGCCACATCGGATTCGCGAGCCCGTGAAGTGTCGGATGAAAGGGGTTGACTCCCACTTGTGGGGGTGAGGTATTTACTACGAGCGCTGGAAGGTTATGGCGCGTGTGAGGGATATTCGTGAGGGCGTCGATCCAGAGAGAGGCGCATCTTCCACCTACGTTTCCAAAAGGGACGTCAAATGAACCGAATCAAATTTGTATTCTCCGTCGCGATCGCGGCTTTGTTGACCGCGACGCCGGCCATGGGCCAACTGGTCAACTTCCCCGTCCTCGCCTTGGCACCGGGCGATGCTGACGGAAACACGTCCATCGGTGCGGGCTGGGGCCGCGGACTCAATGACCAGTCCGGAAAGCTGGACTTGATCGGCGCGGGGGTCCATAGAAATATGGAGAGGGTTTCCTTCGGGATCAGCGGCGGCTACCTCCTCAACGACGATCCTATCGACGATGAGGTGGCGCTCGCTGGCAGCGTAGCCTATCACGTGCCTTTAGATGGCTCCGTGAATGTAGGCATTCAGAGCGGCATCGGATGGTTCAATCCTGGCGAATCGATCCTTCTCATTCCGGTCGGCGTAGCGATATCCGGCAGCACCGAAGCCGGCTCCCTTACCGTGAACCCCTGGGTGATGCCTCGCGTCCAGTTCACCCGAGTGGGTGGCACCGCCAGCAGCACCGAAACGGACTTCGGCGCATCGGGTGGCGTAGCGATCCAGACCGAAGGCGGCTTCGGATTCGGCCTGGCTCTCGATCTTATCATTCAGGACGACATATCCGCGCCCGGCGACAATGCATCGTCGCTCGGGCTCGGCACGTACGTGTTCTACGCGCTACCGTAACACCGGAGGCGTCTTTGTTCGGACGGCCCGGCTGATCAAGCCGTAACGCGCCGTCAGAGCAAGGCTCATCCATTCGACGCGGCTCCCCAGCCCTGAGGGCTGGGGAGCCGTTCGTCTTAGGGTCAGCCCCGCTACGTCAGCCCCGCTACGTACGCCCCGATGCTATAGGCGAGCGCCGACGCCACCATCCCCAGCAACAACATCTCCATTCCGCTCTTCAACCACCCTACTCGCGTGACCAGGGATCGCAGGGCCCCAACCACGAACAGCGTGCTGAGCGTCAGGACCGCCGCGATCGGAAATCGATCCGAGGTTGCCCCAGGAAACAGGTAGGCAGCCAGCGGAATCGCTCCGACCAGAACGAAGGCAACGAACGTGGCCGTTCCGTGCCGGAACGCGAACGGCTCGTCCCTCTCCAGGCCGTCAGCGGTGCGAACGTCCTGGCCCGACCGGATCGCGAGCACATTGCTGGCCCCCATGGAGAACCCGTCGGCGATCAGGTTGGCGAAGCCGAGGATCAGTACGGTGCGCGCAGGAAGCGAGGCTCCGGACACACCCGCGACGACGGCGAAGGTGGTGATGATTCCGTCATTGGCGCCGTAAACGAGATCGCCCAGATAGTGGCGCGCCAAGCCGCTCAAGGACCGGGGTTCGTGATCGTGCATGGGATCCTCCATAGAGACATTACCGTAAAACCCTAGAACCATGGCCGCGCGAGCACCTTTGCCCGGCGCCATGGCTTCGTCCATCTTTACAGATCGGCCCGATGGATCGGTGGCCTCGCCGCCCGTGGCCCGGTGGCTGGAATCCGGACAGGGCAGGCGTTCAATGTAGAAGGATCGACGGATGAAAATAGCGCGTGTCTCACTGTGCCTCGTCGCCACGGCCCTGATCCTTCCCCTCGGGTCGGCAGCGCATGCTCAGGACGACGTGATGCAGGGCCTCGGCCCGGCGGCCTTCCTCGAATGGCGCGAGGTTGGGCCAGCCGTCGTCGGTGGACGCGTGAGCGACCTAGCCGTCGACGAAACCGACACGCGCACGATCTACGTGGGCACCGCAACCTCGGGCGTCTGGAAGAGCACGAACCACGGCACGACCTGGGAGCCCATCTTCACGGACCAATCCACGGCCTCGATCGGCGATGTGACGCTTGCCCCGTCGAACCCCGACGTCGTGTGGGTCGGAACGGGGGAGCCCCAGAACCGGCAGAGTTCTCCGTGGGGGGACGGCGTGTTCAGGTCGATGGACGGGGGGCGGACGTGGACCCACAAGGGTCTTCAGGCCACCCGCCATATCTCGCGGATCCAAGTCGACCCGCGGAACCCGGACGTCGCGTACGTCGCCGCGGTGGGCAACCTCTGGACGGAGAGCCCGGAGCGGGGCGTCTACAAGACGACAGACGGCGGAGACAGTTGGGACCTGGTCCTGTACTTGGACGCCAACACAGGAGCGATCGACCTCGCCATGGATCCCTCAGACCCCAACACGCTATTCGCGGCGATGTATTCGCGGCGGCGCACGGCGTGGGGCTTCAACGGCGGTGGGCCTGGAAGCGGTATCTACCGTACGACGGACGGTGGCGCGGACTGGACCCGCCTGGGGGAGGGCCTCCCGGACGGAGACCTTGGGCGCATCGGACTCGACATCTACCGGAGGGACGGAAACGTCGTCTTCGCCACCGTGGAAGCCCGCCGTGGCCAAACGGGGGTCTACGGCTCCACCGACGGGGGTGACACCTGGGAGAGCCTCTCCAGCACGAATCCTCGGCCGATGTACTTCAGCCAGATTCGGGTCGACCCGAACGACCCGGAGCGGATCTACGTCGGCGGCCAGGATCTCATGCGCTCCGACGACGGTGGGAGGACCTTCACGGACGACGGCGCCGAGAACGTCCATCTCGACCATCACGCGCTCTGGATCGATCCGAGCGACTCCAACCACTTGCTGCTCGGTGGCGACGGAGGCGTCTCGACTTCCTTCGACCGCTCCGAGACGTGGCGGTTCTATGACAACCTGCCCATCGCCCAGTTCTACGAGATCGGCTTCGACAACCGGCGGCCGTACTGGGTCTGTGGGGGACTCCAGGACAACGGGACCTGGTGCGGTCCCACGAACACTCTCGACAGCCAGGGTATACGCAACGCCGATTGGCAGAACGTCGGGGGTGGAGATGGATTCTACGTGCGAATCGACCCAACCGACCCGACAGTCGTGTACGCCGAGTCGCAGAATGGAGCCATCAGGCGAGTCGATACCGATACGGGCGAGCGGGTGTCCCTCCGGCCCTCACCCCTCTTCGAGCTGGACGAGGGCTCGATTCCAAAGAAGGAGTATCCTTCGGATAACGAACCGGACGAGGAGGCGCGCGAATACAGGTTCAACTGGAACACCCCGATGGTGGTCTCGGTGCACGATCCGAGCACCATCTATCTCGGCAGCCAGATGCTCCTCAGAAGTAGCGATCAGGGACTCAGCTGGACTCAGATCAGCCCCGACCTGACGTACGACATCGACCGCTCGCAGCTGCCCATCATGGATGAGCTCCCATCCGATTCGATGCTGTCGAGGCACGACGGTGTGACCTTCTACAGCACGGTGACGACGCTGTCCGAATCGCCTCTCGACCCGAGCGTTCTGTATACGGGTAGTGACGACGGACGGGTCATGGGTACGCGGGACGGTGGGGCCACGTGGGTCGACCTCACGGACAACATCCGGAATCTGCCCGATAACACGTACGTGAGTCGAATCGTGGCGTCCAACGCCGAGGAGGGCCGGGTCTACGCCACCTTCGACGGACACTACTCCGGGGACTTCGCGCCTCACGTCTACGTGAGCGACGACTTCGGGGAGCGTTGGCAATCGATCACGGACGGACTGCCCCAAGCCTCCGTCAACGTCCTGATCGAACACCCGGACGAAGGCGATCTCCTGTTCCTGGGTAACGAGGTCGGCTTGTTCGTGTCTTTGGACGGTGGGGAGCGATGGGATCCACTCATGAACGGTCTCCCCACCGTCCCCGTCGATGACGTCCATATACACCCCGCCTACGGCGACCTACTGATCGGAACCCACGGCCGTGGCATATGGGTGCTCGACGATATCGCACCACTGGAACAGCTGGCGAGCGGGTCGATCACGTCCGGGACGCCCTATCTGTTCCGGGGCGGGCAGGCCATCCAGTGGAGGCATCGTAATATTCAGGATTTCCCGGCCTCGGGTGAGTTCAGGCTTCCCAATCCGAGTGTCGGCGCGCGGATCCGTTACTGGATTCCAGAGGGGATCGACCTGGGTGATTTGGAAGCACGCGACGGGAGTGGAGACGCCGTCGAGGACGGCGTCGAGGATCGTGTGGGGGGCGGATTGGATGACGAGGAGGCCGAAGAGGGAAACGAGGACGGTCCGCAGCTCGAGATCGAGATTCTCACTGCCATGGGACAGCCCGTGAGGACGCTGAGCGCGCCCGCGATGCCCGGAGCCCACGAGGTGCTGTGGGACTTCCGGATCCCTCCCGCCTACCTACCGGACCAGGATGATCCGGAAGCAGAAGAACTCAGGGCCCGAGGGCCCACCGTGCTCCCGAGCGTATATCAGATCCGAATGGATGTAGGCGAGACCACGATGTTCGGAGACGTCACGGTTCGGCAGGACCCGCGGATCGATATATCGAGAGCGGATCTGGCCGCACGCCAGGCGGCGCTGATGTCCATGCACGAGTTGCAGGCGCCTGTGTATCATGCCCGTGAGGCAAGCGGACGGCTTCAACAGGAACTCTCCGAGGTGGAGCAGCTCCTGGGCGACACCGACGCCGCCGAAACGTTCGCAGAGCAGCTGAGGGAGATCATGCGGGTCCTCGACGACCTGGATGGAGACTTGAGTCGTTTGCCCATGGATTTGGGTCGGCAGATCGAAGCCTCGACCACGCGCCCCACCGAAGATCAGCTCCAAGACATCGAGCGGGCGTGGGAAGACGCTCCCGAACTCATCGGGCAACTCAACGCCCTGATCCTGGTCCGAGTACCAAGGTTCTACGAAAGATTGAACGACGAGAGGGTCCAGGCCGAACCGGGAGAGCCCCTGCTGATCCCAAGGCGACGAGGAGGATGAAGCCGCGGCGGGTGAAGCCGGGGAGGAAGGCGCGGGAGGGGAGGGAGCCGTGAAACTGGAAGAGGTCCAGGCCGTCATCGACAGTGCCAAGGCCCGCGGTTCGGATCAACTGGCGACTTACATTCGGAGCCGGCTGCCCGAAGCCTCAGATGCGCATGTTCACGATGCCGCTTCGGTCTTGCTCGAGATCATCGAGAGCGTCCCGCTCATTCTGGCGGCCGCCGCTCAGGGAGCCGAGGATCGTAACCTGACGCACGTCGTCCAGCCGGTTCTCGATAGGGCTGTCCGTTATTTTCTCCACCCCGTCGATCTCATGCCGGAGATGACACTGGGGTTGCCCGGCTTACTCGACGATACGTATCTGGTCCTCCGAATCCTCATGGTCCTCGAGGAGGGTCCGGAACCCCTGGTGGATTGGGACCTGGACCGCCCGACATCCCTGATACGTAGCCTGCTCGAGGACGCCGTCAGCGAGGAGCTCGACGTGATCTCCACTCTCGCGTTCGAGGAAATTGCCGATGACGTGAGACAGTCGTGGGGCTCCGAGCCGCTCGACGCCTGAGGGACTGCGCGACGCACCAACCTCTCACCCCAAGGAGACGCTCCATGTCCTACTTCACGAAGGAGACGTTCACCTTCCTGAAGGACCTTACTGAGCACAACGAGCGGGAGTGGTTCCACCAGAACAAGCACCGCTACGAGGATCACGTGAGGGATCCCGCCATACGGTTCATTACCGACTTCGGGGCCCATCTGAAGACCTTGAGTGAACACTTCCGGTCGGATCCGCGAACGGTGGGCGGTTCGATGTTTCGGATCCACCGGGACACGCGGTTCTCGAAGGACAAGACCCCGTACAAGACGGCCATCGGCATCCAGTTCCGGCATGAGTTGGGAAAGGACGCCCACGCGCCGGGATACTACCTCCACATAGATCGTGGCGGATGCTTTGCCGGTGCCGGGATGTGGCATCCCGACTCGCCGAGCCTGAAGAAGATCCGCGAGGCGATCGTCGAGGACCCGCAAGCCTGGAAACGAACCGTGGGCGCCAAACGCTTCCGTGAAGCCTACGTTCTAGAGGGCGACCGGCTGCAGCGGCCGCCCAAGGGGTTCGACCCGGAGCATCCGCTCGTCGAGGATCTGAAGCGGAAGGACTTCATCGGCGTTGCTAAGATCCCACAGAAGATGATCACCCACCCAGGGCTTCCCGAGGAGCTCACGAGGGTCTTTCGAAGCGGGACGCCACTCGTGGAGTTCCTTTGCGACGCGGTGGGCGTGCCCTTCTAGAATCAAAAGTACCGCGCCACGACCACAGACAGATATCCGTCCCGACGGAAGCCATGGAGCAAGTCGCCGTCTCCCACGCCCAGGAACGCCCTGCTCTCGAGCTCCACGGTCCACTGGTTCTTTAAACGCCGGCTGGCTTCAAGCGAGAGAAGGGTCGCCTGACTCTCTCGGTCAACGATCCCTCCCAAGAGAAACTGGGTGTCCTGGACGTCGTTCAGTACAACGCGGGCTCCGACGAAGACGTCATTCTGGAAAGGAGTCCTGGCCGAGCTCCCCCGGTCGTCCAGTAGAATCTCGCTGACGACGCCCAGGTCCACGTTGGAGCCCAGTACCTGCGGAATCGTGTATTCGAAGCCGCCCGTCATGGCATAGTACCTGCCATCCGGTCCACCGGAGCGAGTGATCCCCTCGAATTTCAAGAGCCATCCGCCGGACGTGTACTGGGCGTCGACCCCGGTCTGATCGATTACATCATAATGGGGAATGAGGACCGGGCCGTGAGCCCCCACATCGACCTCGAGCCGGGGCTCTCGAGAGGTCCCCTGAAAATGTGCCACGCCCACGTCGAAGCTGCCGAGGGCGTGGCTCCACCGCACCGCCCAGTCGACGCGCTTGGTTCCGGCGTCGGACTCGAAGACCGCCCGGTCCGGGTCCACGGTCAGGGGAAACCGAAGCCGGCCCTCCTCACCCGCAAACGTTCGTTCTCGGAACCCTGTCAGCAGGAACGCTTCCAACGTCCCCCAGTCCCGGACAGCCGCAAGGCTGACCATCGGCTGTCCGAGCTTGTCTTCACCATCCAGATTCTCCACCAGATCGGTCTGGTTGATGATGTCGACCAAGTGTTGGGACTCCGTCACACCCCAAAACTCGCGCCGAAGCCCGGCCCGCAACTCCCATCGCTCCCAAACCTTCTCCCAAAAAAGGGATCTCACGTCGAAATGGCTCCGCTCGCGGTCGGCCGCGTCGAGACGGACGAAAGGCTCCAGCGTGACGCTCTGATCGCCCTGGTCCCAACTCCAGAAGAGCTCCCCTTGGAGACGGATGGAGGCATTATGGCGGGCCTGCTCCTCCGAGAGGGGCGGGCGGAAGAAGCCGCGTGTCTCCATCGCCACCTCCCCGTTTATTTCGGGGCGGATCTGGCCGGCCGCGGCCGCAGCGGCCACCAGAATCAGTGCCACCACCACAGCAAGCACCGGACCCACGGATTTGGGATCCCACAGTCGGCAAATTCCTCTATGCTCGGTCATCGTTACCTCGCTCTCCGAAGGCTGTTCGTGTCAAAATCGCGATCACTGAGACCGGCCTGGAACGAGTACGCGCCCCACTGCAGCGTCGTGCTCTTGCCGGTCTGATGGTTCACCATCTCATAGCGCTGGGCCCTCCAGAACTGGCCCAAATGCTGCCGATACTCATGAAAGGTCAGCGTCTTGAGGAGCGACTCCTTCCGATCGTAGAACTCGATCTTGACCGGGCGGTACTCGGCCTGGTCGTACCACACGAGCTGCCAGCTGTATCCGGACCGATCATCGACCGGATCTCGCTCCACCACGAAGGTCGGTTGACCATCCAGTACCTCGTCACGGACGTACCTATACGTGTACTTCTCGACCTCCTGCGAGGAGATGTCCTCGTAGGCGAACTCGCTCCCCATGAACGGGCCGGCCTTGTTGTTAGAGGCGATCCGCTTGACTCTTCTGAGAGCCGGCAGGTAGAGCCATTGATCGTCGGAACCCTCCTTATGGGTATGGCTCAAGAAGGCAGTCCCACTCACGTCGCGGGGCTCGTCGAAAACAATGATGGCCTTGTCGCCGTCCCCCTCGACCTCGAGAACACTGGTGTGCATTGCCCGTGTGCTCTCATCGCCATGCCGGTTCCGCAGGATCATTCGCAGGCTCACCTCCGAGTCTGAGAACCCCGTGTCCCTCCGGTCTGCCTCGAGGGCGATTGCGAGGCCGCGGTCGGCGTCCGGGCTCTGTCCTGACGCCATACCCGGGTGCGACGCAGCCAGCGACGCGGCGATCATTAGCGCGCCCCCTATGCGCGTCCCGGAAATCGACCTCTCAATTCTTGTCGACATCGTGTCTTCCTTTCTTCTGGACATCATCTTTTCCTCCTCCAACGATTTGGGTTCTCCGGTGAGGCGTGCGTTTGCAGCCCCACCGTCTCGGATCGCGATGAGTACGTTCATCACGGGTCAGTCTCCAGTGACCGGTTCCGGTGCCGGGCCCGGAAGTGGGCCCGCAAGCGGGATCGGTATGTGTGCCCTAAGTGGCACCCACTCCTCCACCTTCATCAGGAGTGGGGGCAAGAAGAAGAAGTCGGCCGTCAACGCCATCGCGATCGTGACGGCGGTGAGCTTTCCCATCCCCGCGTTCAGGTCGAACGCGGACTGTGCCAGGATCGCGAATCCGACCGCCAGGATCACCGAGGTGAACAGGAGCGCGGCCCCCACGGTGCGAAACGCGTATTGGACCGCCTCGGGCGCACCCATGCCTCGCTCGCGGCGAGCCCGTAGATACTTGCTCAGGAAGTGCACGGTATCGTCCACGACGATGCCGATGGTCATCGCCACCACGGTAGACAGCCCAATGTTCACCCGACCCACCAGAAGCCCCCACACGCCGAAGGCCATGAGCGCCGGAAGCATGTTGGGGATCAAGCTGATCAATCCGAATCTCACCGATCTCAGTGCCACGACGAGAATCAACGACACGAGGATGAACGCCAGGATGGTGCCGGTGATCATCCCTCTGATCTGCCGGTCCGAGATGTGCGAGAACATGACGCCGGGCCCGGCTCCCGTCGCTAGCATGGCTTCGGGCGCGTTTTCGGCCAGCCAGTCATGTCCTGCGTCGGTGAGGGCCCTGAGCTTCTTCGTAGTCAGATCGCCACCTGCCGAAACCACGACCTTGGTGGCCGAGCGGTCCACGTTGATCTGATTGTTGAGGTCGAGCCCGTAGGGCAGCGAGAGTTCGTAAAGGAGCAGATACTGGGCTGCCAACTCACGTTTCTCTGGAATCCGGTAGAATTCCGGAGAGTCACCATTCAGGGTCTTGTTCAGCCGCTTCATGATCTGGCTGAAGGAATTGACCTGAACGACTCCCGGCTGAGCTCCGTACCACTCCGTGAACTCGTCCAGCTTGGCCAGGTACGCTGGCTCGCTGACGCCCCCACTTTCTCCGGCGCCTATGGAGAACTCCACCTGGTAGATTCCGGTCAGATTGTCGGTGACGAAATCCGTGTCCGTCCGGAAGGTGACCGTCTCGTCGAAATACTCGACGAACTGATCGTTCAGTTCATTCTTGGGGACGAGCGCCGCCAAGAGGAGCGCGACTCCCGTCGATCCCCACAGAAGGGGCCGGCGGCGAGCCACCACCAGCGACCCGAGACGGTCCATGAAACCATGACTCGACCCCACCACAGCCTTCACACGCACCGGCAGGACCGCCATCAAGGCGGGAAGGGTCGAGACTGAGAACACGAACGCCGCCGTCACGCCTACGGCCGCGATGTTGCCTAGATCGCGGAACGGTGGCGAGTCTGAGAAGTTCATGCTCAGGAAGCCGATCGCGGTGGTCAGGCTGGTCAAGAACACCGGCTGCAGATTGACGCGTAGGCTCTCCACGATCGCGTCGAACTTGCTTCGACCATGCCGCATTTCAGCGAGCATCTTCACGAGAATTTGCACGCTTTCCGCCACGGCCAGCGTCATTATCATGGTCGGAGCGGTGGACGAAGGAGGCGTAAGAAGCACCCCGGCCCACCCCGTCAGGCCCAGAGCGGTGGCCACCGAGGCGCCGATCACTACGACCGTGGCGACCGTCGCGCTCACCGAACGGAGCAACACAATCATCGAAACGATGATCGCTAGGTACATGATGGGAATCAGGGTGGTCATGTCCTTCAGCGAGTTCTCGAAGAACGCCTGGGACAGCATGACGTTGCCTGTCAGATGGGTTTCAATTCCCGGGTGGACGGCCTCGATTCTTTCAAGGAGTTCACGGGTGGCCTTCACGGTCTCCAGGGGCTCCTGGGGAGACTCCCCCGGGAGTTGTAGTGTCACATTCACTGCCGTCACGTGACCCCGGTCCGAGATCAGGCGGCGGGCCAGTAGAGGCTCCGCAAGCGCGATACGCCGGGCTTCTTCCAGATCCTCGTCACTCGCGACCGCGGCGTCGACCACCAAATCCCGCACCAGAAGATCGTCCTCGGTCGCCTCTGTGTGCTGGTAGTTCGTGAGCGCGTCGACCCGCAGGACATATGGGAGCTTCCACGCCTCGGCGGTGAGCTCCTCCACGGCGGTCAGTGTCTCACGGGTAAAGACGTCTCCATCCTCAGGCGCCACGGCGATCAGGATGTTGTCATTCTTGGTGTAGATGTTCTGGAGGCCCTCGAAGGCCGCCATTTGCGGATTTTCGTCGCTGAAGAAGGCTCTATAGTCGTTCGAGAAGCCTAGGAACCGCCCTCCCGACGCCGCCGCGATTACGCCGATCAGAGAAGCCAGCAAGACGGGACCCCTCCAGCGTATCAGCCATCGTCCGTAACGAGCCGCCAAGCTGTTCTTCTCGATTCGTTGGTCATGCATGCTGTTTTCCTCGGTTGATGTCTTCAGGCTCACTCTTGAATTCCCACTCGATCACCGGGCCACGCGTGCAACTTGCGAGAGCCGATGAACATTCCTACTGGTAGGAATGTAAATGCCCGCAAGAAACCCTGCCCGGTCAGTTCATGACTGCTCACTAGAACATTCCTACTGGTAGGAATGTTTTCTGCCACATGAAGACCGCTACGCCGCATTCTTGGAAACCTCCTTCGGACGAAGACTCTCCAAGAAGACGAGAGCCGGCGCCGACATGTCCAGCAACAGCTCCCTGCTCCCAACTGTCTTCGCCAGGCCAGCCATCCCCTCGAGCGCCCCGATCAGGAACGCGGCAGTCGCATCGGGATCTATGTCCCCCCGCACATTCCCGCCCTCCTGGCCACGCCGGAAAGCGGCGGCCAGCCCTTCCTGCCATTCTGTGAAGATCGCCTCGATCTTGACGCGGAACTCTTCATCCACGGAAGACAGCTCCTGTGCGAGGTTGTTCAGTGGGCACCCGAGGCAGCACATCTCCTCAGGTAGCTCACTGAGGCCCTTCCGGACCATCTCCTTGATCGCCGCGATGGGATCGGAGCTCTCACCGATCGGATGAAGCCAACGGTTCAGCACGAACGGCTTGACGACTTCGTCGAGCACCGCGTGGCCAAGCGCAGACTTGTTGGGGAAGTGGTGATAGATGGCACCCTTGGTGACCCCGGTGCCTTCGGCGATATGGTCCAGGCGCGCCGCGTTAAACCCGTTCCGGTGAATCTCCAGGAACGCGGCATCTAGCAGAATCTGCCTGGTCCGGTCGGGGTCACGCTTCGTCATCGCTCGGGGTCTCCTCACACCGATGTCGCTATAGTTTTTTCGATCACGAAGACAACATACCTACTGGTCGGTATGTATGTCAAGGGCCTTCTTGCCGGTCTACGGGGCGACGACCGTCGCCCGGACGATCACGTCGCCCTCGGCCACCCGATCGACCACGTCCATCCCGCTCACGACCTGCCCAAAGACGGTGTATTCATGATCGAGACGGAAGTTATCCACCAGATTGATGAAGATCTGGCCGTCTCCGGTGTCCCGCCCTCGGGTGGACGTACCCACGGTGCCCCGCGAGTGCGAGACGAGGCCCACCTCGTCCCTCGTGTACTCGGGCGCGCCCGAGTATTCGTTCGCGCCCGGACTTCCGCCTTGCACGACGAAGTTGGTCACGACCCGGTGGAACGTGAGGCCGTCGAAGTAGCCGGACGCGGCCAGCCGCTCGAAGCGTGCGGCGTTGATCGGGGCGTCGGCGACCAGAAGTCGGATCTCGATTTCCCCCCCGCGTGCCATTTCCAGCACCACCCGCGTCCCCGCCAACCGCTCTAGGTCCTCGGCCGACGGAAGGGCCTGTGCCGCGAGAGGAACGGGCCGAGCCGTCCGTAACTCACCGGTCCAATCGGTCAAGATTTCGGCGACGCGAGCTGCCACGACGGGATCGTAATCGTTGAGGTACGGCTCCAACTCCGCGACCTGCTCAACTCCCCCCGTCTCGCTAATGCGCTCGAGGAGAGCCATCCGGGGGTCCCGTGACGTCTCCTGGCGCGCCTCCGACACGCGCGCGAGGGCGGCCACGAGCGGACCTACGGCCGCAGCCGGATCGGGTGTTCCCTCCAGCAGGTTCGCCACCGTCAGGAGAAGCTGCGGGTCGTTCTGCCTGAGCTGCGCAGTGAGCACGCCGTCGGAGTCGTGGCCAACGAGATCGAAGAGGCCCTGCAGGGCCACCGTGCGGACATTGAGCGCCGGATCCCCCGCCAGGGCCTCGAGCACTTCGGTGCTTCCCGTTCGGGCGGCTGCGCGCGCGGCGTACATTCGGACGAAGGGATTGGTGCTCCGGAGCGCGCCGTCCACCAGCGTCGCCGCGACATCGGGAGACACCACGGCCAGAGCCACGAGGGCGTGGGCGCCCCGGTGCCAATCCAGCCGGCCGGCATTCTCCAAGCCGAAGGCGAGGCCACTGAGGAACTCGTCCTGCGTGGCCCGGTTCTCACAAGGCTGTTGCAGGAGATCGAGGGCCACGAGGGCGACGTGGAGGTCGTCGTCCCGGGAGGCGCTGAGGAGGAGCGGGCATTCTTGGACCCCCGGAACCCGCGCCGCATAGGCCCTCACGGCCTCCGCGCGGACCCGCGGGAACGAATCCTCGAGCGCGTCGATCAAGAGATCCGGGGGGCCCTCGCCGGCGGTGCCCCGCCCGATCAACATCACGGCCAAACGCCGCACGTCCGGATCCGGGTCGCGCACGCCGTTACCGAGGACGTCCGAATCCACCTCACCGATCGTTGACAGGGCCATCATCGCAACACGGCGAACGCGCGCGTCGTCGGCCGTACGACCCAGGGTGGTCAGCTCACGGAGCCTTTCGATGGACGCCTCCGACATCCTGTCCCTTCCGGTGCCACGGGCCATCGACTCCAGCCCCATGACGGCACCGATCATAGCCACGAACGGCGCGTCCACATCCCCGTCGCGCGTCAGTCCGATCAACGTCTCCTGGGCGCGCCGGAAGCGGGCGGCATCGGCATACCGCAGCCGTCCCAGCGTCCGACCGATCGTCCCGCGAACCGTGGGACCCTCCTGAAGCTCCCGAGCGAGGTATTCGAAAAGCACCTCCGCGACGTCGTCACCAAGCTCCCCGCGGGCCGCCTGACCCAGCGCGTTGACGGCTTCGGCGCGGACCATCTCGTCATCGGAAAAGAGGAGCGGAAACGTCAGCGGGATCAGTTCGGGATCCTCCAGACGCCCGATGGCCCGTACCGCCAGCCGCTGAAGCTCGGGCTCGGTGGCGATGAGGCCCTCGCGAAGGGACGTGGTTCCCGACATTCCCGAGCCGCGGGCGTCCTCCTCCTCGAGCATGGCAGCCTGCAACCCCGGATCGCTCGTGACGAGCGGCGCTGGCTCCACGAACTGTTCGGCATCCTGGGAACAAGCCGTGAGGCTCGAGAACACCGCCACGATCAGCGGCATCCCCCTCGGCATCCTCCTCGCCAGATCCACGAACTTCACCGCGTCACCCCCCTCCAGGTTGCGGATCGAATAGCCCCAGTCCACTACGCCAGTCCACTGGTCTACCGGACCTCCGTATCCACCCCGGCCTCGCCCTCCGAGCGCGCGATGATGGCCGCGCCGCAGGAGTCGCTGAAGATGTTGACCGCGGTTCGATACATGTCCAGTGGCCGGTCGATTGCAAGCATCGAGCCGACGATCACGTTTACGTTCGGGCCTCGAAGGCCGATCGCCTCTAGAACGATGAAGATCACCACGAGGCCCGCCGAGGGCACGGCGGCAGCACCGATCGACGCCAACAGGGCGGTCAGCACGACGATCGCCTGCTGCATGATCGTCAGATCGAAGCCCAGCGCCTGTGCAATGAAGAGGGCGCCGGCACACTCGAAGACCGCCGTGCCGTCCATGTTCACCGTCGCCCCCATCGGCAGAACGAAGGACGCGATTTTGTTGGACACACCCACCTTCTCCTCGACTACGTTCATCGTGACGGGGAGCGTGGCCCCCGAAGAGCTGGTCGAGAAGGCGATCAGCAGCGGTTCACGCATGTTCAGGAAGTGGATGCGGGGAGAGATCCGTCCCAGAACGATCAAGAGGATCGGCAAGCTCACCAGGAAGTGAATCGTCACTCCGGACCCGATCGTGAGCGCGTACAGTGCGAGCGGCCGGAAGGCGTCGAAGCCGGTCGTAGCGACCATCCGCGTGATCAGCGCGAATACCCCGATCGGCAGAAACTTGATGATGCCAGACGTGAGGTTCATCATTGCGTGGAAGAGCCCTTCGAAGAGCCCGACCAGCGGCTCCCGGGTCTTGTCCGGCAGCGTCGTGAGTGCGGCCCCGAAGACGATGCAGAAGAAGATGAGCGCCAGCATGTCTGCGCCGGCCGCCGCCTCGATGACGTTCTCTGGAACGATGTCCAGAAGGAGCTGGATCGGCGAATCGGGCGTGGACAGCTCGGGAAGCGCCTGCTGATCCGTGCCCGTCAGGTTGGCCCCCACCCCCGGACGGATGAGATTGACCATCAGGAGTCCTACGAAGGCCGCGAGGAAGCTCGAGAGCACGTAGTACCCCAAGGTCTTGCTGAACAAGCGCCCAAGGGCACGGCCCCCGCCCACCGACGCCACGCCCGAAATGATCGACGTAAACACCAGCGGGACGATGATCATCCTGAGCAGCTGCATGAAGAGGTCGCCGATCCATCCGACCCTTTCGGCCATCGGCTCGCCGAACACGGCCCCGACCAGCGCACCGAGGACCATGGCCATCAGCACTTGCCAGTGCAATCGGCGGTACCAGGGGGCGTCCGGGTTGTGCTCCATGGGGATGTCCTATCCAAGGGCGGGAGAATCTCACGAGTGGAGTCGCCGGGGCCGAAGATAGATGCTCGTCGCGACATCCGCCAAGGCGGAGCGCCCTGGATCGCATACCCCCACTACCAGGCACCGGTCTTTTCGAAACCCGCTCGCCACCTCATGTTGTCCGGTCGGTCCGAAAGCGTGGGCCGCCGATCCCCAAGGCAAAGGAGCCCCCGTGAGCCCCGCAATGCTGGCCGCCCTCGCCGCCCTACCCATCCTTCTCGGTGGAGTCCTTCTGGTGGGCTTCCGAATTCCGGCCAAGTGGGCCATGCCCGCGGTGTACGTCACGGCGGTCGTCATCGCCCTGAACGTATGGGGCATGCCCTCCGTCGACGTCGCGGCCTCCACGATCCAGGGCCTCTTTCTCACGTTCGACCTCCTTCTGATCATCTTCGGCGCCATTCTGCTCCTCAACACGCTCGAGCGGTCGGGCGGCGTGGCGGCCATACGGAGAAGCTTTCACGACATCAGCGACGATCGCCGGGTGCAGGTCGTCATCATCGCCTGGCTTTTCGGATCCTTCATCGAGGGCGCGGCTGGATTCGGAACGCCGGCCGCCGTGGCGGCCCCCCTCATGGTGGCCATGGGCTTTCCAGCCGCGGGCGCCGTGATGTTGGGCATGATGATCCAGAGCACCGCGGTCACGTTCGGCGCGGTGGGGACCCCGGTTCTGGTAGGTGTCCAAGGGGGTGTCGTGAGCCCGGAGTTCACGGTGGCGCTGGCGGCGTCGGGCGCGACCCTGAGCGAGTATGTCCGGGCGGTAGCCGTGCGGGCCGCCGGCCTCCACGCCATCACCGGCACAATCATGCCGATGTTCATGGTCGTCATGATGACCCGCTTCTTCGGGGAGCGGAAGTCGTGGACCGAGGGGCTATCCGTGCTGCCCTTTGCGCTGTTCGGCGGTGTCGCGTTCACCGTTCCGTATTTCCTGACTGCGTGGATCTTCGGGCCCGAGTTTCCCTCTCTTCTGGGAGGCCTGGTTGGGCTCGCCATCGTGTCCTCCGCGGCACGGAAGGGTTTCCTGATCCCGAAGGACACATGGGACTTTCCCGCGGCCAGCCAGTGGCCCTCGGAGTGGGTGAGCGGCCTCGAGGTCAGCTCGGAGGAGATAGGTGAGCACCCGGAGATGTCGGCTGGAAAGGCTTGGCTTCCCTACCTCCTGTTGGCGATTCTTCTGGTTCTGAGCCGCCTTCCCTGGCTGCCCTTCGGAGAGGCCCTCAGGAGCTTCAGTATCTCATGGCCGGAGATCTTCGGAACGTCGGTGAGCGCGGTGACCACTCCGCTCTATCTGCCGGGGACGATTCTGATCGCCGTCGTGGGGATCACGGCGCTGTTGCACCGTATGAGCGGGGGCGCCCTGAAGAGCGCCTTCGTCGACTCCAGCAAGGTCCTCTTGGGGGCGGGATTCGTGCTGGTCTTCACCGTGCCCATGGTTCGTGTCTACATCAATTCCGGGGTGAACGCGGCGGGCCTCGAATCGATGCCTCTCGAGATGGCGGGGTGGGTCGCCGACACAGTAGGGGGTGTCTGGCCCCTCTTCGCGGGCGTCACGGGGGCCCTGGGGGCCTTCATTGCCGGATCCAACACGGTGAGCAACCTCATGTTCGCGGCATTCCAGCATGGTGTAGCGGCGCGCCTGGCCATCTCGAGCTCGATGATCGTGGCACTCCAGGCCGTGGGAGCCGCGGCGGGTAACATGGTCGCGATCCACAACGTGGTCGCGGCGTCGGCTACGGTGGGGCTGCTGGGACGGGAGGGAGCCACTCTGCGGAAGACGATCCTGCCGACGATCTACTATCTGACGGTGATCGGCATATTGGGGCTCATCGCCGTATACGTGCTACGGATCGCTGGACCGCTAGGGGCCGGCTAGGGAGCGCGGCTAAAGAGGCGGCAGAGTCGAGGGGAATCCGGCCCTTCAGTCCGCCCGTCCACTCCCGGCGTAAGGAAGCCCCGGCGCACCGATTTCCGAACGGATCTCGGCCTCCGCGGAAAACGGGTCCCCACTCCATTCCTCAAACCGTCCCTGGAGATCGAACGCGACGGTCTCCAGCGGAATGGACATGTAGTTGAAGCGGTTCTGTATAAAGGGCTCCACGTACCGGCGGGCGAACTCGTGGATCCCCAACACGTCGTACTGCACGACGTGGACCATCTCGTGGAAGACGACCGAATGGGATGGCGGCCCCGGCACCTGCTCGCCGTTCACGAGAATGACATCCCCGAACGTGATGGCGGCCCAGACCGTGAAGTCCAACGGGAACGACTCCCCGGCCTCCTCGAACTCCCTGTAGAAGGGGGGATTGTCCAGCCTGGAGACGTGCCTGATCCTGGCCCGATCCAGCGTCTCCTGCGCAAAGAAGCCACTGAGGGCGGCCACAGTCGTGTCGGGGAGGGGGTCAGCGTGCACCCGATGCTGGGCACGCTGACCCTCGATCCAGTGCCCGGCGTTTTCCGCCAAGTACGAGACCAACTCCTGCATATTGAGGCGCTTGGGGTCCGTCACCGGGATATCCTACACGTCCAGATTCTTGACGTACTTGGCGTTCTTCTCGATGAACGTCCGCCGCGGCTCGACGTCGTCGCCCATCAACCGACTGAAGATCGAGTCGGCCTCGGCCGCGCTGTCCACAGTGACCTGATAGATCGTGCGGGCCTCCGGATCCATGGTCGTGCGCCAGAGCTGCTCGGGGTTCATCTCTCCCAGCCCTTTGTACCGTTGGATCTGAATGCCCCGTGTCTCACCGTCGGTCTTCCCGTTCGAGAGGCGGCTGATGAAATCCTCGCGCTCCTCCTCCGAGTACGCGTAGTGCTCCTTCTTCCCCTTGGCCACACGATACAGCGGCGGCTGCGCGATGTAGATATAGCCCTCCTCGATCAGATCCCTCATCTGCCTGAAGAAGAACGTGAGTAGAAGCGTTCGGATGTGCGCACCGTCCACGTCCGCATCGGTCATGATGATGATCTTGTGATAGCGTGCTTTCCCAATCTCGAAGTCCTCCCTGATGCCGCATCCGATGGCGGTGATCATCGCCCGGATCTCTTCGTTCGAGAGGATCTTGTCGATCCGAGCTCGCTCCACGTTGAGGATCTTACCCTTGAGCGGCAGGATGGCCTGGAAGGACCGATCCCTCCCCTGCTTTGCGCTTCCGCCGGCGCTGTCTCCCTCGACCAGATAGATCTCACACAAGCTCGGATCCGAGATGGAACAGTCCGCGAGCTTCCCGGGGAGAACGCCCCCCTCGAGCGCACTCTTCTTGCGAGCCAGGTCCCTGGCCTTACGGGCAGCCTCTCGGGCCCTCGCGGCCGACAGTGATTTCTCGATGATGGCCTTCGCCGCCTTGGGATTCTCCTCCAGGAAGGTCCCGAGGTGCTCATTGATGGCGGCTTCGACGGCACCCCGCACCTCACTGTTCCCCAGCTTGGTCTTGGTCTGGCCCTCGAACTGGGGCTCCATGACCTTCACGCTGAGAATACACGTCAGGCCCTCGCGCACGTCGTCGCCCGACAAGCCATCTTCGTCCTTCTTGAACAGCTTGTTGCGCCGAGCGTAGTCGTTGATGGTCCGCGTAAGGGCGGCTTTCAGCCCGGTCAGATGGGCCCCACCCTCGTGCGTGTTGATGTTGTTGACGAAGGTGTGCGTGTGCTCGCTGAAGCCGTCATCGTACTGCATGGCCACTTCGATGTCGGCCTCTTCACGGCTGGCCTCGAAGTAGACGACCTTTTCGTGAAGCGGCTGCCGGCTACCCCGCACATGCTCTACGAATGAGGCGAGCCCCCCCTCGTACTGATGGGCTTCCTCCTCACCATCCCGCTCGTCGGTGAGCACGATCTTCAGTCCCTTATTGAGGAACGCGAGCTCCCGGAGACGATTGTTGAGCGTCTCGAAACTGTACGCGAGCTCGGTGAAGATCTCCGGGTCGGGCATGAAGGTCACATGCGTTCCGCTGCCCTTCGCCTTCCCGAGCGTCTCGAGCTCCGTGTCTTTGATCCCCCTGACGTAGCGCTGACGGTACCGCTGGCCGTCTCTCGTGATCTCCACCTCCAGCCACTCCGAAAGCGCGTTCACGACGCTCACGCCGACACCATGCAGGCCACCCGACACCTTGTAGGAATCCTTGTCGAACTTCCCGCCCGCGTGGAGCGTGGTCATGGCGAGTTCCACGCCGGGCACGCCTTCTTCGGGGTGTATGTCGACCGGGATTCCCCGTCCATCGTCCTGAACGGAGACGGAGCCGTCCTTACGAAGCGTGACGCCTACTTCCTTGCAGAAGCCGGCCATCGCCTCGTCGATGGAGTTGTCCACAACTTCGTATACGAGGTGGTGCAGTCCCCGGGCGGAGGTGGACCCGATGTACATTCCGGGTCGCTTCCGAACGGCCTCGAGACCCTTGAGTACCGTGATCTGACCGGCGGTGTAATCGCCGTTTGTCTGCTTGTCGCCTTTCTTCTTCGCCATCTACAGCACACTCCTTTGTGGGTTGGGAACGCACACCGTCCAAATCACGGTCGTCACGATCCGTCTCCCTCCATCAGCGTCAGAACGATCCGATCGATCGTCCCCTCCCCTCCCAACTCGTCATTGACCCGATCCAACAGGGCCTTCTTCATGAGGCTCAATTCCATGAGCCAGGCGCTACTCCGAACCTCGACGAACAGCGTGGACGCTACCACCGTCCTCGCGTTCGTCACTTCGGCAATCTTGTCGCCCACCGCACCCGGCCAGACGTCGAGCGCACCGATCCTCTCGATCTGCGTACCGACGCCGCGCTTCGCCAAGACACCATGGAGGAGATCCCCCACCCGCGTCGGCCCGACGTCGCTCACGCGCAGATCCGTCCATCCTTGATACCCCATCGGGGAAGCACATCTCCCTGCAGCGGGACGTCGCTCTCTTTGGGCGCCGTGAGGATGACCTGGCCGAAGCGGCCTAGCCCCATCAGCCCGAGCACTCTCTCCCTCCTGGCGTCGTCCAACTCGGCGAACGCGTCGTCGAGAAGGAGCACCGGAGCGCTGTCCCTCGCCTTGCGGATCGCATCCCCCTCGATCAACCGGAGCGCGAGCGCCACCGTCCGGCGCTGGCCACCCGACCCGAACTCTCTCACCTCCATCTCGCTTTGGCCGTCCACCAGCGCGAGCAGGAGTTCGTCCCGATGCGGTCCCGCGCTCGTGCTCTTCCGCCGAAGATCGACGGTCCAGCGGCTATCCAGGGCAGCTCGGCACGCCCGGTAGATGCCATCGTCCTGCCAGTCGTCCACGGGGACCTTGGGAACGTAGGTCATCGTCGCCGAGTCTCCCCCACTCACCTCCTCGTAGTATCCACGGAAGGCATCCCGCCACTCGGCGATCCATCGGTGCCGAGCACCCATCACGGTCGCGGCGCTCCGAGCCAGGGGCTCGTCCCACGCCCGTACCACCTCTACAGGCTGTTCCTTACGAAGGGCCGCGTTCCGCTGGGCCAGCGCGTGCCGAAAGGCCTGAAGAGCAGCCAGGTATCCGTCCTGGTTCAGCGAAAGGGCCACGTCCATGAATCGGCGGCGGCGCACGGGTCCCTCGTTCACGATGCCGACATCGGCCGGCGAGAAGATCACGGCGCCCAGCTTCCCGATCGCGTCCCCGATGCGCTCGGGCTCCACACCGTCGATGGTCACCTTTCGACGACCACTCGATCCTTCATACGCGGCCGCGACCTCGGTCGGAGAGTCCCCGCCGTCATCCGTTGAGACGACTCGACCGGCCACCCGGAAGACATCCTCCCCAAACGTGATAAGGTGCTCCATGCGCGCGCCACGAAACGAACGGAACGTCTCCAGATAGTAGATGGCCTCGAGCAGGTTGGACTTCCCTTGAGCGTTCGCGCCTATAAGGGCCACGCCCCCTGGCGGGAAGGAAAGCTCCTGGTCACCGAGGTTTCGAAAGAACCGAAGTTTCAGCACGCTCAGGTGCAAGGAATCGATGCCAGGGAAAGCCTTGAAATCATGAGGAAATTTAACCGTGCGAGGGCCCTGCAACCACCCGTCGTCACACCAGGCTATTCGCCCTTGAAAGCCGCCTTGCGCTTCTCGAGAAAGGCCGTCATTCCTTCTTTCATGTCGGTCGTGGAAGCCAGTAATCCGAACAGTGCTGACTCGAAGCTCGCGGCGTCCGCCGGGGCCGCGTTCTGGGCCAGGTAAATGGACTCCAACGCCATGCGAACGGCGACCGGACCGTTCTTCGTAATCCCACGAATAAACGCCTTCGCCTGATCGAGAAGCTCCTCCTGAGGATAGACGGCGCTCACCAGTCCGATCCGCTCAGCCCTCTCCGCATCGACCATGGCGCCGGTCAGAATCATCTCCACGGCAATGCCGAACCCTACGACTCTGCCGAGCCGCAGCGTCCCGCCATACCCGGGTATGATGCCAAGCCCTACCTCGGGAAGCCCAAAGCGGGCCTTTTCGCTGGCGACCCGAAGGTGGCACGCGAGAGCCAACTCGCATCCACCGCCCAGTGCGTATCCTCCCACGGCGGCCAGCACGGGCTTGGGAAAACGCTCGATCTCCGTGAAGATCCGCTGTCCCTCTCGGCTGACCCTGACGCCGGTCAGCGGGGTGAGTTGAGCGAGCTCGCCGATGTCCGCTCCGGCGACAAACGCCTTTTCACCGGCACCGGTCAGGATCACTCCCAGGACGTCGTCGTCGTCCCTGAGGTCGCGGAACACGTCCCCCAGCTCTCGAACCACCTCAGCATTCAGGGCGTTGAGCTTATCGGGCCGGTCGACGACGACAATCGCCAGCTCCCCGTCCCACTCCACTCGAATGTACTGAAGATCACTCATCGCACGTTCGGCCGAATCCAGGGTGGGAAGGCACCCGGATGGGGGCCTATCGAGCAAAACCTAGGAGAGCCGCTCACCACGCGCCACCCGCCCATAGCGCCCGCTCGGAGCCCTTGATACCTTGTGGCGCCGCACGGCCGAAACGGCGCGTGACCCTGTGTCAATCTCCAAGGAGTGCACGATAATGAGCCGGTCCCTCAACAAGGTCATGCTCATCGGAAACGTGGGGAACGATCCCGACGTCCGAGCCACCTCTTCGGGCAGCCAAGTAGCGAAGCTGTCCCTGGCCACGAATCGACAGTGGAAGGACGGCTCGGGGCAGCAGAAGGAGAAGACCGAGTGGCACCGCCTGACTTTCTTCGGCCGCCTCGTCGACATCGTCAACCAATGGGTAAAGAAGGGTGACCGACTGTACGTCGAGGGCCGTATCGAATATTCGGAAACGGAAAAGGACGGCCAGAAGAAGTACTGGACCGATATCGTCGTGACCGAGATGGTCATGCTCGGGACGACCGGCGGCGGAGGCGGTGCGGGTGGGGGTGGTGGCCGCGGCGGCAGCGATCAGGACGATTTCAGCTCGTCACCGTCGGCGCCGATCTCCGAACCGGACGACGACCTACCGTTCTAGTGAAGCGTCCACGCTAGTGGGGCGTCCACGCTAGGACGGTTCATCCAGCTCGCTTTCCCACAGACCGATCAGCTGATCGTCGTAGCGGGCCGGGTCCTGCCGATATTCATCCGCCCACTGTCTGAACGGGGGAAGGGTGAGGCGTTGCGCGACACCCTCGGTCGCCAACCGTACCATCTGCTCGTAGGAGGGCTCGCTTTCCTTGCCACCCGCACGAAGCGCTTCCTGAGCAAGGACGTAGATCTCATCTGGCGAAAGCCGGAGTAGATGCTCGGCGACACGGGAGGAGCAATAGTCCAGATACTTCGCTCGGAGAATGCGTTCCGCCAATTCCCCGTCGCCCTCTCGCTGGTCTTTCGGCCGGGCGTCGCTCATGTCCTCCCTCCCAGCACGGCGCACACCGGCCCTCGGCGTGCAAGTACCTGCGCTACTTGCCCTTAGTTCTTATTGGGGTGGCCGGGGAGAGTCAAGCCTTTTCACATGGGACGCGAAGCGGGGACGCCGTCGGTACCCTGGTCTTGGCTGCGCTCACGCAGCTGGTGGTAGATGGATCGGCGAGTGAGGCCATAGAGGACGACCCGACTCAAGAATTCGGGATCCAACTTCTGTACCTCTTCGGCTTGTTCGGCTATATCGTGGGGAAGTCGGACGGAAATCTGCACAGATCGAGTCTCCCACATAGGCGCACTTCCCTCAGAGTTTTTGGTGGATCGAAAATTCACGAAATGGTCCGATAGGACCGACTGTTAGCATCGTGAATTTCGAAAGTGTCATGGAAACGCAACAGCGTCGAGGCGAATCCATAGTACACGTGATTTCTGGCGGGCGCAACCCTGTTCTCAAAATTGTCGTGTGCCCAACTAAAGTTTGTAACGTGTTGTACGACAATGACTTATAAAAGGGGATTTTGACCCGAAACCAACTGTTCCTCGACCCTTGGGGCATCGCATGTTTTGTGTTTTCCCAGGAGGGAAACTCAACTATGATGGGAACTTACGGGAACCAATTCCGTGAAAATTGAGCTTTCGGCCGAACCCGTTTTTTTGCAAAAAAACGGGTTCTACGGAAGGGTCGAGCGCAGAAAGGCGCTCATGGTAGGCGCAGTGAATGAAATGAAGCGATCGCGAAGGTCCTGGAGGTCATCCTCGCAGAAGATCTCGCCGGTGCGGAAGTGGCCCTCCTCTCCGTCGCGCTGGAATCGAATGAGTCCCCGCCACGCGTCCCCGCCACGGTAGACCTCGAGCGTTCCCTGCCAGGGCTGCGCCTCATGCTCGATTCGCCGGACATCGACCGCCATCGGCTCCATCGGCTCGGCCAGAGGCGACCGTTCCACGCCCGCACCCTCATGAGCCAAGCCATGGCTCTCATGGTCGGAGTGCCAGACTTCGAACGGTGGAAGCGGAAGCATTTCACCGCAGAAGGCCCGCAGGGTCGACATCGGATCCTTCGACTCATGGGACCCGCGTTCGGTCGCCCAAGTCCTCGCGTGGCGGTAAAGCGGCCTCACAGCCTCCCTCGGAATGATCTCCAGGAGAAGTGACACCTGCTGCCGACAATACCCCTCGTAGAGTCCCCTCAGCAGGGCGGTATCGGACGGCGAAACTCCCCCGTCTACAGGGTTGGGCGGCGTCCCTCGAGGGTCGAGTTCAGGGATGACGGCGGTCGTGCGATGCCCTGACGTCAATGGACGGTGCCAACGCTGGCCCCGTGACAGGTCCGGAGCGCCTCGACCTTCGTTCGCCTCTCTCGGAGATGAAGCTGGGAGAGGGTGTCGCGCGAGCCGAAGGTGGCGAGGTGGTGTTCGAGCCCTTTGAAGTGCTCCGGCTCGAAGCGCGCCAACAAGCCCCCAAGGCCCCGCCGGATCGTTCGGAGTTCTTCACGAGCCTCGGCCAAGCTGGCCGGGAAGGAAAGGCGGACCTGGTAATCGACCGACCCACCGTTGTGGGCCTCGCTGAGACGGAGAACGTCACTGCGTGGAAACGCTTCGAGCACGGCGGCTTCGAGCACGGCGTCCGGCTCCGGCGAGGGTGTACTGAACACCAAGGAGTTGGCGTCATAGTCGAGGTGTGCGCGCGCCACTCGATGCTCGCCGAAGACGATACGGACTGCTGTGCCCTCGTGAAAATCCAGATCCCGGCAAATGTCTCGGAAGCCAATCCTGAGAATCGTGGGGCGGGTGAGCGGTCCGTATCCGAGGCGCCCGAGTAGGCTCAGGGCCATCTGGAACGAGTAGCTTCCCAGCCGCCCCGCCGCGTCCACGTCTTCGGCACCTTGCGCCCTCTCCACGAGCAGACGATTGACGTGTTTCAGCGTGGGTTCATAGACCCAATCGAGAACCACCAGCTCGGAACTCAGGTCCAGCATCTTCACGGTGGAGCTTCCCAGATCCAGGACTTCCGAGGACGAAGCGAAACGGCCCTCGAGGACGAGCGCCAGTCCGATGTCCTGGATACGCCCGCCCGGCGGATCGACCTCGTGCAGGTCACGGTAATGGACCACAGCCCTGGTCAGCGGGAGCTCACAGACGCCGGGCACGTCGGCCATGGCCTCGGGCCGTGCTGCGGAGTGAAGCGAGAACGTCGTTCCCTCCATGATCCCCTCACTGTCGAATGACGATCGATTTCTCGATCGGCGGACTCTCGAAGGCGTACCCCCAAGAGTATCGAGGCAAAAAAACCGGCATTCTTTGCCGGTACTTTTCCACATCACGGACATTCACAAAAGGCTCTGCGATGCCGTAATGGCTAAATTTTCGACTCCTGTTGATCCACGATAACAATATGTTTACAGTCCTGGCAAGCAATCACATTCTCTAGCCAGCAGGCGCGTTGACCGAACACGCATTGATCGACCGATCCCGCAGGCGTTCGCTCGGATTCTTGGACCGCGAGCAAGAAACCTGGTCTTGCTTCTTGGTGACCTTCGTCGGTCGGGACCGCCTGTGGCACGGACATCTCGCGTTCCGACCGCAAGACAGCGACGGGGATTCAGACGAGGTGCGGACGGCCGACATCTTCATCGAGGCGTCCGAGGAGGAGATCGATCACAAGGCTCGTGGACTCGGACGGCCACTCGTCAGGGCCTTGCTCTCCTCGTCACTGCACACATGGCAGGGAGAGGAGGCACGCGAATCTCCCAAGACCCGTCGGTGGTTCAAGAATCTACTGCTCGAGAATTCGAAGGAGCTCTCCGCGTCCGCTGAGGAGCACCTCGAAGAGCGTCTGAATGACGCCGATGGGGGGTCGGACACAGCGGAGCTCCGGTCTCTCTACCAGTCCTATCGGCTCGATCAGGTGTGCCACTTCATCACCCTGGTGGACCCCGAGTGCTTCGAGGCGGCGGTCGACTCGATTCTCGAGGGCCAGCGAGTGGACTTTGGCGCCAGGGATCGGTTGCAGCTGGGAATGCTCGTCATCGAGTACATCGAGGAGCGCATTCCCATGCCACCCTTCGAGGTGTGGGTAGAGGACTTTCTCGACCACAGAGAGGAATACGTACTCTACAGCCACACCCTCCACCGCGAGCGTAGACTTCCCTGATCGGAGCATCGACACTATTCTTTTTGTCTTGGTAAGAGATTTGGTCTTCGGTCTCTTTTCTTACAGTTCGAACGGACAGGAAGGGAGTCGGCGTCCTTTGGAAGTAACGATTCAAGACAACGAGAGCCTCGAGCGGGCGCTCCGCCGCTTCAAGCGTAAGGTGCAGCGATCGGGCCTCTACTCCGAGCTCCGGAAGCGTCGCTTCTATGAGAAGCCGAGCGCCCAGCGGAAGCGGAAGCGCGAGGCAGCGATCCGGCGCGAGCGCCGTCGCCAACGCCGCGGCAAGGTCTAAAGGCCGGTTGAAGAAGTGGGGCGAGCCGCGTTAGGGGCCCCCCTCAGAGCGGCAACGGGATCGGGCGCTCCCCGGACCAATCGTAGAAACCTTTTCCGGTCTTCCTTCCAAACCGCCCCATAGAGACGACGCGTTTCAGAAGCGGCGGCGGCGCGTATCGACCCTCCCGATACTCCTCGAACATGATCTCCGAGATTCGATAGACCGTATCGATCCCGACGAAGTCGCAGAGAGTAAACGGACCCATCGGATACCCGAGTCCGAGTGTCATCGCCCGATCGATATCCTCCATCGACGCCACGCCGCGCTCGAGCTGCCGGATGGCGTCGAGCATATAGGGCACCAGGAGCAGGTTCACGACGAACCCGGAGTTGTCCTTCGCCGTAATCGGCTTCTTGCCCAGCGCTTCGGCGAACGAGTAGGCCGCGCTGAACGCCTCGTCGCTCGTTGCGATGGTGCGCACGACCTCCACCAGTTCCATGACGGGGACCGGATTGAAGAAGTGGAGGCCAACCACGCGATCCGGCCTCGCGGTCGCCGCCGCCATGTCGGTAATCGTCAGGGATGAGGTGTTCGAGGCGAAGATGGTCTCGGGCCCACAGATATCATCCAGGACCGAAAACAGCTCCTTCTTGGGCCCCATCTCCTCTACGATCGCCTCGATCACGAGATGCCGGTCAGCCAACTCCGACAGCTCGGTGGAGAACCGAATTCGACTCCACACCGTGTCCCGGTCGGCGGCCGTGAGTTTTTCCCTCTCTACCGCTCGGTCGAGCGATCCTCGGATTCGGTTCTGGCCGGCCTCGATCAGGTCGTCGCTCACCTCGCGCACGACGACGTCGAAATCCGCCTTCGCCGCGACCTCCGCGATCCCGCTGCCCATGAGCCCACATCCAACTACGCCCACATTCTCGATGTCCACTACGCTCCGCTCCCCTTGGAACCGGCAATCTCGATCCGAAACCTTCTGGCCTGATCCATCACCCACCGGCGCCACGACGCCGGCGGGGGTGCGAGATCCTCACCCTGCTCCAACCGATCGAGCACCCCCTCGAGCTCCTGCTGCACCTCTTCCCGTGCTCTGCGGGACTTGCGGCCGGTGATCCACGCCGTGGCGGTCACGACCACGGCAGCCGATACGCCGCCGAGCGACAGCGCACCGACCAATGGGAGTACAAACAGATTCCCAGCCAACACCGTCACGCCGAACGCCGTGACGGCGCCGAGCACCAGGCCGCCGGCCGCCGCCCCAGTCGTGTATGAACCCCGGATGTCGGGATCCACCCGAATTTCGAGCAGAGTGGACCCCTCATCCAATTCCTCCAGACGGATCTCGATCTCCTTGGCGGCCGCCCAATGGGCGCGCCGAGTCAACGAAGCCCCGGCCCGGGCGAAGTGCGAAATCCAATCCACCGCCGGGCGATAGAGCAACAGATCCGATGAGTGTCGAACAGCCTCGAGCAGATTCCCCGCCACCAGGAACTCGTCCAGCGTGTGCCGGAGATCCTCTTTGGAGACCGGTACGACCCTCGATCCCCAGACCTGCTTGGGGCCGAACCACCGATCGATGAGGCCCGTGGGACTCTCGCTCAAACGCATCTCGGCCAAGGCTCGCCGAACGTGCTTGTGCGGAAGGCCGACCTCGCCGGCGATCCGGAATATCTCGGCCTCGTCGAGCGTATCTTGGCCCTCGTAGGGATCCGAGATGGCCAATTCCGACGCCCGCTTCATCACCGCCTCGAACTCCGTACGCGTCAGACTCCTCGATTTGTCTTCGCCCATCGTGTCGCCGCTCCCGTTACCCGCACGTACTCCACCCCGAACAGGATGCGCCTATAGGGCCTCCACGACCACTGCGCCCCCTTGTCCTCCACCGATGCACGCCGCCCCAAGGCCGTACCGCCCGCCCCTCCGCCGCAGTTCATGAAGAAGGTGAATGGTGATGCGCGCCCCCGATGCCGCGAGGGGATGGGTGATCGCGATTGCTCCGCCGTTCACGTTCGTGATGGCCGGATCGAGTCCGAGCTCCTTCTCGACCGCCATGTACTGGCCCGCAAATGCCTCATTCACTTCGACGAGGTCCATATCGGCCAGAGTCAACCCGGCTTTCTCGAGGGCCAGACGCGAGGCAGGCGCCGGTCCGATACCCATGACGCTCGGCTCGACCCCGGCGAATCCCCACGACACGATGCGGCCGAGCGCCTCGATCCCGTTTTGCTCGGCCCAATCAGCCCCTGCAAGCAGCGCGCTCGCTGCCCCGTCGCCGATTCCGCTGGCGTTGCCGGCGGTCACGAGGCCGTCCTTCTTGAAGTAAGGGCGAAGCCCGCTCAGGGCTTCGAGCGTCGTGTCGGGCCGCATGTGCTCGTCGTGCGCGAACTCCTCTTCCCCTTTTCGGCTCTTGAGCGTGATGGGGGCAATCTCGGCCGTAAAGTGGCCATCGTCCCAAGCCGCCTTGGCGCGCTGCTGGCTGCGAACCGCCATCTGATCGGCCTCCTCGCGGGTGACCTCGTAGCGCTCAGCCAGCTCTTCCGCCGTCTGGGCCATCGTCATATCGCAATTCGAGTCACGCAGGGCCTCCCAAAGGATATCCTCGAAGGAGGTTCCGGCGGGTCCCAGGCGAAGCTGTCCCCAGCGCGCTCCGCGCACCACGTGGGGCGCCTGACTCATGGACTCCGTGCCACCGCACAGTGTCACTTCGGCCCCCCCGAGGAGAATCTCCTTGGCCCCCTGCACGATCGCTTCGAACCCGGACCCGCACAGCCGGTTGACGGTCAGAGCGGGGCTCTCCTGGGGAACACCGGCCCGTAGCGCCACGTGGCGGGCGAGGTAGATCGCGTCCGAAGAAGTCTGGAGGGCGTTGCCGACGAAAGTGTGATCGACCTGGTCCGGAGCCACACCGGCGGCCTCGATGGCGGCGACACTCGAGAAGACGGCGAGATCCGTGGCCGTGAAGCCCTTGAGGCTTCCGCCGAAGGTCCCGAACGGAGTCCTCTTTCCCGAGAGAACGACGATGTCCTTGGCGTGTCCTTGCGTTCCCATTTGAAAGGCCTGTTGAAGGAGTAGAGTGGGTCGAGGCGAAATCTACTGATTCGCCGGGAGCTCCCGCACAGTCACGCTGCCGAAGACAGGATCCCCGTGGCTCACACTCGAGAAGACGTATCGACCGGCGGGCGCCCTCCGGAAATCAACCAGGAATCGACTCCCGCGCTCGAGAAGTGGTGGTCCCTCGAGTTGCCCGGTGTCGGTCAGGTACTCGAGGGCCTCTGGAGAAAGGGAGTCGGGCACGAAAGACACGGTGTGTACACGGCGGTCGAGCGTCAGGAACTGGACCCACTCCCCCATCGAGATCTCCAGGTGGGGCGGGACGATGTGCTCCACGTCTCGGCCACCCGACAACTGAACGACCTGGGCCACGGCAACGATCTCGGCGTAAGGACCGGCATCGGCCTCCTCGACTGGATCGGGGGCCGCCTTCGGCTCGATCCCACATCCCACGACCGCCAGGAGGGCGATGGCTCCTATCCGTCTAAGCACGCACGTCGGCCCCACACGAAGCGCAGAACTGCCACCGGGCCTCGACCGCTTCGCCACACTCGCGACACGGGGATGGCCGGAGGTCGCCGCCGCAGAACGGACAGAAACGGATGGAGTCGCGCCCCGGAAGTTCCTCGCGACACCAGTGGCACACCATCGTGGCATCGCCTGAGCGGGTGTCCGACGGGTCGGCTCCCTCGCGTGGGCGTTCCGAAAGCGACACCAGAGGCGGAACCGTGACCGTCTCGATGTGGCCCACGACGCCATCTTCATCGGCATTTGCCGGTTCGGACCCCGGCTCATCGGCTGGCTGGTCCGAGGGCGGCTGGGGCATATCCACAGGCGCTTCCATCTGCGCGGCCTTCGGCTCCAGCTCCTCGAACAAGTCCTCGGTCTCGCCTCGCGCCACGGCGCCGGGGCCGGCCCCCGAGGGCACCCGGCTGGGATGTAGGCGGACATCCACCGCCGCAAACTCCCGAAACAGAGCTGTGTTGGGATTTCGGGTAGCGAGTTCCGCCTGCAACTCCCGCCGGGCCACGTCGGAGTCGAGCAGGAGATAGTCACCCTCACCCGAGAGCATGCGGGCGAGGGCGTCCTCATAGTCCCCGCTCATTTCGACGCCTATCGAATCGCGGTGGGATCGATAGGGAACGAGGTCCTGATAGATCTCCGCGACCGTGAACGGAATCGTCAGATATTCCGGTCGGGTGATTGTGATTTGCTGAACGAGTGCCTCGATGAACCGATCGAGTACATCTCCGGACTGCGACATGGGTTCAGTCTTCGAGATACACGGCGCCGGCGCGGATGGCGGCCTCGAGAAAGCTCTCGGGATCGGCAAAGGGAATCTCCACGCCGAGCTGTTCGTGCCAACGCTCCGCCAACCGTCTCATGTACTGGGACAGTGTTTCGTGGGAAAACCCAGCTTGGTCTCTCATCTGCCGTACGATGTGGTTCCACGTTCCGCGGAAGAGGTGTCCGTTGCCCAATCGGACTTCGTGCGACTCCGACGCGCCCCTTCGTTCGCCCCGCTCGAAGAGTTCGAGCTGACTGGGATCGATCAGTGACCGCTCACCACCGTTGGCCTCTGCTTCGACCTCGGCAAGCAAGCGATCGATGGGATCATGAAGCGCCTCGAGTTCATCCAGACGCTTTCGCCAGGGCTCGACCCGCTCATCCCCATCTTCCACTTGCCAGAGCGCTCGCTTGAGCTCGACGAGGCGCCAAACCGCCAATGCATCCCAATGATCGGGCGGCGGGACGCGCTCGAACTCGCGGAGTGCCCCTTCCCAGTCTCCTCGATCGTACAGGAGATGGCCGAGATAGATCCTGGCCTCATAGTGGTCGGGATCGAGGCGGAGGGATCTCCGGATCTGGCGCCCGGCGCCAACCTCATCGCCCAGTCGGTGGAGCGCGTAGCCGAGCGATGCCGCGACCTCCGCGTTGTCCGGACGGGCGGCAGACGCCTTCGCGAACACATCCCGGCTCTCGGCGTAGAGGCTTTCACGATAGAGCGCGCGCCCTATGGTGAGCATCAACTCTATGTCGTCCTCGAACCCCAACGCGGCGACCCGCTCGAACAGCGCCAGCGCGGCGGCGCGCTCCCCAAAGCGGAGGAGAGTCTCGCCCAACCCGACCAGGGCGTCCTCATGCCCTTGATCGAGTATCAGTGCACGGTCGAACGCCTTGCGTGCCCACGCGTACTCCTCCCTCGCGAGACGCGCGTACCCCATCCCCACGCAAAGCTCGACAGCGTTGGGATACAACGAAAGGCCCTCTTTGAGCATCTCGAGGGCCCCTTCGTAATCCCCGCTGTTATACAACTGATGAGCCTGTTCGTCGTACTCTTCAGAGCTGAGGAATCCCTCTGCCATCGCGACAAAGCTCCTTACGCTAGAGTTCGCACGGCTCTAGGGCCGCAATCTAATGAAGGCCGATGGGCATTACCACCCTGAGGCTCACCGGCCGTTACTTGGCCTTGGCATACCGAACACCACACTTGGGACAAGCCAAGTCGTGGCGTATTCGGGTCAACAGTTCCCCTTGGTGCCGGGGGCACTTGGGGTCACGGCCCTCGACGATCATGTCCCGAACCTTCTTCCGCTCGGTGCGCGTGGCCTTGGGTACATTCAAGTGGTACCGAAGCGACGAGGACGTGCATTCCAGGATGATCAGCCCCGGCCCCTCGTCTTCGGGCCGAACTCCCAGGACCATGAGGAATCCACCGGAGGGAGAGGGGAGACGCCCCCCGGCGTAATACAGGTCCAGCAGGCCCTCCTCATCGGGCAAGGGGAGGCCCTCCGCCTCCACACCTCGGTCACTGCGGGAACCGGTCATGGGCTGTCGCGACGTGCTCGGCACCATGGCT
>JBDHFN010000005.1:0-54991 GCA_039590375.1 Gemmatimonadota bacterium
ACCACTGTTCCAAGACCTTCTTCTTTATGTGTTCAGGATATATGGCCTTGAAAGAGGCTTTGGGCGGCACAGCTATTTCAGGCGGCCAGTCAATTGGCCATGTGCAGTCAAAGAGCACCTTGGAGCCGTCAGACCATAACCTTTCCTCCAAATTCAACATAGGCAGCAGCGGACTCCCAGGGCCGTGGGGTATCACGGTAATCCCCCTTACCGGATGTAGTTTTGAGCAAAGCGCATGCATTACCTCTACCATATTTGTAATTTCAACATCTTCATTGACCACTATTATCATTGGGTAATAGCCAGCACCCTTGGTACCCCAAATGGCGCTTGCGATCTGGGCAGCGATGTTCTTGTAAGGCGTCTTGGTGCTCACGATAACCGCAAGCTGAGCTAATTCGGGCGGGCTGTAAATACCTGTAATAGGTAACCCGTTTCTTTTTATTGACGAGCGCATGTCCCAGGTATGACCGACGCTGCATACTATGTCACCCTCGTCAACCGGCATTCCCATACACGCATAAGTGAGTATAGGATCATTGCGATAGGTGATCGCGGTAACTTGAATTATCGGCCGGGGAGCCCTGGGGGATGCCCTGTATCCGGTGTATTCCCCAAAGGGACCCAATGGGCATGTACTCCCTGAACGCGACGTTCTTCACCGCGCTCCTGCTTCTGATCTGCGCCAACGTCTCCCTGTTCGTCTTCGCGCGCACCGCCGCGCGTGACAACGAAATCGCGGTGAGAAATGCCCTGGGCGCGAGCCGCGCTCGGATCGTCATGCAGCTCTTCGCCGAGGCGTTGGTGCTCGGCGGACTCGCCGCCACGATCGGGCTGGTGGTCGCGGACTTCGGGATGGGACGGGCGCTGGGCGTACTCGACTCGGTAACGGGCGGAGGCCTCCCCTTCTGGGTCCGTGGCGACGTGACACCCGCCGCTACGCTCTACGCCGGAGTGTTCACGGTCTTCGGTGCCGTCGTCGTGGGTGTCGTCCCGGCGCTCAAGCTGACCGGCGACCTGCAGCCGCGACTTCAAGGGGCTTCCCGTCACGGCCCCGCTCGCCGGATGGGGGGGCTCTGGACTACCGTGGTGGTGGTCCAGTCGGCGGTCACGGTCATCATCGTCACCCTCGGCCTCGTCGGAGGACAGTTCACGAGGAGTTGGCGCTCGTTCGACGCCGGATTTCCAGCTGCGGAATACCTCACCGTGAGCCTAACGCGGGATCGCGGGACGTTGCCCGGTTCGTCCGTGGAGCTGCCGCTCGAGGAGTTCAGCGAGCGCTTCGTCGCCGCCCGCGAGGAGCTCGAGCGTCGCATCGAGGCCGAGCCCGGAGTCCTCGGGGTTTCGGCCGCCAGTCAGCTTCCGGGTGGGTCCCATCCACGCGGGTGGATCGAGATCGAGGGCGAGGGCGAGGCGGGGCCGGCGCCCTCGGCGACGGGGCGTCGTGCACAGATGGTCTGGGTCGCTCAAGACCTCTTCGACCTCGTGGGCAAGCCGATGCTCGCAGGGCGCGGATTCGATTCGGGCGACTTCGATCCCGACGCGCACGTGGCGATCGTGAACGAGTCCTTCGTACGCACACATCTGAACGACCGCAACACGATCGGACGCCGCGTTCGCTATCTCAATCCCGGCTCGCGAACGGTTCTCCCGTCGCCGGATCAGGAGCCGGGTCCCTGGCACGAGATCGTCGGCGTGGTGAGCGAGATCGGTCTGTCGAGCAGCCCCGACGTGCCCCCGGAGGGGATCTATCATCCGCTGACGCCCGAGGCCTCGTACCCCTTACGCATGGCCGTACACCTCGGGACAGCCCCTGAGGCGTTCGCCCCGACGCTGCACGCGCTCGCCAGCGACGTCGACCCTGCCCTGCGCGTCTCGGACGTACGGACGATGGACGAGCCCGGGCCGGACCTGCTGATGTACGAAGTGATGTTCGGCGTCTTCCTCAGCTTTGGAGCGCTCAGCCTCCTGCTCGCGAACGCGGCGATTTATTCAGTCGTGTCGTTCACGGTCGAACGCCGGACCCGCGAGATCGGTGTCCGTGTGGCGCTCGGGGCCAACCGCCGACGCATCGTCGGCGCGATCCTCGGACGTCCCCTGGTGCGGCTCGGATTCGGAGCTGGCTTGGGAGGGCTTCTTCTCACGGGGCTGTTAGCCGGGGGTGGCGGACTCGGGCTGGAGGACGTCACGTTTCTCACAGCATTCGTCGCGGTGATGTGCGTGGTGTGCTTTCTCGCGTGCATCGTGCCGATACGCCGGGCACTGCGAATCGAGCCGACCGAGGCGCTCAGGGCGGAGGGGTAGCTCGTTGGCTCGGTTGACTCGTCGGCCCGTTGGCCGATCAAGCTGCTAAGGAGCGAACAGCTCCAGAGGCACGGCGCCACCCATCTCGAAGTAGCCGCGCGGATTGGGATGGATGCCGTCGCAGTCGAATGCAGGAGCGATCCGGTCGGGGTCCGCGGGATCCCGCACCACCGCGTCGAAGTCGATCACCCCATCGAACGCGCCGCCACCGCGGATCCAGTCGTTGACCTCCCGGCGGATCCGCGTCTTCGCCGGGGTCCATCCCGAATTCGTGGCGGTGGGCGCGCGGTTGTGGCGCGGAATGATCGTGGCGCCGATGACGGTCATTCCACGGGCCTGGACCCGCTCGGCGATTTCCTGCATGCCCGCGATGAGTTGCTCCGCGGAGCTCTCCCGGCGGATGTCGTTGGTGCCCATGAACAGGACCACGTGAGTAACACCAGTGTGCGATAGAACGTCCCGGTCGAGCCGCTCGATTCCCGGCGGGCTGTTCGGCGGCGGCCGCAGCCCCTCGCCGCTGACGGTATTGCCGCCGATCCCCTCGTTCACGATCGCGGGGTGGGCGTCCGGCGCGGCGAGATAGAGGCGCGCGGCGAGCCAATCCTCCCACCGGTCGTGAGCATCGAGCGTCGTGCACGTTCCGTCGGTGATCGAATCGCCGAAGCCGACGACCGTGCCGGTGGCGGATTCGGAGCGAACGTCGATCGCCTTCAGCCAGAAGGTGGACGTGGTCGTCTCCGTGAAGGCCTCCGCCGACTCGGCGGCGGCCAAGTTCCCGGAGCCGCTCTCGCTCAGATACGACGTCACGTTCGCCTGGCCGTGCTGGCTCGGCCGCACGTCGGCCGCCGGGATGTACAGACTGACCGCCAGATCCTGGCGCGCGATGACGCGCATCGGGACGGGGTCGCTCTCGACCGTCCCGCCCGGCGCGATGGTCACGCTCGGCGACCCGCCGAAGCGCACCGGCAGGTTGGAGCCGGGCGTGAGCGCGGCGCGGCGCATGACCGCGCCTACGTAGGCCGCCCTGATGACGAGCGAATCCGTGCCGAACGTGTTGTCGAGCCGGACGCGCACCGACTCGCCCCCCACCGTCACGCGGGCGATCATACGCACCGTGGCATTGGTGATGGTAGTCGTGCCGAGGCCCTGCTGCGACGTTGCCCACGCGGTCACCCAGCGGGCGCCCTCGGTTTCCTGCGCAGAGGCGCCGGGGGCCGCGCCGAATGCGACCACCGCGGCGATCACCGCGAGGAGTGGCATCACCCGCCTGGCCTTCGCCGTTCTGACCGTCGTCGTTCTCATCGTCGTCGTCCGGATCATCGTCGATCTGATCATCGTCGTCTTGTGGGGCAGATGTCAGCGACCCTCACGGCCTGCATCGGAGTATCCGCCTAGTCCCGTAGCCCGAACGTCACCAGCGTGTGTCCGGAGATCACCGACACGTACTGCCGCCCATCCACCATGTACGTGATCGGCGCCATCACGATCTGACCGCCGAGGCTCGCCCTCCACAGCAACTCCCCGGTCCGCGCATCGAGCGCGTGGAAATGGCCCTCACGGCCACCGGTGAACAACAAGTCCGAAGCCGTCGTCAGCATGCCGCCGTCGCTGACGTCGAACTGCTCATACGTCCAACGAGCCTCGCCCGTGCGCGGATCCATGGCCATCACCGTGCCGTGCCCGACTGCGTCCGTCCAGTTGTTGATGGGGCTGGTCCGACCGATCCCCACGCCCGGCGCCCCCGGGGTCGGCGTCAGCACGTCGAATCCACCGCCGAGGAACGCTCGACCCGGCGTGAATACCGACTCCTCCGGACGATAGATCGTGGCGTAGTCCTCCCAGGCGGAGAAGTAGAAGAGGCCCGTCCTGGGACTGAACGACGGTGGATACCAGTTCGTGCCGCCCTGGTTGCCGGGCCAGGTGGGTGAGCCGGCGGGCTGGGGCGTCGGGATGGGCCTCCCGGTCTCATCGAGGCCGCTCGACCAGTTCACTCTCACGAACGGCGTTCCGGTCAGGAACTCGCCCGTCACTCGATCGAGCACGTAGAAGTAGCCGTTCCGGTTCGCCCACAGCATCAGCCTTCGTGGCACGCCATTCCATTCGATGTCGACCAGCACGGGAACCTGTACCGAGTCGTAGTCGTAGCCGTCGTTCGGTGTGAACTGGAAGTACCACACGAGCTCGCCGGTATCCGCGTCGAGGGCGACGACCGAATCGGAGAAGAGGTTGTCGCCCGGGCGCTGTCCGGGATTCCAGTCAGGACCAGGGTTTCCCACACCCCAATACGTCAGATTCAAGTCGGGGTCGTACGAGCCGGTGATCCACACCGAGGCTCCGCCGTGCTCCCAGTCGTCGCCCTCCCACGTCTCGTGGCCGGGCTCGCCGGGCCCGGGGATCGTGTTGAAGCGCCAGGCCTCCTCTCCCGTCTCCGCGTCGTAGGCCGCAATGAAACCGCGAATGCCGTACTCACCGCCGCCGACGCCGACGATCACTTTGTCCTTCACCACCAGGGGTGCCATGGTGATCGAATATGCGGAATTCACGTCCGCGACTTCGACGTTCCAGATCGGCCGGCCATTGGTCGCGTCGAGCGCGATGAGCCGAGCGTCCAGCGTGCCCATGAATACCTTGTCGTCCAGGATGGCCACACCGCGGTTATTGGCACCGCAGCAGACCCGGGCGTTCTCGGCTGGTGTGTGCCGGTAGATCCAGAACACCCGACCGGTGACCGGATCCACGGCCATGACGTCGTTGGGTCGCTCGGTGATGTACATGATGCCGTCTACGACGATCGGGTTCGACTGCCAGGCGCCGAACACCTGATTCTGAAGCACCCACTTCGACTCGAGATCCCCCACGTTCGCTGCGGTGATCTGAGTGAGGCGGCTGTGCCGCTGACTCGCGTACGTACCGTTGTATGTGAGCCAGTTCTGGGGCTCGTCCGAGGCGTTCAGGATCCGATCATAGGTCACTTGCGCCCCAAGTTGATGGGGCACCGGAGGCCCTACCAGAGCAAGCACCAACAGCCCTCCCGGGGCGAGCCCCCGCAGCCGGGTACGAAGGGCCGTCTTCATGGCATGCCTCTTAGCGAAAGGAGATATCCGATGAGGTCGGCGACCTCGGCGCTGGAGAGCGTCGTCGGCTCCATAATGGGCGTTGTACTCACTTCGTACTCGACCAGGTCGGCCTTCACGAGCGAGCGCAGCCGCTCCTCCGAATCGATCAGCTGCACCGTGTACGTATCCTCGTTCAGCCGCCTCCCACGGATGGTCTCACCTCCGCGTGTCACGGCTCGTATCGGTCGGTTGATCGGCAGGAGAGCGGCGCTCGGATCGAGCAACGTTCGCTGCAGCGCGGCTGGCGTGCGGTCCAGGCCGATCTCGCTCAGGTCTGGCGCGGCGCGAGGACCACGCCCATGTACGCGATGGCATGCGGCACAGCCACCGCGGCCTTCGAAGAGCACCTGACCACGAGCGGGCTCACCAACCTTGACCGCGACGCCGCTCGGATCGAAGCCCGCACGGATGTACGCGATGACTCCCTCGAGCTCGGCCGGCCTCAGGTCGAACGAGGGCATTCTCCCGTTGTCGATCCCGGTCGTGATGACCCGCCGCAAATCGTCGTCCGAGCGTGCGTTACGGAACAATCCTCGCCGCATATCGACGCCGTCCACGTCCCCGCCGTTCGCTCCGTGGCACAACGCACAGTCGGCCACGTACACACGAGAGCCCGCTTGGATAGCCTCACTAGTGTATCGATGATCCGCGAAGGAGTCCTGGGCCAGACCTCGTTCCGGGCCGGCCAGGAGCATTACGAAGGCAGCGTGGCAAACGAAGGCTGTCCGGCGGAAAAAGCGCATATCGTCCGTTGGGTGAAAATTCCCACCGACACTAAGCCTCGGGGTCCGAATCCGCCACCGCACCGACATCCCATTGGCCCCTCGACTCCCGGACCGACGGCCCTCGACCTCCATCAAGACTGCATCCCCGGCCCAAATTGACAATGCCTTCCAAGCCTCGGAGGTTGCTGTAGCCTTTCAGTAGAGGGTTCGTATTCCTCGTTCCCGGCTCTTCTCGAGGAGGAAGCATGTCAAAGCGATCGCGGATCGGTGCTGGCGTCCTGGCTCTAACGGCCCTCCTGGGTAGCACGCCAGCGACTTCCGCGCAGCTGACGGGCCTCGAGAACGGGGAATGGCACTACTTGGGCGGTGACGCCGGGCACACCCGCTCCGCTCCACTGCTGAACCAGATCAACGCGGCCAACTTCTCCGACCTGGAGGTAGCCTGGATCTGGCGTGGGGACAACTTCGGGCCGGGCGTCGAGTACACGGTCCGCTCCACGCCGGTCTTCGTGGACGGAATGTTGTACACGGTCGTCGGTCAGCGACGGCAGGTAGCGGCGATCGACGCCGACACGGGCGAGACACTCTGGGTGTTCCGGGAGCCCGAGACGATGAGGTATCTACGCTCGCCGAGGACGGACTTTGGAAAGGGCGTCGCCTATGCGGAGGTGGACGGACGCGGGGTGATCTTCATCACCTCGCCCGCCTACTTCCTTTGGGCGCTGGACGCCAAGACGGGGCGGCCTCTGGAGGAGTGGGGCACGCCCGTGCCGCTGGGTGACTTCTGGGGGACCGGCGTGGTCGATCTGATCCCGGACCTCGTGGCGGACTGGGAGCCTTGGCTGACACGGACGAGCGGGCCCTACGACCCGGACCACGGGATCCCGAGGGAGCTGGGCATGGTCACCAGCTCGTCGCCCCCGATCGTGGTGAACGGGGTGGTCGTGGTGCTCGTCGGCCACGAGCCCAGCTACGACCAGACCCGGATCGAGAACGTCCCGGGCGACATCATGGGCTTCGACGCAAGAACCGGAGAGCACCTCTGGAAATTCCACGTAATCCCCCGGCCCGGGGAATTCGGCCACGAAACGTGGGAAAATGACGCCTGGCAGTGGTCGGGCGACATGTCGTCGTGGGCTCCCGCGTCCGCCGACCCGGAACTGGGGCTCGTCTACATCGTGACGAACGCCTCGACCGTCCAGTCGTACGCGGGCCACCGGCCGGGCCACAATCTCTTCGGCGGCAGCGTCCTGGCCCTGGACGTCCAGACGGGCGAGCGGCGGTGGCACTACCAGATCCACCACAGTGACCAGTGGAACTACGACATTCCCACCGCGCCCATCCTGATGGATCTCACGGTGGACGGCCAGCGAGTCCCCGCCGTGATCCAGAACACCAAGCAGGGCCTCATCTTCGCGCTGAACCGGGAGACGGGTGAGCCGATCTGGCCCATCGAGGAGCGCCCGGTCATGCAAACCCAGGTGCCCGGAAACTATACGGCACCCACCCAGCCCTACCCGACCCGCCCGGAGCCTCTGGACCGCATCGTGGTGGACGGGATCACCGACGAGTTCGTGATGGACTACACGCCGGAGCTGAGGCGGCGCTCATTGGAGATCCTGAGCGAGTTCCAGGTCGGGGGCCTCTACGTTCCGCCGCTCCCCTATCCCCACGACAACGATTACACCAACGTCGTCGGCTGTATGGCCGGGCTGAACATCTACCATCCGCCGATTGCGGATCCGACGACGGGAATCATGTACGCGTCGCACAGGCGGAGCTGCAGCGCCCCCTCGTTCATGGTGCCCACGTACGGTGAGGACGAAGAGCGGGGCCTGCCCGGACTGAGTGCGGAGGCCTGGAGGGGGCGGGAGCGGCATACGCCCACCACGGGCACCACGGTGGCAGCGTACGCCCCGGGCGGGCCGCGCGCGCCACTGCCGCTGATCGACGGCCTGCCCGTCTACAAGCCTCTGTTCCAGCGGCTCGCCGCCTACGACATGAATACGGGCGAGAGACTCTGGGACATTCCGATCGGCGAGACCCCCGAGCGGATCAAGAGCCACCCCCTTCTGGCCGGAGTGGACATCCCCGATACGGGAGGAACCGGTTACTCCATCCAGATGGTCGTGGGCGACCTCCTGCTGCAGACCACCGAGGACCTTCGAGGCGATACCGAAGTGAACGAGAACGGCATGCCGCTCCTGCACGCCCGCAACAAGCTAACGGGTGAGATTCTGGCGAGCGTCGAACTACCGAGGCCCGGCCTGTATGGGATGATGACCTACATGGACGGAGGAAAGCAGTACATCGTCGTGCAGTCGGGGAGCGCCAAGCGAGACCAACCCGGCGCGTTGGTGGCGCTGACCCTGCCGTAGCCTTCAGCGGCCAGGAAACCCAGATGCTACGGCGTGACGTTGACCCTGACGTAAGCGTTGGTCCAGCAGCACTGGTCCTGCGTGCCGCTGTCGTTCGCGTCGAAGTTGTCCACCTGCGCCAGCATGACATAGTCACCCGGCACGGAGAACGTAACGATCACGCTGGCAGTGCTCCGCCCCCCCGTAAGTCTCATGACCTGGGGTCCGGAGGCGGCACGTTGCCGGGCACGGGCGGCACGCGCAGCGTCGGCGGCGGCACCGCCGGCGGCTATCGCTGCTGTAATTCTGGGGTCCTCTTCCCGCTCCTCAGGGAGTGGGGTAGACTCGTGCCGCGTGTACTGCACCGGCGCGGGGCCCTGGAGCTCGGACCACACCACGCGAAGCGGAACATCCCGATTGCGGGCATCGCTTAGATCCCTCTCCGAGGGGTCCGTCGCGTTGACCGAGAGAGTGAGGGGAGATCCTACCGAGACGGTCTCCGTGCGTTCTGCCCAGATGCCCGGGGGTCCCCGGCCCACGCCGGGCTGCGAGTCGAAGGAAACGCTGGGGGGGAGACTGCCGTGAGGCCGTGGAAACCAGTCCAATTGGTAGGCCACCGAACCGATCCGGCCGGGCACCCTCGTGACGTCACCCCACTCCGTGGTGACGGTCCACCAAACGTCCGTGTCACTCATCGCCGCGGGTAGAGTCACACTGAAAACCCCCCGGTGGCGTCCGGGAAAGAAGACCGTGGCCTGCACCCCGTCGAACTGAGCCTGATCAAGGAAATTATTCTCCCCCACAGGGATGTACAGCGTGTCGACGTTGGTGTTGACGTAGCCGAAGGAGATGCTGTACGTCCCGTCTTCGTTCGCGTACCAGCCCTCCATGAAGGGCGCGAGCGTGTTGTTCTTGGGCGCGATAGGCTGTAGGGGCCAACGGCCATCCGGCCCAGGTCCCGTCACCTGGGCATCGAGCATCGCTGGACCGGCCAAAACACCCCAGAGAGCCAGCGCGAGGGCTGCTCCGCCCACGGTCTTACGCAAGTCGTGCATCATGTACTCCTCGACCAATCCCTGGCTAATCCCTGGCGGCGATCCTCTGCTCGTCCGCTTCCTCCCTAGCCTCGACGAGCTCTTCGTAGCCCTCCTCATCGAGATGGCTCACAGCGATCCAAAAATGTGACATCTCGTCAGCGGTCCGCTGTCCGTAGTCGACCCACTGGTCCGGATCCGGGTTGTTGGGGTTGGCAGACGTGTTGTCGAACCACTGCTTCATGATGAGGACGGCACCGGCCGGGACCAGCGGCGCCGCGTCATCCTCGAAAATGTGGCTCTGGTGCCAGGTGGCGCTCCAGTTGGAGATCATGCCGATGATCTCCGTCTGTCCGGTCTCTGGATAGAAGATTTCCAGGGCCGCGGACCGCATCCGTAAGTGCCCGTGCGGCTGGAAGCTGTCGATGCGGACAGGATGGTCGAACGAGAGAAAGCCCTGGGTCATGAACCCCGAGTTCGGCGGTAGCAGGAGTTCACGCTGGCCCTCCATGAAGTTGTAGCTGACCAGATCCTGCTTGTACTTGTACTGGTAGCCCGCCGGATGGAGCCAGATGCCCAATTCGACCACGTTGTCCTCGATCACGGAGTTCGCCGCGGTCATTCCGAGGCCGCCGGGATACATGTGGATGTCCCATCGAACATAGGAATCAGCGGGCATCACCCGGCACACGCCGTCAGGAATGATCTCACCCAGCTTACCCATGGCGTATTCGGTCGCCCGGTCTCCCGTTCCCCGGAAGCTGCCGTCGGCCTGCAGGAGCTGGAAAGTCGAGTTGGCGTGGTGGACCACCGTCACCGCGTCCCCACGGGGCTTCACCTGCAGGGCCTTGATGCAGCGCTCCTGGCCCTCGGGCAGACCCTCGATCCTTACGATTGGACGGTGCCACAGGTCGAGGCCGGCCGCCGGCACGTCGATGGGGGTCGAGGGGGCAAGCAGGTCCGGAGGACCGAACTCGGCCGCCAATGACCAGTCGTCCGTAGCACGCAAATTAGCGGGCGGCGGCATGTCGTCCGGATTGCCCAGAGGCGCTCCCTGGTCTACCCAGGCAACGACGGTGTTGATGTCTTCCTGGGAGAGACGCCAATCCTGCTGGAGATCCTGGATGCCGACATCGTTGTCGTAGTAATACGGCGGCATCAGACGGTTCTCTACCTTGTCCTTGACGCGGCGCGAATACCGCCTGACGTCCTCGTAGGTCATCAGCTCCATGGGCCCGATTCCACCCTCTCGGTGGCAGACCTGGCAGTTTTCCTGGATGATGGAAGCCACGTCCGCGGCGTAGGTCACCTCCGCGTCATCCTGCGACGCGAAGCTGGCCTGGGCCTGTGCAGCACTCTGGAAACCGAGAGTTGCGACGAGCGCGAGGGTGGCGGCGCCGGCCCAGGGTGTGAAAAAGCGCGGCCGTTGGCTCCGATTCTGCAAGTCCATGGGGTCTCTCCCTCAAGCGGGTGAACTACGCATATTTTGTCTTAAGCGCCCCAGGGGCCGTTCCCCAGGGGATACAGATTGTCCGGATTTACGGACCGATTCGAAGAGATACAATCGTCGACTAGCCGGGCGCAGCCGGCCCAAAGAGAACTAGGGCCCTCCCCTTCGAATGCCCGGTAGACGTCCGTCCGGCCCGGGCGTCCACGGGTCGCCCACTCCGGCGCCGTCACAGAAGTCCCCGGTGTCGAGGAAGTGGGTGTGCAGACACTCCCGCGTCGAGCCCAGGCTCACCAGCAACTCCTCCGTCTCCGGAAAGGCCACGCGGGTGAAGAAGCCGGAGCGCCCGCCGCGGGCCATGTCGGCCGTGGACTGCCCGAGGCGTGTGAGCGCCTTGACGTCCCCTCCCTGGGACACCAAATACTCGATCATCTCGTTGTCACCGCGCGCCGCCGCGTAGTGCATCGGCGTGTAGAGCCACGAGTCGCGCAAATTGACGTCGGCACCGAGCTCTTCGATCAGGTAACGGACGGCGGGCAGGAACTGGTCGGGCGCGTTGCGCATGCTGAAGGCTCCGAGCCCGAGGTATCCCCCACCTGTGGCGACATGGATCGGGTAGGCGTTCTCCACCCCCTCGGGGATGGAGCGCAACCCGGAGTCCTCCTGCTGCCGACCGTCTTGCTGCCGGCGCTCCCGCATTCCCACGGCCGGCCACCGGGTCGGGATGTTCGGATCCGCGCCGTAGGAGTGGAGTAGCCGCATCGCTGCAACATCCTGGGCCAAGGCGGCCCGCCAAAACGGCGTCGCGCCGGTGAGGTCGAGCCCGATCTTCGTAAGGCCGTATTCCCAGTACCACAGATGCTCGTTGAGACGCATGTCAGGGTCGGCCCCTGCCTCCAGGAGCGCCTTCACCAGGTCGATGTGCTCTGTCTTCTGATCGTCGTGCGCGCGGGGCTGCGGAAAGTTGGACTGGGGAGCCCACTGAGTCTGAAGGGTTGCGAAGAGGGGCGCCGCTCCGTCGAAGGTGGCAGCCACGTTCGGATCCGCACCACGCTCCACCAGGACCATCGCAAGATCGAACTGGCCGTTGAGCGTAGCTATCAGAAGCGGGCTGGTATTGTCGGCGCTGACTTGATCGATGTCCGCACCTCCGTCGAGGAGGGCGAGCGCCGCCTCTATGTTACCCTCCCGAGCGGCGTGCAGAAGTGCGGACATGCCGCCCGTCTTGCCGACCAGCACTTCGCGGTAGGGGGGGTGCGTCACCAACGGTCCCCCCGGATATTCGGCGTTGACCCTCGCCAACGACTCTCCCTCGACCGGTCCCGGATCGTAGCCGGACAGGAGAAAGTCACGCTGAGCCATGATGGCCGCCTGAACCTGGGCGGGGCTGGGCTCCCAATCCTGTCCCGCTGCTTCGGCATCTTGAAACTCGGCAAGCGCGTCGTTGAAGCGAGTGCCGGCCTCCCGGTCGATGGCCATGCTCTTCAGCACGTCGACCGACTCGGTCTGGATGGCAGGGTCGGCGTCGTATTCGAGTAACGCCACGACCGCCTCAGCTCGATTGTACGCAGCAGCAAACATCAGCGGGGTCTGGCCCGACGACGCCTCTCGCGCGTCCACGTCGACGCCTCGTCTCAAGAGCTCGGTGACGACCTCCGCACCGTTCATGGCGGCGGCCGCGAGGTGGAGGGGCGTGACGCCGCTGCCCGTGGTCGTCGCATGGGGATCGGCGCCCGCATCGAGGAGCGCCGTCGCGATCGAAGCGTGCCCGCCGCGGCTAGCCAAGTGCAGCGGTGTGTAGCTGCCGATTCGGGTCTTGGCCTCCAAGGCGGCGCCGGCGGACAGGAGCAAATCGGCGACCGCGGCGTGGCCGCGCTCCGCCGCCCAATGCAGCGCGGTCATCCCGTCGCCCTGTACCGCGTTGGCGTCGGCGCCTTCGGCCAACAACGACCGTACGGCCTCTACGTCGCCGCTCCTCGCGGCGTCGATGAGCTGCGCATGCGTCGGGAACGCCGCGGCACAGAGCAGGGCCACCAAGCCCAAGGCGACCTTCGATTTCACGCTATTCATGCGCCTCAAGCCCCGCCGGATGCGACGCCGCCCGGGAAGCTCAGATCGAACGCACCGGTGCTGTCACCGAAGGTGTCGAGGTCGTGCCCGATACCTTGCATCAGGCTCACGAAGACGTTTGCCATCGGCGTGCCCAAGGGGGCCCGATGGTGAATGCCACCCTCGAGGGCTCCGTTCGCATGACCCATCAGAATGAGTGGGCAACGACGGTGGTCGTGGAGGTTCGGGTCGGCCATGGGGGAGCCCCAGACGATCGCGGTCTTGTCCAGCAGAGAGGCCTCACCATCCATGGTGTCGCGCATTTTGGCGAGGAAGTAGCCGAGCTGGCTCGTGCGGTACGTGTTGATCTTGTTGAATTCCAGGATGTCCTCAGGGACGTTGCCATGGTGCGACGCCCCGTGGATCGATCTGTTCGTGCCGCTCACCGGGAAGCTCCGGTTCGACTGATCGAAGCCCGTCTTGAAGGTGATCACACGCGTCATGTCGGATTGGAGCGCGAGCACCTGGAGGTCGAACATCAGCCTGATGTGTTCCTCCCAGTCGTCGGGGACCCCGGAAGGCGCCTCGGGCATCTCCCTCTCCTCGCCACTCGCGTTGCGTGCTTCGACGAGCTGGATTCGGCGCTCGATCTCTCGGATGTGCGTGACGTACTCGTCCAGCGCCGCGCGATCCACGGCCCCGAGCTCGCGTCTCAGCCGCGCGACCTCGGTCGCGATCCAATCGATCATGCTCCGGTCCGTCCGTCGCCGGGCTGCCCGGTCTTCAGGGGTGTCCCCCGTCCCGAAGAGCCGCTCGAAGACCGCCCGCGGCTCTCGGATGGGTGGCAGCGGCTGGTTGGGTGAGGCCCACGCGAGTGTGGTGGTGTACGCGCAGTGGTAGTTGTAGGCGCAGCCGCCCCCACGGTCGATGCCCTCGAGGCAGAGCTCCAGCGAGGGTAGCGCGGTGTCCGTCCCGAAGCGGCGTGCGTGCAGCTGATCGAGTGAGGTCCCCAGAAAGAGGTCCGAACCCTGCGTCTGTTTGGGATGGGACTGCGTCAGGAACACGCCCGTCGAGCGGTCGTGGTCGCCACCGATCTCATCTGCGTTATACGCCTCGGCCATTCGGCAGTCGGTGTCGCTGATGATGGTCATGTAGTCTCGGAACTCCTCCAGCGACGCCAGCTGACTCGTCGGTGCAAAGTCGAAGCCCCGACCGACTTGCGCGGGGGAGAACAGGTGCTGCGAATCTCCCCAACGGTTCGAGCCGGCAGCGCCCATGGACTCCTCGATGCACACCAGGCGGGTGGCGGCAGTCTGCCGGGTCGGGTCGCGCCAGAGTCGCCCCGCGGGCACCATCGCATCCAGGAAGGGCAACGCAATCGCGGCACCCGCGCCTCGGATGAACGTCCTGCGGGGAAGGTGTTTCCCTGTGATGAAGTCCATGGCTCTAATCCCTTGCTGGGGTATCCCTAACTGCGTTCGGTCTATGGCGCTGTGGCAGCTCGCATCATCTGGAACGGGTCGCTCCGCACGACCCCCAGGATGAACGAGGACATCCGATGGTCGTTCGCCTCAGCCACCCGGCCGATCTCCCGGATCGCCGGTTGGTCGTAGTACTCGACGCGCCTACCCATCGCGTAGGAGAGCAGATTCGCCGTGAAGTTCCTCACCAAGGGGATCGGCCGCTTCAGAAGCACCTCCGTGAGGTCGCTCGGGGAGCTCACCTCGGTACCGTCATAGAAAGTGCCGCGCGTGTCGAGCGGCATCCCGTTCTCCCGAAACCGATACCTGCCGGTCACGTCGTAGCTGTCGAGCGCCAGGCCGATGGGGTCCATGAAGCGGTGACACGAGTTACACGTCGGATTGGCCCGGTGCATCTCCATGACCTCGCGCGTCGTCAGACGCCGACCCTCCGTAGAGTTCGCGGTCGCTTCGAACGCCGGTACATCAGGCGGTGGTGGTGGTGGCGGCGTACCCATCAGCACCTCCATCACCCACTTCCCGCGCAGCACGGGTGACGTCCGCGCCGACATGGACGTCAGCAGCAGGACGCTCCCGTGGCCCAGCACTCCCCTCCGGGTGTCGGCCGGGTACTGGACCCGCCGGAACTCGCTACCCGACACACCCGGAATTCCGTAGTGAAGGGCCAGTCGCTCATTGACGAAAGAGTAGTCCGCTGTATACAGCTCGAGCAGGCTTCGGTCCTCCTGCACGAGGTGTGTAAAGAGCATCTCCGTCTCACGCACCATGTCGGCGGCGAGCTGACCCGTGAAGTCCGGATAGAGGAACGGCTCCGGTCGGGCCTTCTGGGCATCCTGCAGCCGTAGCCACTGTGAAGCGAAGCGTGTGGCCAGCGAGGACGAACGTTCGTCCTCGAGCATGCGGTCCACCTGTCGCTCGAGCATGCCCGGCTCCGACAACCGGCCCTCGGCCGCGATCGTCAGGAGTTCGTCGTCCGGTCCCGTGGCCCACAGGAAGAAGGACAGGCGCGTCGCTAGATCGAGATCGGTCAGGCGAAAGTTATCGCCGAGTCGCGCACCGGCAGGCCCACGCTCGAGCCGGAAGATGAACGACGGACTCGCGAGAATCGCCTGGATACCCGTTCGCACGCCCACCTCGAAGCCCTGCTCCGCGGCAGCGCTCTCATAAAAGGACATCGGCCCGGCGAGATCTTCCGAGGTGACGGGTCGCCGATACGCTTTCCGGGCCAGTCGCGAGAGGATCGACTCCGCGCAGGACCGTTCCTCGCCTCGATCCGCCGCATCGGGGTAACACGTGAAAATCTCGCTGCGACTCGCCGTCTCGGAGACACCGGCGGCGAACACCGGCCCCGTGATCGTCAGGTCGCGCAGGTGCGGCAACGCCGTGATACCGTAGTTCGCCCAGGACTGCGAGTCCTCCCCGCCGACGGAGGACCAGCCGAACGGGCTGAGTCGATCCTCGTAGGGGCCGTCGATCTTGCGGACAAAGGCCGCCGAGATCTGGTGCTGACCGGCTGGGACGAAGATGGGATCGGTTCTGATAGGCATTCTGGAGCCTCCGTTGTGCTCCAGAGCCAGAAGCGCGACCCCATCCCCGTTGATGGCGATATCTACGTCCTCGAATCCCGTCCCCCTGCCGAAGAGGGTCTCCACCTCGAAGACGTACGCGCCGTCTGAGGGGAAATAGTGCGTCACCACCATCCCGCCTCGCGTTCCGAACGGCGCACCCTCGATGTGGTCCCACGCGTGCTGCGAGACCTCGATCGGGCTCGTGTACTTCGTCGGGGTCGACAGCGCCTCTGGGTTGCCCACGGCCAGCCGGCTGACCTCTGTCGCGGCCCTCAGGTACGCCTCCATCAGGGTCACGGAGAGCCCCTGAGCGTCCGCCATGTTGTCGAAGTTGCCCAGATACGTGTCGGCAGGGAGCCAACGCCCGGCGTCCACATCCAGTGCGAGGAGGTCACGGATCACCCTGGAGTACTCGGTCCGAGTGAGTCGCTGGAACCTGCGAACGCCCGGATTTGGGTTGGCCGCCGCGGCCTCGTCGACCACCGCCTCGAGGGTCTCCACGAGCGCCAAGAGGGTGTCCGCCGACGGTCGGTCCTGCCCCGGAGGCGGCATCATCCCGGCCCGGAGCTTCACGATCATCTTCTCGGCGGTCTCGGCCCGGAGGTTCGCGGCTTCGACATCGAAACCCTCGAGCGACATGTTTCCGGACAGCCGGCGTTCATTATGGCACCGGAGACAGTACTCCTCGACGACGTCGTTCAACTCGGCGGCCGGCATGACCGCGGATGAAGCGGCCTCGAGGGACGAGGTGGCTTCGCTGTCGAACCAAGGAGTCGCCGCGGCCGCAGAACCGACCGGACGCACGACGGGAGGCTGACTCCAAAGCGTAAGCCAGATTCCGAGCACAGCCGCGCTAGCAGCGAGTGTCTTCATACCTCGATCTCCGGTGGATGCCGGGCCCCTCCGCGCCACACGATCCCCGGGCTAAACGAGCCCACCAGCAACCTAGGGATGGGAATCGGAAAAACAAGGGAAAAAGCGAAGGGGCCTTCCAGAACTTGCCCACTCCCCGTCTTTCGTGGAACATTCCGTGTCAACTTGGAGGGATGCATGCCGATCTACGAGTACTCCTGCGAATCGTGCGGGAACGAGTTCGAAACATTGGTGCTGGGAAAAGAAGTGCCCGAGTGCCCCTCCTGCCAGGGTCGGGACCTCGAGCGGTTGCTCTCCCTACCGAGGGTCCACTCCTCGTCCACGAGAGCGATGAGCATGAGGGCCGCGAAGAAACGCGACAACGCCCAAGCCACGGAGCGGGTGATCACCCAGCAAGAATACGAAAAGGCCCACGACTAGAGGACGAGGCATATGAAACTCGATCGCATGGGCGTGGTCCTTGTCCTCGCCGTTGGGCTGGGGGCACTCGCTGCCTGCGGGGAAAACCAGGCTGCAGAACCGGGATCGCTGGGAGCGATCGTGAAGGGTGGGGACGACAGGACCGGTGAATACGAGGCCGTGGAGGATTGGTGGAAGCCGGCGCCGGACCACGTGGCGCCGTGGACCTGGGGAGAGGTTTCGGGCGTGGCCGTGGACACCCCGGACCGGATTATCGTGGGCGTGTGGGGAGACCGAGACGCGCAAAGGGAGGAGAGGGAGGGCAGCACGAACTACCTGGTGGTCGTCGATCGCAACGGGAACATCGTGGAGAATTGGAGTCAGTGGGACTCGATCTTCAACAAACCCCACCAGATCTATATCAGTCCGTACGATCCGGAGCGCCACGTCTGGGTCGTCGAGCGCGGTGGCGGCAAGGGCGTCAACATGCAGATCTTCAAGTTCACCAACGACGGAAGTGAGTTGGTGATGCGGCTCGTCGACCCCGACCACCCCACGACCCGTGCGGAGGCGCGAGCCAATCCGAACCCGGGCCCCTACACCTACGGTGACCCCGCGGTGCTGGCCTTTCTCCCGGACGGCAGCTTCCTCCTCGGCGACGGTTACTGGAACTCCCGCGTCGTCAAGTACAATGCGAACGGCGAGTACCTCATGGAGTGGGGTGAGCTCGGGAGCGGACCCGGACAGTTCGACCTGGTACACGGCCTCGCCGTGGACCGGGACCACCGTGTCTACGTAGGTGACCGCACCAACAACCGTATCCAGATCTTCACGGAGGACGGGGAATACATCGAGGAATGGACCGACATCTCCGATCCCGTCGGCGTCTTCATCGATGAGAACGACGGGGTCTGGGTCATCTCTGCGAGGCTGAATCGGATTCTCAAGTACAATCTCGACGGGGAGCTCCAGTACCATTGGGGCGCATTCGGAGGGACGAGGGGCGGCTTCGCGGGCGGTCTGTCACGCCCGCACCAGATCGATGTGGACCAGGAAGGAAACGTCTACATCGCCAGCTGGGACGGCGGATGGATGAACAAGTTCGTTCCGAAGCCGGGCGCCGATCCGAACAAGCTCGTCGGCAGACCGCTGGTCCTCTCCAACTAGATGATCCTCCGCGAGTCCGTTTCTTAGCATGAGGCTTCGAGGAGGCATCACGCTAGCGATCACGCTCCTGGGCCTCCTCGTGTTGGACCTGATCCAGCGCCTCGTGATCGCACCCTGGGTCCGGCTCCGCCCTTCCAGGCGCGAGGCCGTGCTGGGGCGTTGGATACACGTGATCACGTGGTTCCTCACGACCACCCCTCGTCGGATCGGGGGTGCTCAAATCCCAGAGCCTCCTAACATCCCCAACGAGCCCGGGGTCCTGATCCTCATGAACCATCAGTCGCTGTTCGACGTTCCGATCATCGTCGACACGGTGGACCCCGGGTATCTCCGGATCGTGACCCGCGAACGCTACGCGAGCTGGGTTCCCGTGATCTCCCACTTGGTCCGACTCTACGAGTACCCGGTGGTGAATCCGCTCGCCAAGGCGGGAACGCTCCGGAGCATGGTCAAGAAGCTCATCCACTCGGCGCGCAACGCGGAGGTGCCGCTCGCGCTCTTCCCCGAGGGGACCAGAACCAAGGATGGCGAGATCGGACCGATGAAGACCAAGGGACTGGGGCTGGTTCTGCGTGCGCGTCCGTGGAAAGTCTACGTGCTCGTCATCGACGGATTCTGGCAAATGGCCAAGTTGAAGGACCTCGTGGGCGGTATGTCGGGCATTCGGGGAAGAATCGAGCTCGCCGGCGTCCTCGAGTGGAGTGATCCGAAGGGGGATCCTGAGCCCTTCGCCGAGGAGGTACGAGCCCTCATGGTGGAGCGTTTGAAGGAGATGCGGGGCGGGGTCGTGGCCGTGTGACGAAGGTTGCACGCGCCGAGGCCTGCGAGGTAGACGACTTCGCCTTCTATGTAATGTTCTGAGAGGCGGGGATTACGTTGAGAGTGGGAGGCTGGTCGGCGTCCCGACCGTCTCCCACTGCTCCGGTCAGCAGCAACCGCCGCCGCCGCATCCGCAGTCGCCGCAGCAACCGCTCGATCCGTAAGGCATATGACCTCCAGAGTTCAGGACTAAGGGCAGCTGGAATCGGCTGAGCAAGTACACGCAACTTCCCACTGCTCGAGCGCGGGCTCCAGCATGAAACGGAAGTCCGAGACGGACTCCGGATCGAGCGAATAGCACGTCCGAGGTCCATCTATCACTCCCGTGATCCAGCCAGCGGTCTTGAGCACTTTCAAGTGCTGCGAGACGGTCGACTGGGCAAGCTGCAACTCCTCTACGATCTCGCCGCAAATGCACGAACGTCGGGCCAGCGTCCGTAAAATCGCGATGCGAGCTGGATGGGCGAGCGCCTTGGCCATGGTGGCGAGTCGTGCGTCAGAGACTGTTGAGGGGGCTGGCATTTGGGGATCTCTTATCGTTAATCGACGATATACGATAATAGAATCGATAAGAAACGCAACCCCCGCACCATTCTCCCCCCTCGGTGCTCGTTCCATCCAACCACTCGTTTAGCCCTACAAAACATCAGGAACTCCCTGACATCCCTCACCCTCGGCGCATGGTATCGTACAGTACGACGCTCCTGCGGTACGACGCTCCCGCCGAAGGAGGTGGCGCCATGATCTTGCGATCGATCGAATCCTCGGAAGTTTCCGTCCTCATCGAATCGGTGTGGCGATTCTTCCGCAAGCTTTTCCGGCACTTTGCCCATTCGCATCACTGAGTTTCCACCCACAACCTGAGTCCTCGGGGTCCCGCTCGGGGCCCCAACGGTGCCTTTCCATCCCCGACCCGTGCGCACCGAGAAGCCGGAGGATCGGGTAGCTACTAGACGGTTCGCACCCCCGAGCCCATGATGAGATTTCGTCCTCGACCACCCTCGGGAGTCACCATGCGAACCTTATCGCTTCTCCTTGCCCTTGTGCTGTCCTCGTGCGGTCGAGCGGAGCGCGAGCGCCAGGCGGCCGTCGAGGCTGCGCGAGCGGCCACCTTCGTCCAGATCGAATCCGCGCTGTCGGAGACGATCCGGCTCGCGGACCGGCTCGCGGGTTCGGCCGACCGGATCCTGCGGCCACTGCCCGTCATGACGCCGGGCGAGGAGGATGCGCTGCGCCGATTCCTGAATGCCCAGCACGTGGCTCGTGCTCGCGCACTCGGCGTGCGTGCCGTCAGCAGCGAAGCGACGGACTCGCTCGTTGCCGCAGGGCGCCTGGTCCAACTCGAGGACAGCACGCATCACTGGATCGTCAGGCGAGGCACCTCCCCCGCCTATGTCGTGCCCCACGTGCCGGCCCTTCTCGAGGTGCTCGGGGGGCGCTTCCAGGAGCGGCTGGCTGCGATCGGGCTTCCGCCTTACCGCATCGAGGTCACCAGTGCCATGCGTACCGCCCAACGTCAGGAACGACTGCGGCGCTCGAACGGCAACGCGGCCGCCGGGGTGAGCTCGCACGAGTTCGGTACCACCGTCGACCTCTCCTACGCGGCCTTCGCGCCCCCCGCCGACACGCCCGCCGAGATCCTCGCGGGCGTTCCGACGGAATTCGCCCCGCATCTGGAACGGTTCGTGGACCTGGCGCTCGAGTCGGTCTCGGCCCGGAAGTCGCGCGAGCTGGGGGCCATCTTCAGCCAAGTGCTCGAAGAGGCGCAGGCCGAGGGGCTGGCATTGGTGATCTACGAGCGACAGCAGACGGTCTATCACCTTACGGTCGCGCGTGCGCTGGCGGATCTGTAGCGCGGCAGCCACGAGGCGCGTCGGTCAACTCCGCGCGGACAGCCTCGCGACGACCGGGTCCACCAGTCTCTCGTAGTCGGCGTAGGAGAGCTTCACCAACTCCGTGTGACTGCCAGCGTTGAAGGCGATTTGCTCGTCCTCGCGGAGGTGCTCGTCCACGAACACCGTCATATCCCACAGATTGCCGAACGGTGGCATCGCCCCGATCTCGCAATTGGGAAAACGGCCCGAGAACTCACCCTCCGATGCCAACCCGACCTCCCTGGCCCCGGTAGCCTCCTTGAGGCGCGGGAGGCTGACTTGGTCGGGAGCGGGCAAAACGACCATGGCCAACTCTCCGTCCAGCTTCACCATCACCGTCTTCGCCAGTTCCTTGCCGGGGACATGTGCCGCGGCCGCAATCTCTTGAGCGGTGAACGCCTGCGAGTGTGAGATCGTCACGAACTTGATCTCGTTCTCCTCGAGAAACTCTTTCAGCCGTTGAACGGGCATGGTCCCCTCCCATTTGATCGCGGATGATCGCCGTAATCGAGACTCAGAGCGCGTCGGGTCCCATCTCCTTCACCCTCCGGAGGAGCGCCCGGTGGGACCGAATCAGGTATCCACCCACGGTGAGTCCAGCCGCCACGTTGGCTAGGATCACCGACCACCAAGGAAGAACGGTCATGGCCGGCTCGGCCACGACGAGCATGAACCCTTCGGCAAAAGAGAGCGCCATCAGGCCGGCCAGGAACGTCAGCATCCAGAGGTCGGGATGACGCTCGGTCTCGTACACGAGCCACGATAGAGCCATCCCCACGATCAGCAGTGCCGCCAAGTGAACTGCGTTGAACGCCAAGACGGGAGCGAGTGGCGTCGAGTCCGCCAGGCTTTGACTGACCAGGCCTCCTCCCAGGAAGCGAGCGGTGGACAAGACAGGATGGCCGAGAGCGAGGTTCAGAAGCGCATAGAAGACGGCGATAGTGGCATATCCGATCAAGCCGGCCACCAAGCCCTCCGTCAACATCTGACGACGGGTTTCCATTGCCTTGCCTCCTTTCTCGTTTGCCCCTTTCCCTTGCGCAGCGCCGGTGCCGGACCGGACTCCCGACGTCGCGCACCAGGTAACACGAACTCCACCTATGGGGAATCTATCGGACGAGATGATCGGGACCTGTCCGGAAATCGCCCGTGTTCTTTGTAGGGAATTTCTCCCGCCAGTCTCACGGAGCTTCGGGCAAGGCCGCGCTCGAGGTCTTGAAGGTAGTGGCCGTCCCCGTTCGGGATTCGTATGTTTCTGTCTCCCCAGGAGAACGTGAGTAGCGTGCCGATAGCAGGCCACTCGAAGATCAAAATGAGGAGGAAACCATGATACGCTCGCGAGTGATCATGTGGGCCTGCTGTGTGCTCAGCATCCTGCTGCTCGACGCCGACACGGCTTCGGGCCAGGCCGTGGCACCCGACCCCGAAGGATTCATCATCGCTCACCCGGACGACCTCCAACCCGCGGAGGGCCAGCGGTCGATCCGCATTCTCGGCAACCCCAGCGAGCCCGGACTCTACGTGATCCGGATCACGTTCGCGCCGGGGCAGGGCAGCCGCCCCCACTACCACGATCAAGCCCGGTACATCACGGTCATCGAGGGCACGTGGTGGGTGTCGACCGGCGCCGAGTCCGACGTCTACGATCCCGAAAACATGAAACGTGTCGAGGCCGGCACCTTCATCTACGAGCCGCCCAACGGCCATCATTACGACATGGCCAAGGATGAAGAGGTGACGGTCCAGATCATGGGAATCGGGCCCGTCGTGACGACCCGGATCGGGGTCGCCGACGCAGGGGACCGTTAAGCCTCGACGTTACTGGTCACCCAATCGGTACTCCCGAAGGCGACGCCAGAGCGTAGTTCGGCTCATTCCCAAGAGCTCCGCCGCGCGGGCCTTGGAGCCACCCGCCTCCGCCAGGGCCGTGCGGATCGCCTCACGTTCCGCGTCCGGCTCCGTAGGCTGGTAGCGAGGAGCATCCAGTTGCGGCCCTTCTCCGGCCTGATACTCCCGGATGTTGGCGGGCAGGTGTTGCGCCTCGATCCGCCCGCCACCCGACCGAACGGCGGCACTCTCCACCATCGCGAATAGCTCCCGGACGTTTCCCGGCCATTCATAACGCCGAAGCATGCGCATCGCGAGCGGCGAGACCGTCGGCCGATTGCGCTCCTTGGACCGATCTCGAACGCGATCCAGCGCGGCCTCCACCAGCAGGGGGATGTCGCCGGGCCGTTCGCGGAGAGGCGGTACTTCGACTTTGAACACGTTGAGGCGGTAATACAGGTCCTCCCGAAAGTGCCCTGCCCGGAGTTCCTCCTCCAGATCCCGATGGGTGGCAGCCACGACCCGCACGTCCACCGACTCCGAGCGATCGGAGCCCACCGGTACGACCTCATGCTCCTGGAGAACCCGGAGCAGTCGTTGCTGCAGGCGGAGACTCATATCCCCGATCTCATCCAGAAAAATCGTCCCGCCGTCAGCAACCGAGAACAGCCCTCGGCGCGGGCTCACCGCCCCGGTAAATGCACCGCGAACGTGGCCGAACAGCTCACTCTCCAATAGTCCCTCGGCGAGTGCGGCACAGTTGACGGGCACGAACGGCTTCGAGGCACGAGGGGAGAGGTCGTGCACGGCACGGGCCACCAGCTCCTTTCCGGTGCCGGTGTCACCCGTGATGAGAACCGTCGCCTCGGACGGCGCCACGCGCTGAACCGCGTCGAACACCTCCTCCATTGCCGGCGTCCGACCCACCATCCTTCCCAGCGAGCCCGCCCGGACAGACTGCTCCGTCGGGCGTCGCTCCAGAAGCTCTGCGACCTTCGCGCTCAACACGTCCGGGTCCACCGGCTTGGTCAGAAAGTCGTCGGCCCCCTGGTGCAGGGATTGGACCGCTACGTCGATGGTGCCAAAACCGCTGATCATGAGCACCGGTACGGCGTCCCCCCGAGTTCTCATGACCTCCAGAGCCGTGAGGCCGTCCATGCCCGGCATTCTCAGATCGAGAAGAACGAGATCGAACGGGGTCCGGGCCATGGTCTCCACCGCCTCCCGCGCATCAGCCGCCACATCGACGCGGTGGCCATCCTGCCGGAGGAGCTCGGCCGTGGACAAGCGGAAGGTGCGATCGTCGTCCACGACCAGAATCCGGCCGCCACGATCGTCCTTACCCATCTCCAGTGCGCTCCGACCCCTGACCATCCCGAGATGCCGGAATCTCGAGGACGAACTGGGCGCCGCTGCCGTCCGTTCGATTCCCCGCTTGCATCCTCCCGCCATACCGTCGAGCCAAACCCTCCGCTACGAAAAGGCCCAACCCCACGCCGTGTACAGCGCCCTTGGTGGTGAAGAACGCATCGAAGATGTTGGGCAGCACCTCCGGTGGAAGGCCGGGGCCGTCGTCCAAAACATCGACCCGAACCGCTTCCGGCAGGCCGGAGACACGGATCTCCGCCTTTCCTCGTGGACCTGCCGCTTCCCGTGCGTTCTCCAGAAGATTGAACAGGATTTGCTTCAACGCGTCGGGCGGAATGGCTGCGCGCAGCTCCCGGGCATCCCGGCCGTGAACCTCGACCGTCCAATCCCCGTCCCCGACTGCGACCAAGGCGGAAACCTGGCTAGCTACCTCGTAGACCGGGCACGAATCCACAGATGCGTCGAAAGGGCGATTGAGGTCGAGGAGTTGTTCCGCGAGCTCATGCATCCTCAGGAGTTCGTCGATCGCCATCTCGGCAAAACGGTGCTCCTCGCTTCCCTCGGAGACTCCGCGCCGTACGACCTCCAAACAGTTCCGAACGTTGGCCACCGGGTTTCGGATTTCGTGCGCGAGCTCCGCCACGATTCGAGCGCTGGACGCCAGACGGTCCTGACGGATCAACTCGGTCTGCAGAATCGCCAGCCGCTCCTGCCGTTCGGCCAGCTCCGCATTGGCCTCCTCGAGACTTCCAAGCTGGGCCTCCAGAGCCCCCCTCATTCCGCCGAACGCACGACCGAGCCGGTCCAATTCCTCGACCCGGGAAGACGGAACCGGCGCGTCGAAATCCCCCTCCGATACCCGGTCGGCGGCCAGAGCCAGCGCCCGCACCGGTCGAGTCAGAACCAGCGAGGCCCCCGCCGCCACCGTCAGGGCAAGGATGAGCGTGAGTATTGCGGCGAGGACCGCGCTATTCCGCAAGCCCGGAAGGGCCGCCAACTCCTCACTCACCGAGCGGACAAAGAGCACGGATCCCGCACCGCCGAGCCCCCCGGAAGCGACCCAAAAACTGGAACCATTGGAGAGGGTGATCTCCCGGACCTCCTCCGACACCGCAGATCCCCCGCTCTCCTGCCCCAGGGCAGCCAACAGCGTGATCGCATCCCCCGGATCGATGGTTGTGGCGACCAGCGAGCCGTCGACTCCTGCGACGGTCACCTCGGCTCGGGCCAGTCCGGCCAGGACCCCGGCCATCTCACTGCCCAACTCCGCCGCCGAGCCCGCCGCACCGGCGAAATCGGTATCACCACCCAGAGCTACAACACCTACGGCGAGGGGCATTCCGTCGCGGAAGACATACTCGACAGTCGACTCTCCCTGAAGGATCGCAGCAAGCGCGGAGGCGCTTGGTTCAGGCCCGACGACCACGCGTCCATCGGGTGTAATCAGCACAGGGTCCTCTCCATACATGCCGGCCGTGGCGCGTGCGAGCGAGGTGGCGCGTTCCAGGTCTCCGTCGCGGACAGCATCGACAAGCCCATCGGACGCGGCGACGCTCATCGCGTGCATGGTGAGCGCCTCGGAACGAGCCGCCGCGCGGTCATCCAGGATCATCGGCGCTCTGGCGAGATCCTCGATCGCCACCCTCCTCAGCTCCGCCTCGATCCGACGGTCGAGGGCAATGCCGGCGGGTACCAGAGCCAGGGTGAAGGCGGCCGCAAGAAGAATGACGAGAGCCCGCTGTAGGGGCACCCGCCGGTGCGTGGTCACGTTATGAACCCTCTTCTACAAGGAGTGGCGGTTGGGCGATCCTCGGATTGAACCTACAGTCCCTCCCCGAGTCGCGCCCCCTGAAGTGGCCCTCGCCAAACCGTACCCCGGGTCCGTGCCCTTGTTGTGCTCCCGATCCCGAGGGCTACGGCGCGGGACTCGGGGTCGCAGCCCCGCGCCATGGCTTCCTCAGTTGGTGGGCCTCCTCAGTTGGTGGGCCCTCCTCAGTTCGTGGGCCGGATGGTCACACGAATGACGTCGTCCACGTCCGGATACTGATAAGCATCATTCACTTGGCGGACCACCCCGTTCTCAGCAGGACCGGAATCTGCACTCGCCTGCCGGGGCGCCTGATAGACGCCGACTCCGGGAGCCTCATTGGCCTCCGTCCCTGCGTCCCACAAGAGCACCTCCCCCGTGACCTCGCTGTCGAGGGCGATGCCGCCGGGGAAGAGCTCGATCCCCCGCTGGGCCGGCGCGAAGAACAAGTCGTTCGACTGGACGAGCATCGTCGCGAAAGAAAGCATGTCACCCGGGCTCGCCTCGAAGGCGAACACATATGCCTGACCAGGAAACGCAGGTGCCGCGGCCGCCGCTCCATCCGGCGTGGTGAATGAACCGCTCGCCGACACCCCCATCTTCCCGGCGACGGCCGTTGCCAGAGCGGCAGGATCGCCGTCCTCCGCCAGGGCTTCGAGGCCCTCACCCGCGTCCGCCTGCCCGGAGGCGAACAGAGCCGGGGACGTCTGATGGACCGCGAAGACGCCCGGCGAGACCGGGCTCGTGAGGCCGGTGCGGGCCGCCAGCGCGTTGCCGAGGATGCTCGCATCTCCGTCCTCAGCCAGAGCTTCAAGGCCTTCGCCACGGTCGGCCGCGCCCGCTGTGAATATCGGGTCGGGAGCGGAGTGTACTACCCACACGCCCGGCGCGAGGAGCACCGGCTGCATCATCCCGTCCGACGTGGAGAGGGTCGTCGACGTCCCCACATTTTCAATCCGAAGCCGAAAGCCCGTTGCGCCCGTCGACTCGAGCGACACGAGGATCACGTCTGAGATCGCGGGGAGGTTTCCGTACGTGTCCGCAGCCAGGCGCACTTGGTTCGTGGCATCCGCCGCCCCCGTGTCCGCACCGGCTTGTCTGGGCGCTTGATCGGCACCCAGACCCGGCTCCTGATCGACCTCCGTCCCACCGTCCCACAGGTATACGGAGCTCGTCACGTCCCCCGTAATCTGTTGCCCCATGGCATCGAAGAGGGGCAACCCATCTCCATCGGGAGCATAGAAGAAGTCATTCGACTGAACGAACATCGTGGCAAAGGACAAGCTGGAGCCCGGGCCAGCCATGAATTCGAACTCGTACACGCCTCCGGGCTCGAGCGGCCCCGGAGCACCCGCTCCAGCAGGAGTGTTGAACGTTCCGGACCCTGTGAAATCGAATACCTGAGAAACATTCTCTACGGTGACCTCGAACATCCGTGGGGAATCGGGTGTGACGCCATCATCGTCGCACGCCCCCAGACCGAGAACCGAGAGGAGACCGAGAAGGAAAAAGTGCCGAGCGTTCATGTGCGTACTCCGAATCGTTGTGCAGAGGCCGGTCAGCCTCCGCGCTTCTTGCTTATGCCGCCGGCTCCCCGAGTGGAAGACGACCGCGTTTCGGAGACGCAACAATCACAACCTTCGTGCCAGAGCCGGTAAGGCCCTCGCTCGTCCGTACAAGTGATTATTGGATAAAGAGTTAGATGCATGGATGCGCCGTGGATCACGGCCTTCTCTCGCGTTTCATGAAACGATCGCTGCGTTTCATGGCGGGGGGGTCGAAGCGGGGACCGGCCGCGTGCGGCCGGCCCCCACTTCTCCCGTCTACTCGCCCGAAAGCGAGACGTGCCTTGAGGGCATCAGAAGGTATCGGTGAACGGTGCGAATTCTTCGGGTAGCTCAGTGTTCCCCGGGGCTTCAGCGCCTTTCTCGGGAATGATCGGGCAGAGCACCACGACTCCTGGCGTATCGATCGTCACGAGGCCGTCCGCGAGCGCGCCCAGAATGTCCTCAACGTCGTCGAATAATGCCTCGGGATAGTGCTCCGAGACGAACGGGCTCCCGACGATATCCGCCAGGGTCACGCCTGGAGCGGTGTGGACCAGATTGACGTTCCAGTGCGGCGAGTACCCTGGCTCGCCGGGGATGAACTCTGCGACGTTGGCCTGGAAGGTCCGATCGTCGCCGATAAAGTAAAGGTCGTTCTCTCCGCGCTGGGTTACGCCTTCCTCGACTCCTCCGAAGATGTAGTAGATCTCCTCCTCTTCGTACCAGCCGTTGGCTGTCGTCACACCGGTGGCCATCGGTGGGCCGTGTGCAAGCTCTGTGGCCGGTGAAGCGGAGCGCAGGAAAGCGCTCGATTCCACACCGGTCGTGTCCGGTCCGGCGATGTCACCGGCATCGTCGCACGCCCCGAGGAGCAACAGCCCGAGGAAGCAAGTCGAAAGAATCCTGTTCATGATGAACTCCTATTGCAAGGATGGATGTAGGCGGGAGAGAGTTTGTGCACGGGAGAGAATTGCACGGCCCGGGCCAAGCCGATCCACGGCCCGGAGCATCTCCCCAAGGCATTACCTCACATGGGGTTGGGAGGGGAGCCCACGCCTCGCTTCGCTGTACGGGACTCGTTCCACGAAACGCTGAGCCCTGTTGCACACCGTTTCAATGAATCGTCATCGCCGCAGCCTTGTCGCTGCCCGCGCGATGGGCGGCGGGACAGTCCCACGAAACACCGCACCGTTCCAATCAGTGTTTCAAGACACACGTCTCCCCCATCCGCGACGAGCACACATGTCCTTCGAAGTAGTTGCCTTATAAAGGCTTACAGACGGCGACGATACGACGGTCTGCCGGCATGACCATTGCTCTGTCCGTTGTCAGCGATAGACACTTGCCATCCGCAAACGGAGGATCGACAATGATGAGAGCGACATCCCTATTCCTCGTGAGCTTGCTCGTCGCTTGTAGCGGTGCCCAAGATGATTCGGGGGCAATGGATGATTCGGGGGCAATGATGGACGAGGAATCCGGCATGATGGCGGAGGAATCCGGTATGATGGCCGATTCCGCTCAGATGGTTGATTCCACTCAGATGATTCAGACGATGGAAGCACCCGGAATGACGCAAGACTCTTCCGCGATGGGTGGCATGGGGGATGACAGTCCGGCTCCGATGCCCGATACGTCACGGCCGAGACGTCCGTGAATCGGGAGGAGAACACCCGAGGTGTCCGACGGCATCACTGGGTTGTCCGAGTCACCCACTGGGGTGCCGGAATCCTGATCTTCGGAATGATCGGCAGTGGCCTGCAGATCTATCGGGCCTATCCGCGTTTCGGGGAGCGTGGCGGGCCGCATTTTCCGCAGCCCTTTCAGGACGTCGCCTTCCCCGAGTGGGCAAGACTGGGCGGGTGGCTGGCGGGAGGGCTGAACTGGCACTTCTTCCTGATGTGGCCCCTGATGCTCGTAGGTGGCGCCTACGTGAGCTACGTCGTCTTCTCGGGGGAGTGGAGAAAGCTGCTTTTCAGGCGCCGTGACGTGCTGCCGGCGATACGGATGCAGAGGTATTACTTGCGCCTAGCGAAGGAACATCCGCCACAGGGGAAGCACAACGCCCTGCAGAAGCTCGCCTACACCCTCATCGTGGTTCTGGGTGTGGTCTCGGTGCTCACGGGGTGGGCCATCTACAAGCCCGTGCAGCTCGCCTGGCTCACCGCGATCTTCGGGGGTTTCCAACTCGCCAGATACTGGCACTTCTGGGCCGTCTGGCTGTTCGTGCTGTTCACGCTCGTGCATGTCACCATGGTATTTGTCGCCGACCCCGCGTCCCTGCGCGCGATGATCACCGGTACTTACTTCGGGAGGTTCACCAGCGATGAGTCCTAGACCCGGCCGCCGCGCCTTCCTCGCCGGAGCCCTCGGAGGGCTCGTGTCCGCGTGCGGGTGGGACGGTGGCCCCCTCCTCCGTCCGAGGCTCCAGGCCATTTCCCGCTTCAACGACTGGTTGGGCCGCGGGCTGTTCTCGGAAAACAGGCTCGCTCCGACGTACGATTCTTCCGATCGCTCGAGCAGCTTCCCTGCGTACCACATCAGCCGGATGACACCGGTCCTGGACGACCCGGCATCGTGGCGTCTGGAAGTGGGAGGACTCGTGGAGCGCCCCCTTTCCCTGTCCCTCGACGAGATCCGCCGGCCGACGGAGCTCACCTATACGGTGAAGCACCACTGCGTCGAGGGGTGGTCGGCCATTGCGACCTGGACAGGGCTTCCGCTTCGCACCGTCGCCGACATGGTCGGCGTACGTCCCGACGCGCGATACGTACGGTTCGATTCCTTCGATGCCGGCTATTACAGCGGGTGGGATCTGGAGTCGGCCCTGCACCCTCAGACGATCCTCGCGTACGGATTCAACGATCAGCAGCTCATGTACGACCACGGCGCCCCGCTCCGGCTATACGCACCGCACAAGCTGGGCTACAAGATGACCAAGTACCTCACTCGGATCACGTTCACGAATGAGCGGCCCGGTGGGTACTGGGAAGACCAGGGATACCCGTGGTACGGCGGAGTCTGAGCCCAGTCTCGCTGGCCGCTGCTGCGCTGGCGCTGGCTTGCGGAACGGAGCGTGACATGCCAGAGCGTCTCGAGATGCCCGACACGATGTCCGTGATGCGTGCCATCGAGGACGAGGCGGTCCGTGACTCCCTGATGGACGTCATGCCGGGTGGCGAGATGGCACGCGGGGATTCGGCTGCCTCCATGGAGCTGTTGGAGAGGAAGAGGTGACGCGTGGTCGAGTCGATTGGTCTCTCGAGTGCTCTTAGGATTCGGCCAGAGCTTCCGCACCATGACCCATCGATTAATGAGCCCGGACCAGCTCGGTGAGTGTGATCGAGCCGGCCGAGAGCAGAAGGGGTCGGCGCCGCTTCCGTGGCAGAAGAGGATGCTGGACGTAGCCCTTTCCTTGGTTCTTCTCCTCTTGTTCTCCCCCCTGATCGTCTTGATCGTGGCAATGATTCTGCTTGAGGGACTGGTTCGACCCGCCTGTCGAGGCCCGGTCTTCCTCTCGGAGCCGCGGGGTTCCGAAGGAGGGGTCTTCAGAATCCCCAAGTTCCGGATTATCCGGATGGAGGCCTACAGAAGGATCTCCAGTGAGCAGAAGCACCTTCACATCAAACCGATGGAACGGGTGCCCGAGAACCTCACGACGGTGGGCCGGCTCTTGAAGAAGGTCTACCTCGACGAGCTTCCTCAACTCTTCTCGATTCTGAAGGGTGACATGAGCTTCGTCGGTCCCCGACCCTGGCCGCTCGAGCCCTACTACGAAGAGCTCGAGCGCGGCATCCTGAGGAAGAAGCTGGTCAGGCCAGGGCTGACGGGACTGGTGCAGGCGAACAAGGGAAATCCGGACTCGCCCGACGAGTGGACCCTCGACTACGCCTACGTCGGATTCATGGCGTCGAGTCGAAGCGGTTGGGTGAAACTCGGGTTCGACGTCAAAGTCCTGTTCTGGTCCATCAGGACCGTCCTTCAGGCCCAAGGTCTCTAAACGGTATCGCGGGTGTCAGGTGGTCGAGCACCGAACGCCCTTGCCGATCACCCCGGTGTCCGTCATGCTCAGCCAATCGAATGGTTACCCATCGAGCTGAAGGAGCACGGCCAGTGGACATCAGCAAGGAAGACGCCGCGGAAGTCTGGGCGAAGTTGCGCCAGGAGCGCGACGAGCTGCGCGTGAAGATCCATCTCGGCACCATGGAGGCGAAGGAAGAGTGGGCCGAGCTGGAGAAGAAATGGCAGGGCCTCGAATCCAGACTGGCGGAAACGAAGGATGAGGTCGTCGAAACGTCGCGCGAGGTCGGCGAGGGCGTCGAGCTCATCGCGAAGGAGCTCGGGGCTGCGTATCGCCGTATCCGAGAAGGGCTGAGCGCAGACTGACGGGAGTCCGGGTGTCGTAGACCTTTGCTGGAGCCCTTGTCGGCCATGTCCGACCCAGCCTCGCTTCAATACAAGAGTTTCTTTGATCTGTCGTACGACCTTTTCGCCGTGGTCGGGCCGGACGGGGTTTTCAGGGAGGCTAACGCGGCTTTTCAGCGGACTCTCGGGTGGGAACAGGGAGAGCTGTTGGGGCGGGGATTCATCGAGTTCGTCCATCCGGAGGACGTCGAGCCGACCACGGAGCAGATTCACGAGATTCCGGCGGGCGGGCCGGCCCTCTCCTTTGAAAACCGCTATCGCTGTGCAGACGGCCACCATAGACACATTCTCTGGACCGTGCACACCCAGGCTGAAACGAGCGATCTCCACTACATCGGCCGAGATGTCACCGAGTCGAAACGGGCGCAAGAGCAGTTCAACCTTGCGATTGACATCTCACCCAGCCCGATGATCCTGGTCGATGTCCAAGGGAGGATTGTCCTGCTCAATAGGGCCGCAGAGGCTCTGTTCGGTTATCCCAAGGATGAGCTTATGGGAAAATCCGTCGAGGACTTGATCCCAGAGCGGTTGCGTTCCCGCCACCCGCAATACCGGGATGAATTCGTTGCTTCGTCGAGCTTTCGCCCGATGGGGGCGAACCGCTACCTGTTCGGGTTATCCCGTGACGGGCGTGAGATCCCGCTGGAAATCGGCCTGAGCCCCATCCAGACCGAGGATGGCCGCTTCGTCCTTGCCACGATCGAGGACCAGACGGACAGGATTTTCGCGCAGAGCGTGTCCAAACGGGCCGAGAAGATGATCCTGGATCAGTCACGGGAGCTAGAGAAACTCAATCGAAAACTTACGGCCCTGGCGACCACGGATGGCCTGACAGGTCTGAAGAATCGTCGTGCTCTGGTCGAGCAGCTGGAATCCCTCCTGAAGATCGGGTTACGCACGCGCAGACCGATCTCGCTGCTTATGATCGATGTGGATCACTTCAAGGACTATAACGACTCCTACGGGCACCCCGCCGGGGATTATGTCCTCGAGACGCTCGGCAATCTCTTACTGAAGGCCGCCCGAAAAAGTGATTACGCGGCACGATACGGAGGAGAAGAATTCGCGATCCTGCTTCCCGAGAATGATCCGGACTCGGCCGTCACCTTTGGTGAGCGGCTCAGGAACATGATCGAAGAACACGAGTGGCCCCACCGTGGAGTGACGGTGAGCATGGGCATCGGGACCATACAGTTTCAGGGGGAGGAAACCTGGGAGGAACAGGATTGGGTCTCGACGCTCATATCAATGGCCGACAGGGCCCTCTACCACTCGAAAGGAGGAGGCCGAAATCGGGTTACGCATAGCCGATCTCTCGACCCCGGGGCTTAGCCGGAGGCTTCCAGGTCTTTATCGAGGGAGACGCAGTTCTTCCCGAGGTCTTTTGCACGGTACATGGCGGTGTCCGCCGCGCGGATGAGAGCCTCTTTCATTGTGTTCAGCTCTTTCCCTTCGTCCTTCTCCAAGGAAGCGATCCCCACGCTGCAGGTAATCACCCCTTCGATATTCAAGGGCGGTTCGCCCGGGGAAGGCCCATGCCGGACAAAGACATTCTTTTCAATGGCCTCCCGCAGCGTCTCACCGTAGCCGTTACTCTCTTCGAGCGAGTATCCCGGCATGAGGATGACGAATTCATCCCCGCCGTACCTGGCCGACGCCGCGCCTGAATCGAGAAACACCTCCTCCACGATGATGGCGACCTCCTTGAGCACTCGGCTCCCTATGAGGTGCCCGTGCGTATCGTTCACTTCCTTGAAGTGATCGAGATCGAAGAATATCAATGAGAGGTCGCTCTCCTCATCGATCGCCTTCCGCGTCTCCATGTCCAGTCTTTCGTGGAAGTACCGATCGTTATAGAGGCCCGTCAGGTTGTCCCTTTTGGACAGGTCCAGAAAGCGTCGCGCATCGAGCGCGTTCTTGATGAGGGTGGAAGTATAGCTCGCAAAGATTTCGAGGATGGACAGGTCCTTGTCGTCATAGTTGACCTTTTTCTTCCTGTTGATCAGCTCGATAACGCCGATGACCGCCTCGTCGATCTTGATCGGCATGGCGAGAATCGACTTCGATTCGTAATGGGTCTGTTTGTCGATTACGTCGTAGAACTTGCTGTCTTTCGAGACGTCCTTACTGAGATAGGGTGCACCGCTTTGATAGATGGCCCCGACGATCCCCACATCGTCAGGAAGATGGGTGCCCACAAGCGCCGCCGAGCCGGCTCCGAAGCAGGCCATGAAATAGAGTTTCCCCTTGTGCTCCTCGTCCCATTTGAGGAGGGGGTCGTCGAGGAGAATGGAGCCGGAATCGGAGGGGACGAATTCGTTCGCCCTCAGCAGGATTTCCCTGAGAACCTCCTTTAGATCGACCTCACGGGCGGGATGCCTGCGCCTGGTCTTCCTCTGGAGGATGCGGTCGATGATCATATCGTCCGCGATATAGGTCTCCACCCCTTCATCCGTTTTTCTTGAAGGTGCGTCAGCCATTTAGCATCACCGGGACTCCCTGTCTTCCAGTTGCATTGCCAACCGTGGGTCGGTAGGAATAGAATCTCTCCCCACCAAGGGATAGGCCCTTCGAAGGCCCTTGTCCAAGTTCGGCACGATCCTGGGGAAGATTCAAGGAAACATTCTTCGGAGGCCGCTCCAACGAGGAGATAACGTATTGGTGTGCGCTCGGAGCTTGGCGCCGAGTTGTAGCGGCCTTAGCCAAGGAGAACAAGATGGCGACGCTCGAGATTGCGAAGTCCCAAGGGGAGAAAAGCACGGTCCCAGAGGATGTCCTCGAGGAGTTTCAGAGTGGCTTCCGCGGTCGCTTGGTCGCACCGGGGGACGACGATTACGACACCGCTCGAAGGATCTGGAACGGAACCATCGATCGCAGACCCGCGCTCATCGCCGAGTGCACCGGCACCGCCGACGTAATCGCCGCGGTGAACTTTGCAGCGAAGAACGATTTGCTCGTGTCTATCCGTGGCGGTGGGCACAGCTGGCCGGGCCATTCCGTCGCGGACGACGCCCTCATGATCGACCTATCGCACATGCGAGGCGTGCGCCTGGACCTGGCCAACAAGACGGTGCGTGCGCAGGGCGGGGCCCAGTGGGGCGATGTCAACCACGAGACCCAGGCATTTGGTCTTGCGGCGCCGGGCGGAGTCGTATCAGAGACAGGGATAGGAGGTCTGACGGTCGGTGGTGGCGCGCAGACGTGGTTGGTCCGAAAGTATGGCAGCGCAGCGGACAACCTGATCTCCGCCGACGTTGTTACCGCCGACGGAAGGCTCCTTACTGCGAGCGAAACCGAGAACGAGGACCTGTTCTGGGCGATCCGGGGCGGTGGCGGCAACTTCGGCGTGGTCACGTCGTTCGAGTTCCGCCTCCACCCCGTGGGTCCGATTGTGCTGGCTGGGCCGGCTATCTTCTCATGGGACCGCGCAAGAGAGGTGACCGAGTTCTACGTGGACTTCGTCAAGGACCTTCCGGACGAACTGACCACTGCGTTGTTCTACTGGACCGCACCCCCAGTCGACTTCCTGCCTGAATCCATGCATGGCGAGCCGATCGTGCTCATCACGAGCTGCTATGCGGGGCCTGCGGAGGACGGTGAAGCCGTGGTTGCGCCGATACGCGCATTGGGCCCGGAGGTCGACATGCTCGCCCCGATGCCGTACTCGATGCTCAATGCGATGTTCGACCCGCTACTCCCCAAAGGCACGCTTTCCTACGCCAAGTCCGACTACTTCGATGAGATCAGCGATGCGGCCATCGACGTCATGCTTGCTTGGGCCGAGAAGAAGCCCCCGAACCTTTCGCTGACCCACCTCAACCATTTCGGCGGTGCTGTCGCTCGCCTTCCCAATGACGCCACGCCATTCGCCCAGCGCGATGCCGACTTCGCGTTCTCACAAGACGGGATTTGGACCGACCCGGCAGAGACAGACGCCAGCATCGAGTGGGTCAAAGGGTACTGGGAGGCGATGCGTGCGTTCTCGCCAAGAGGGGCGTATGTGAACTTCATGGACGACGAAGGCGAGGATCGAATACGGGAGGCCTATCAAGACAACTACGATCGCCTCGTCGCCATCAAGACCAAGTACGACCCGACCAACTTGTTCCATCTGAACCAGAACATCAGACCGAGCGGCGCGTGACGCCGATCGATGGGCACACGTCCGTCGGCGACTACGTCATGGACTACGTCATGCCCACGGCACGCAGCTCATCGAGCAAGTGTGTCAGGACGGCCGGATCCTTGTAGGGTTGGGTCGCCGCAAACTCGTCGAGCGACGGTTCCTTCCCGACGCGACGAATGTGTTCGAGCGCCGCCCGTGCTTCCTCGGTGCGCCCCTGTGCTGCCAGCGCTGCGAGTAGCATGATCTGGGGTTCCAGATCGTCCGGTAACTGCTCGAGGGCTTGGCGCGCAGCAGCGGTTGCCTTGTCCGGCTGATCACACAAATAGTGCCCCGTGGCGAGCACAGCCGGAAATTGTGGAGGGACGAGGGGGGTCAGTCTGATCGCCTGATTGGCAAGCCCTATCGCTTCTGCGGGTCTCCCAGTGTAATTGAAGATGTTCCCCTGAAGGGCATAGACCCAGGGGCAGCTGGGTCGGTCATGCATCGCTTTTTCGCTGTCTTCCAGCGCCTCGTCATGCTCCCGGCGCATCAAGTGGATCATGCCCTTGAGCACGTGGGCCATTCCAGTCGGGTCGTCCAGCTCGATCGCCTTATCAGCGAGGGACACCGCCACGTCGAGGGAATCCTCGGCGGCCTCGGTGAGGCCGAGAGTCGCTTCGAAATAGTGAGTCCATGCGGCAAAGACCGCGGGCCATGGCGAGTCTGGTTCGAGCTCGCTCGCTTCCTCTAGAAGACGCCGTGCCTCGAGGAAACCTCCCAATTCACGAGAGCCAAACACGAGCGGTTCGGCACGGTAGCAGAGATCGCGGGCCTTGGGGTTCTTGAAAGACCTCCGGAAGACGCGTGCGCCCTCGCCGGAGACCAATTGGACGTCGAGCGCCGTCACGATCTCCTCGACGATCCTATCGTGGAGAGCGAAGAGGTCATCCATGCCACCCTCGAAGCGATCGGCCCAGAGAGGTTCGCCGGTTTCAGTATTCACGAGTTGGGCCGTGATCCGAACGCGGTCCCCCTCCCGACGGACCGATCCTTCGAGCACATGACGCACTCCGAGCTCACGGCCCACCTCTTGCGGCGTCACCTCTCGGTTCGCGTAGACCTGCGATGAGAGCCGAGAAACCAGAAAGAGCCCCGAGATCTTGACCAGGTCGGCGCCGATGTCGGCCGACAGCCCCTGCGCGAAGTAGTCCTGTTCGGGATCGGCACCCAAGCTCACGAACGGGAGTATCGCCAAAGACGGCTTGGAGGGAACCGAGAGCTGCGGCGTGCCGGAGGTCTCCTTCTGGGACGTTCCCGTGGGAGCGTCCGGGATTGTCGCATCGGGGGCCCCGGTCGGATCGTCAACCGTAGTGGCCGTATCGATCTGCGGCGCGGATTCAGCCCTCGCCGCACCGGCCCCCTCCTCCCCAGTCCGCTCGATCCCCTCCGGCGTCACGTCGAACATCCACGACAGCACTAGCGCGAGCGGAAGACCGAGGATCACAAGCGCGATGACGAGCGTCACCCCCCAATCCGGCACGCCCAGGTTCTGAAAGGTGTTGTTCGCGACCTCGATGACTCCAAAGCCCACGACTGCGTACACCACGCCCGCTCGCCAGACCTTCCGACGTTTGAGCTCTTGGAAGAAGTTGGTGGCCATGCGCTAATGTGGTGAGCGGAGGCGGAGCGCGCGAGTATCATGCACGTCCCGAGGCCGCGACACGGAGAATGTGTCCCGTCGGCCCCATTCCGCCCTCGCGCTACGTAATCTCCACTCTCCATCTACGTCATTCGACGTATCAAACCGTCGCCTGTCGAAGCCTAAACTTCTTCCACGCATTTGAAGGCGGATTCAACGGGAAGGAGAATCGACATGTGGTCGTGTCCCAAGGCTCTACGGACGGTCAAGATTTCATCGATCATCGTGCTGGGAAGCATGAACCTTACCGGATGCGCCGCTTCGCGGATGATGATCCGATATGGTGAGTTGGATACGCAGACCGAAATGAGTGAGTCGGTATTCCTCGAGCTCCGCTCCGACCTGCCCCGCACGGTGCACGTAGCGGAGACCTCTACGGCAGGCCGCGAACTGACGATCCGGCCGGCTCTCGACCGACAACTCGTGGCGTCGGGTTACACGCTGGTCGATGATCCGGACGAGGCCACGTACATCATTCAGGTCAATCACCTGCGCCTGGTGGAATCCGAATTACATGAGGACCAGAACGTCTCTCACGCCATCGGCAACGCGTTCATGGCGGGGGCTGGGGCGGCCTTCGCCGCCGACCTCTTCGGTGCAACTGGAGCGGCCGGAGGAGTCGGACTCGTCGCGGGCGTGTTCGGCTTTTTGTTGGACTCGGGAACGAAGCATATCGCTCACACGCTGACCACCGAGCTGCTCCTTACGGAGAGGGTGCCTGCCGGTGAAGGGGCCGCGGAACTCAGGTACCACGAGACCCAAATCGTGAGTGGTGCGTCCAAGGTCAATCTCGAAGTGGAGCAAGGCTTGCCCTCCATGATAAGCGGGATGAGTCGCTCTCTCGCCGGGCTGTTGCCGGCGAGGACACCCGTGGAGGAGTTATGAAAGCGCTGGCCGTGGGAGCGATCATGGTAGCCGCCATTCTCTCCAGTGGCTGTGCGACGTTGGCCCGCGGCGCGGCGGCGAACCGAGGAGCGAGCTTTGGAGGAGGTGGGGCGATGACCTTTCAGAGGGGCCCCGTTCACGTAATGGGTGCGGGGACCCAAGACCACCATTCACTAGCGGATCGCTTCGGACGGAGGCCGTCGCCGACCAGCCCCGTGGGCATGGCGACGCCCATTCCGGTGCTGGAGCCTGAGGACAGCCCATTAGTCGAGCGCGGCGGGTTGGGGCTCGGTGTGAAGGGGTTCCCCGCCGCAGAGTTGAACAGGTCGGGCCTGAGCGGTTATGCAAAGAGTTGGGCGGAGTCGGGGCTCGGCAGGAGCGTCGCGGACATCAGCGACGATCCGTCTCTAATCTACGGTTTTATCCAGTTCAGAGTCTTTCCGGGTGGTGGGAGCCGCATGTTGCTGTACTGATGGCAGCTCCCAACCCCGCCTAGCGGTCACCTCCGCTGAGCGGCACCGGCTGGCTCATCAGCAGTGCCCGATCGGCCCCCGCCCTGGGCACGAACTTCTGCGAGCGCCCGAGGATGTTGTCCGCCCCGTACCAGGCCCCCTCCGAGTCGATCGCGAACTCGTGCACCTCGCCAAAACGGTGGGGTCCTGCGTCGAGCATCCACGAATAGAGCCGGTTCCCGTCCGTGTCGAATTTCACCATCTGTGGCGGCTGGTTGTCCGCGACCCAGACTTCCTGATTGGCCGTGATGAGGATGTCGTTGGGGAAGCTGAGTCCTCCCCAGGTGTCCAGGTGTCGCCCGTTCGAGTCGAAGACCTGAACTCGGTCGTTGTTCCGGTCGGCCACGTAGACGCGGCCGCGAGCGTCGGTCGCGATCGCATGCACGCCGTTGAACTGCCCCTCCGCCTCGCCTCTCGTCCCCCAGGCCATCACGTAGTTGCCGTCGCGATCGAACTTCACGACGCGCGAGTTGATGATCCCATCGGCGACCAGGGCGCTTCCGTCGGGAAGGAACGCGACGTCCTGCGGAGCGCCGAAGTGGGACGCGTCCTCGCCCTCCTCGAAGGCCGTTCCCAGCTCCATCAGGAGCTCGTTCCCGTCGTTGGAAAAGACGTGGATCTGGTGGCCCCGCTCGTTGACCACCCACACGCGTCGTTCAGGGTCGTAAGGGCTGATCCTGATCTTGTGCGGGCCGTTCGTGTTCTCGAAGAGATAGTCCCATTGCGGCCACGTCTCCAACAGCCTCCCGCGGCTGTCGACGATGAAGATGCAGTTGCGGAAGATGGACGTCCCACCCAGCGCCCTCATGCCGATGGAGCCCACGAAGCCCTCGAACTCGGCCGGCACGGGGTCGGGGAGCGCGATCTCGCCTCTCTGGACCACGAAGATGCGGTCGTCGCTCTCGATGAAGATCCCCGGATGCGAGCCCCAAGCGAAGCCGTCCTGCGCGAACGGCTCCATCCATTCGACGACGCGGTAGGGATCCGGTCCGGGCTCTTGAGCCGAGAGGGCCACTGAGGTGATCGGGAGGCACACGAGGGTAGCTGCCAGCAGGATGCGCATGTTGGGGGTTCTCCGGTGTATCGGGATTACTTGAACACGTAGATCAAGCGTCTCTGTCAGCCGTCGAGTTGACGGTACCACTTCGCGATTCCCTCGCCGATTTCATGAGGATGGTCCTCCTGCAAATAATGGATTCCATCCCCCACGTCCACACCGAGGTCAGGTTTGACAGGACCGACTTGCACCTCTCCACGGCGGTGGGTGGCATGATCGCGCCGGGTGTCGCGTGAAAAAGAATCTTGGGCAGGTTCGACTGCTGTAGCCAGGTGAAGTTGGCGTCGACGGCTTCAGCGGTGTCCGGCGGCTCGCCCGCGATCGTTCGAACGGAAACGCGGCGGAGATCTCGGGGGTGGTCATGGAGGTGTGGATCGATCCGCAGGAGCGTCGGCTGGATCCGACACGGTCTCGATGACATCACGGAGGAGCGCCCAAAGATCCTCCTCCCGCGCCGCGTGGAGGAGCCGTTCCCGAATCTCGTCATCGGCCAGGTTCCTCGAGAGGCCCGCGATAATCTGAAGCTGGCGCCCGTAGTCCGCTTCGGGCGTGAGTAGGAGGAATACGAGATGCACGTGAGCGCCGTCCGGCGCGTCCCAGTCCACCCCGGCCACCGACCGTCCAAAGACGAGAACGGAGGTATCCAGCCCCGGCATGCGAGCGTGCGGAAACGCGACCTCGTGACCCACCCCGGTTCCCACGAGCTCTTCCCTCGCCCGAACCGCAGCCCTGACGTCCTCGGACGTGCAGCGGGAACCGGGCGGCAACTCAACAGCGTGACAAAGCTCGTCGATGATCTCCCACCGCGTCTCCCCCTGAAGGTTCGATCCGAGTGCATTCGGTTGGAGGTAGTCGCCAGCAAGAACCGTTCGGCGGCGCTTGAGGGACCAGGAGAGCCAAGGGCCCACGAGCAGCGACGAGACGATGGTCGAGACGACGATCCCCACGAAGACGGGGGACGTCAGGATTCCATACTCCAAGGCGATGTCCGCCACGACGATTCCCGTCACGCCGCTCGGTGTGAAGGCAATCCCGATCGAGAGGCGGTCCGCGGCCGACAGTGCCGTCCCACGAGCTCCGAGCCAGGCGCCAAGGAACTTTGCGCCGATGGCAACAACCGTGACGAACGTGACGATGAACCAGTCGAATTCGACCAGGAAGTCGTACTTGAGCCCGAGGCCGGCAAAATAGAGCGGCACGAAGACCGCGTGGACCATCTGGGTGACGACGTTCCGGGTCCGCTCCGTGAGGGCCCGTGCCTCACTCACCATCACGCCGGCGATGAAGAAGCCGAAGAGAGCCGTGAGACCCGCAGCGTGAGTGAGCGCACCACAGGCGAGCCCGATGCAGGTGACCAGCGTGAGCACCATGCCCGGCCCGCCTGCACTGTCCCCACGGCTCACGGAGGCGACCACCCGATCCACCAGCCGCATCCCCCAGGTCAGGCAGAAGACCGTAAAGAGCACCGAAAAGCCGATCGCGAACGCCACGCCCGACCAACTGACGCCCTCGGGCGTGGCCATGCCGAGAACCACGCTGAGAATGATCCACGCCAGGATGTCGTTCACAGCGTATCCGCAAAGGGTCACTAGCCCCAGGTCCGTCTTGACCAGGTCGAGGTCGCCGAGCACACGAGCGATGATGACCATCGCGCTGATGGCGATCGTCGTGCCGAGGAAGAGCGCGAAGGGGATACGCATACCTGGCGCGGCCAAATACTGGTCGGGCAGAAGCATCGAGAGCGAGGTCCCGATGATCAGCGGGACCAAGACACCGATGATCCCGACGCGTAAAGCTGGACCACGCTGACGCCACGCGGCTGAAACGTCGATCTCGAGGCCGGTCTCGAGCAGGAGGAAGAAGACACCGAACCACGCGACCGTGTCCAACATGGCCTGCTGAATCACATCAGGCGGAAAGAGCGCTAGCTGAAGTTCGGGAAGAGCCCTACCGAAGAGGGTCGGTCCCATGAGGAGGCCCACCGTAATCTCACCGACAAGCGCCGGATAGCCGACCCGTCTGAGCAGCTCGCCCGCTCCCCGAGCGAGACCCAGAAGAACGAGCACCTGAATGAGAAAGAGGCCGATATGCTCTTCAGTCATTCATCGTCCAGGTCGGCCTAGAGCCCATTCGCCAAACGCCAATCCGTCGAGGTTCGTCAGCTTGGCCGACCATGATTGAAGTTGGCGGGCCGCTAGGTCACGTCCAACCAGTACAACCACCTTTCTTGCCGGTTCCACCAGCAGAAAAGCCCGGCCCAGACCGGACTGGGACTTCTGGTGGCTACGCTCCTCGCCCCTGCCATCTCAGGGCTGCGCCGGAGCGCGACATGGATTCCGTGACGAGGGACCCAGACTTCGGGAGGTCAGTGAGATCTTTTGTCCGCCAGACGCCACCGAGTAAGTTGTTCGCATGAAAACCGTGGGCACACACCTGGCCGCCTGGTTGGTAGAGGGCAGCAAGCTGCGACGGCAGTTGGCCCCGTTCGTCCGATACGTCGTGCTGCTGGTGGGGATCGTCCTGCTCTACGGATGGCTCTTCCACGTGATCATGGCCTGGGAGGGCCAAAGCCACTCGTGGTTCACCGGCATCTATTGGGCCCTCACGGTCATGAGCACGCTCGGCTTCGGCGACATCACCTTCGAGACCGATGTGGGCCGTGCCTTCAGCACCTTGGTCTTGCTGAGCGGCGTCGTTCTCATGCTCATCATCCTCCCCTTCCTCTTCATCCGCTTCGTCTACGCCCCTTGGCTCGACGAACGCATCCGACGCCGGGTACGACAGCTTCATTCCGTGCCCGCCGAGGTGAGGGATCACGTGCTCATTTGCGCCCACGATCCGATCGCGCCCGGTCTCGTGCGGCGGCTCGCTCTAGGGGGCGTGCCTGCATACGTGCTCGAGCCGGACGCGGAGCGCGCCATGCTAATGCAGGACTCGGGCGTGCCGGTCGTCACCGGAGAGATCGACTCAGTGGCGACGTACAGGGCGGCGGGGGTCGAGAGGGCACGCCTGGTACTGGCCAACGCGTCCGACACGGTCAACTCGAACATCGTGCTCACCGTGCGGGCGATCAACGAGTCGGTGCCGGTGGCGGCGATCGCCGAAGTGGAGGACTCGATCGACGTTCTCGAGCTCAGCGGTGCTACGCACGTACTGCACCTCACGCATCGACTGGGTGAGCACCTGGCCAATCGTGTGAGCGCCGGGACCGCCCTCGCCAACGTGATCGGTGATTTCCACGACCTGGTGATCGCTGAGTTCCCCGTGCACAACACTCCGCTCCAGGGCAAGACGATCAGGGACACGAGACTTCGAGAGATCACCGGCGTGACGATCATCGGCGTGTGGGAGCAGGGTCTTCTTCACTCGGCACGGCCAGACCTCGGCCTTTCGCCCCACAGCGTGCCCGTCGTCGTCGGCACGAGGGAGCAGGTCCAAGAGCTCAACGAGATGCTGGTGATCTACGACGCCAATCCGAACCCTGTGCTGGTCATCGGCGGAGGGAAGGTCGGTCGGTCGGCCGCGGGGGCGCTCAAGCGGCGCTCGATCCCGGTCCACATCGTGGAGCGCGACAAGAAGCTCGAGCGGGAGATCAGCGGGATTCCCGACAAGTTGATCCTCGGGGACGCGGCCGACCGGCACGTCCTAGACGAAGCTGGGATCGCAGAGACGCCATCCGTCCTGCTCACGACGCACGACGATGCGATGAACGTCTATTTGACGGTCTACTGCCGGCGGCTGAACCCCGACGCACGGATCCTCACCCGGGTCACGCACGAGCGGAACGTCGAAGCGATCCGTCGAGCCGGGGCGGACTTCGTGTTGAGCTACGCGACGCTGGGGGTCCAAACGGTGCTGTCGCTCGTGAACCAGCGCGAGCTAGTGGTTCTGGGCGAGGACGTGAACCTCTTCTACATGCAAGTGCCGTCTTCGCTCTGCGGCGAGACCCTCTCGGACGCCGATATCGGGGCGCGGTGCGGTCTCAATGTGATCGCCGTTCAGGAGAACGGACGCCTCACCACCAACCCGCCGCCGGACACGACGTTGCCCGAGGGAGCCGAGCTCGTGGCACTCGGCACCGCGGATCAACGGGAGCGCTTCGCGGCCACGTTCCAATAGCTTAACGGCACGAAGAAAGCCGGAAGGCCAACTCCTGGGCTTCCGGCCAGTGCCCGCCAAAAAGGCGCGGGATCGAGCCACCAGATCATGACCCCTCCGTCAACATCCGAAAAGCGGAGGTGTGGATCGATCCGCAGGAGCGTCGGCTGGATCAGACACGGTCTCGATGACATCACCGAGGAGCGAAGCATCAAGAGCGACGTCCCGATGACCAGCGGGACCAAGACACCGATGATCCCGACGCGTAAAGTCGTCTCGACCATCGTCTGTGAAGGCAATCCCGATCGAGAGGCGCGAGTTGGGGCGTTAGTGGGTCGGTTCTTCCCTTGAAGGATCCTTAGGGTCGACCAGTTTCGGGGAGTTTGGGGTCCCGGTTGGGGTCCCGTGATCGTCTCGAGCGATCATTATCGTCCGCCCAAACACACATCCAATCGTCCGATTCGAGCATGGCCAAATACACGGCCTCACCTCACCCTCCAACCCTGACGGGGCGGCCGCAAATTGACGGGTTTGGACCCGGCCCTCACGTTATCCCGACCCGCCAAAGGGCTTTCGGTTTTACTATCCTTTTCTTGAAGGTTTCCGATCGGTCTGCGGTTCAATCTGGTGTGGGAGGGGCTCGTGCCCCACCCACACCGACCTTGACACTTCTGCCCGTGATCGTATGAGCGCTTCCAAAACCGTCCTTCCGGTCGTTCTCCTCATCGGCCTCGGCTTCGCTTGGGCCGGAAGCCAGGGGGGCTCCACCGCGTTCGGCATGCCGATCTTCGGACTGTGCGTGACGATGGCATTTCTGATGCAGTGGGTGGCCTTCGTACCCGCTTATGTACTGCAAAGCGAGAAGTCTTTCGATCTCGTTGGAAGCCTCACGTTCCTGGCGCTGGTGGGCTTGGCGCTCTGGCTCAGCCCGGTCAAAGATGGGAGGTCTGTTTTGCTCGCAGTCCTCGTCGCGGCGTGGGCTACCAGGCTTGGAACGTTTCTCTTTCGCCGTATCCACAAGACGGGAGGGGACGAGCGGTTCGACGAGATCAAGCCGTCGTTCTTGCGCTTTCTGACCACGTGGACGATTCAAGGGCTTTGGGTGACGGTCACGATTTCGGCGGCACTTGCGGCGATCACGACGAGCGTGAGCCAGGAGCTCGGGGTGTTCGCAGTACTTGGGTCGACTGCCTGGGCGGTCGGGTTCGGGTTGGAGGTCATCGCCGACGCACAGAAAAGCCGATTCCGCGAGGAGCCTGCCGCTGCCGGGCAGTTCATCCAGACCGGACTGTGGGCGTGGTCCCGTCACCCCAATTTTTTCGGTGAGATCCTCCTGTGGATCGGCGTAGCCATCGTAGCACTGCCGGTTTTGCGCGGATGGCAGTATGTGACGCTTCTGTCTCCTCTTTTCGTCTTTTTGCTCCTGATGCGGGTCAGTGGCGTCCCGTTGTTGGAGGCGCGCTCGGACGAACGTTGGGGGGGACAACCCGATTACCAAGCGTACAAGGCACGCACGCCGGTGTTGGTTCCGCGCCCGCCCAAGAACTGAATGGATCATATTCCGGAGTGGATTCGACAAGCTCGTGAGCGTTGGAAGTACCGCGGTCAGGTACGACCCCAATTCTCCGAACCCGTCACGAACAGCCAGGAGTCGGTTTGGGACTATCCTCGTCCGCCGCGGGTTGAGGCCGACGCACGAGTCGTGGTCGTGAAGTGGAACGAAATCGTCATCGCCGAGTCGACCGGGTCGATGCGGGTCCTGGAAACGGCGAGCCCGCCGACATACTACCTGCCCCCGGAGGACGTGTGCTTCGATCTCCTCGCTGAGTCGCCCGGTGCAACCGTTTGTGAGTGGAAAGGGCAAGCGACTCATTGGTCTTTAGCTCTTCCAGACGGTCAAGTGGTCCAGAACGTGGGATGGACGTACCGAGAGCCGTTCGAAGGGTTCGAGAAGATCGCGGACTACGTCTCGTTTTACCCGTCGGGCCTGGCGTGCTTTGTGGCCGGCGTGCGCGTCGAACCGCAACCTGGGGACGTCTACGGTGGTTGGGTGACACCGGACGTGGTGGGGCCATTCAAGGGAGGACCCGGCACGGCGGGTTGGTGACCATTAACTTGCCGCAATGCAGATCGGCTATATAGACGGACCTCGGCTCCGACGGGCTCTTACGGCAGGTTGCCAATGGGCAAAGCAACAGCGTGGCGAGCTCAATCGCATCAACGTGTTTCCCGTTCCCGATGGTGACACCGGGACCAATCTGTTCCTGACAGTTCAGGCGATCGCGGATCGTCTGGGGAAAAGCACGGAGAGATCCGTCGGTGTTGTGGCACAGGATGCTGCCCAGACCGCCGTGTTGGGGGCCCGAGGCAACTGCGGAATGATCCTGTCGCACTTTCTCCTGGGTTTCGCCCGCGGCGTCGAGGGTCGGGATCGAATCGACGCAGGCGATTTGGGTAGGGCATTGCAGGCCGGTGTCCAGAGTGTTTCGGAGGCGCTGGAGGTGCCGGTCGAAGGAACCATCCTCACCGTCATGCGGGACACTGCGAGAGCCGTTTCCGGAGCAGAGATCGAGGACATCGCTCCGCTCGCCGTGCATATGCTCGACCGTGCCCGCGACTCGTTGGAGCGGACCCCCGAGCTCCTTCCGGTGCTTTCCGCAGCGGGGGTCGTGGACGCAGGGGCGAAGGGATTCGTGAGTCTCCTAGAAGGCGTGGTAATGTTCTTGCGCGGGGACCCGTTTTCGACCGGGCCCGGCACCGACTTCCTAGCCGAGCCCCCGGTAGTCGCCTCCATCGAGTACCCGGAACAGGTCGAGCAATACCAATTTTGCACCGAAGCGCTGCTTGCCCGATCAAGCCGTCGTGCGAAACCACTTGAGGGCCCAGGGCGACTCGTTGATCGTGATCCGCTGCGACGACGTGCTCAAGGTCCACGTCCATACGGACGTGCCCGAAAAAGTGTTCGCATATTTGAAAGGACTGGGTGATCTGGTCACCCACAAAGCCGAAGACATGAAGGCACAATACGAAGCAGCTGAGCGGGCTTCGTCGTCGCATCGGCCCCTCGTTCGGCGTCCCTTCGGAGTGCTGACCGACAGTGCGGCCGACCTCCCTGAGGAGATTGTTCGCGCCCACGGCATCCAAGTGGTCCCCATGATTGTGGTCGATGGAGACGTGATCTACCGGGATGGGGTAGATCTGACCGCCGAGCAGTTTCATCAAATGATGGCATCTCAGGAAGAACTTCCCACCACGTCCCAACCGCCTCCCGCCGCTTTCTTGGAGGGATACAAGCGGGCCGCGGCCGATGCGGAGCAGGTGGTGGGTATCATCCTCAGTTCCGGGCTCTCGGGTACCTTCAGCTCCGCCGAAGCTGCTGCCGCCCAAGAGCCAGATCTTTCCATTCATCTTGCGGACTCGCGGGGAGCGTCTCTTCTGGAGGGCCTTCTGGTACTCAAGGCCACCGAATTGGCCGAATTAGCCGTGCCCGCTGACGAGATAGTAACTGAGTTGAACCGTGTCAGGGATCAGTCGGGCGTTTTGTGCACGATCGAGACGTTCGACCGCTTGCTGGCTTCCGGGCGAGTGAGTCGGAGTCAAGCGTTCTTTGCGAACTTGTTGAACGTGAAGCCGATCTTGGCCATCGATCGGGATGGATCGGTGGTCCCGCGCGCAAAAGCGATTGGCCGCAAGCGCGTGATCGTCGCGCTCCTGGATGCCATGGCCCAGGACATGGGCTGCGTACCGGATAGGGTTCGCTTTGGGATCGTCCACGTCGGAACTCCAGAGATCGTCTCGGAGGTCCGCGAGCTCTTGGTTGCCCGCTATGGCGAAGTGGAAATCCTCAACGCAGCAGTTACGCCGGTCATTGCCACACACCTCGGTATCGGCGCGTGGGGCATCGCGTATATGGTCGAAGACTCACCCAGTTAGTGTGACGACCGGTTCGTAACGCCCCACTAGTGAAGGCCTTTCTCAGATGGCCATCGAATGCTTCGCGATCTCCGGTCACGAAGCTCGGCCCAAGCCCATGAATCCGCATGATCCGAGACCACGAAAAAGTCCCGTGGCCGGACGAGTTGGACCCGAAGCCCCGAACTCGCAGTAACCGCCTCTCCGCGGGCGAACCCATACGCCATGTCCGGTCCCAGCGTGTTGCCGTTTTTTGGGGGTCCCATAGGCCCCTTTTCACCCCCCAGCTCGTCGACACAAGAAAGCCGGAAGCCCAGATAATTACTAGACTTCCGGCCAGTGCCCCGCCAGGGACTCGAACCCCGAACCTACTGATTAAGAGTTCGATAGCAGCATATGCCTCTCGGCAGAGTTCGGACTCGGGTCATTTCCGACCAGGAGGGTCTTCCGCCGTTTCCGACCCCGCTGGAACGCCAACGGTAAGGTAGCGAGTCCCACTCCGACCATCGCCCAGGCCGTTCCTGTGATGACCGCTTGCTCCGGAAATCGAACCGCAATCCCCACGAGGGCCCAGATCACCACAATTGGAAAGATCCAGAATCCCCATCTCCAGACCATGAAGGTGCCCAGGCCGGTCGCCACAACGCACATCATAGCCGACCAGGAGGGTCCGTCGATACCGAGCGCGCTCCACCCCATGTACGTCACGAACTGAAACGTGTTGGCGATCAGCGCGATCGAGATCCAGGAGAGGTAGAGCGTGAACGGGTAGGACACGCTCAGGCGCTCGGTCCAGGTCAGGGTCTCATCGGGACCGACGAGCTTTTGGATGGTGATCAGTGTTGCCAGAAGGCCGATCATGACGATGAGCGCCGGGCCGAACATCCCGAAGGAAAAGGCCACGATCCAACCGATGTTGAGCAGGCCGCTGATGGGCCAGTACCACCCCAAACGCCCCAACAGGGCGCTTCCACGGTTCGCCGGTAAAGCCTGGTACACAGTGAATAACAGCAACCAGGCGTAGATCAGGGCCCAAATCCCGAAGACGTAGTCGGCAGGGAGAAAGAAGGACTGGTATCGGTTGGCGATCACCCCAATGGAGTCACCACTCAACGCACCGGAACCGGCCAGCCCGCTGAACCACAACACCGCACCGTACGTGAAGACGTTGGCCAGTTGCCGGGCCCGCTCTGACACCCCAGTCGTGGCGTCCGCGACCTCCCCACGCAGGTCGGGATCAGTCACCATCGACCGCCTGGCCGAACGTCGATCCCACGAAGCGTACGAAGATGAAGCCGGCCTGGCAGATATTGGTAATCAGAGCAGTCACGTACAGCGCCGATGGGGGTGCGAAGGAGGCCCCCAAGACAACCGCCAACAAGCTCGCCTGCTCTGCCAGTTCCAGCGCGGCCACGACGACCACTGCCAGCCGGTCGGGCGAAAAGGTGCCTCGAACGGGCTGATACGCACCGACAAAAGACACGATGACGCCATTGTCGAAGAGCAGAAAGATCATAGCGGAAAGGCGCCAAGTCAGTCCGCTGTCGAGACCATAACCCGCCAGGCCCATCGGTACGAGCGCCGCAGCCACCCCGGCTACGCTGCTCGAAATGACCAAGCGGAGTCGCAGAAGATCGTGACTGGCCCGAGCGGGTTCCTGGGAATCCCTTCTAAGTACGCTCACGAGCGCGGCAAAACCGGTAAACGCGGCCGCGATCTCCGCCAGTGCAAGTAGTGTGTCCGCGTTTTCCATCATCGTTCCCCGCTGACGATCAAGATGAGAATCCTCGCTTACTCATACGAATCGTAGGGCGCCTCTTGTTGATGGGCCCTACATTCTACGGATCTTCTTTTCCACTGCCCATCCTGAGATGGAAATGCCGAGCACCCTACCCGACCGCCAGGCGTGGATTCGCCTTCCGGTGATCCTTGCGATCGGCGGTGCCGTCGCTTGGGCTGGAAGCCAGGGTAGCGAGCGCGTTGCGCCGGCCCAAGCGAGCTTGAAGCACCGTTCACTGATCGAAGAGGTGACTGGACGTCGCGATCCCGTGGTCCAACAGGCCGCTCCCGCCTGACGGACCCTGACTCTTTCGGCTGACCCACTCCAGGGCTGCCGCCCAGAGAAGGACCCGATAGAGCGGTCTATCCCTAAACGAGACTCCGCGCGAACGCTCGTGTAGCGTACCTAGAGCGTCTCCCCCGCGAATACCGCCAACTTCAGCCACATCCACTCCTTCCAGTTCGAGGCGCCGTCGCCATCTAATCGATCGAGCCGCCATATGTGGATTATGTTGTACAATACTTAGACAGCATCTTGACTTCACATAAATCTTGGGAAATATTATTAGACGTTAATTGTACATTCAAAGACAAGGAGTCGACAATGCGTAGATTCATGATGGTGGCAACGGCAGTGACCACTCTAGGGGGAGGGGCTACCCAAAACGCCGCCGCCCAGGGCGCGACGGATAGCCCATTCAACTTCGAACTTCGCGCCACGGGCATGCTTCCGACCTTCGACATCAGTGATACTGCCGACTTCGGTTACGGCGGGGGTCTGGGTCTGGGCTACAGGCTGAACGACAGCTTTCGTCTCATGGCCGACGTCGACATAGCTAGGCATGGGACAGCCGCGGAAGGTGTCGATATCAACACTTACCACTACATGGCGAAAGCCGGTTTCGATGTCTACGAGTCTGATTCGGTGATTCTCACGCTGAACTTGGGCGCCGGCGCGGTAACGTTCGGCGGCGATCTTCCCTCCGCTGAGACGTACTTCGCGATCAACGCCGGCGCGAAGCTCGGGATCAAGCTCTCTCCGACTTTCCAGCTTCTGGTCAGCCCCCAGGGCGACATCGCTTTCTCGGACGCCGATTTCGTAGGCACCGACAACTCCTGGGTGTGGCCACTTGGCATCGGCTTCCGCGTCACGCCCTAAAACCGCCGCCGGAATGCTCCCATGAGTTCAAACGACAAGAGAATGGAGGACATGACCATGAAAAGAGAGAATCTCGCGAAGGCACTCATATTCCTCGGGGCAGGCATTTCATTCCTGCTTTCGGTTTATCTGTGGTTCAACGGCCAGAGAGACGAAGGCGTCTTCGTCGGACTGTGGGTCCCATCCATTCTGTCTAGCGGAGCCTTGCTCCTCGCCGGCGGGGGGGCGAGCAATGAATGATTTCGCGATTTTCGCGTTCGGCACGCTCGTCACGATCATATGCTCCACCGGGATGGGACTCCTCCTATGGGGTGCCCATTTGGACGGCCTTCGGAATCGGTCGAAAGAGGTGCCATCCCCTTGAAGGATCACACACGACGTCGTATCCGAAGGCTTAGATAACGGTCTTTCTCGAAGGGACGGGCATCCGGTGGATGCCCGTCCCGCCGGGCCAAGGGGGCCCGCACTATGATTCGCTCGCTGGCTGGCTTGTTTTGCGCTTGTTCGATCCCTTTCACGTTGACTGCACAGGAGCCCGAAATGATGGTCGTAGTCGACTTCACCGAACACGAGTCCCTCCCGTGGTCGATCGTCAACGACGGCGTCATGGGCGGCCGGTCCACCAGCCGGATCTCACGGACCAACGAGGCGACGGGGCTTTTCGAGGGTTTTGTGTCGCTGGAGAACAAGGGAGGATTCGCTTCCACGAGAGCGGCCTTTCAGTCATTGGACCTGTCCGCCTACGAGGGCGTCGCCCTCCGGGTGAAGGGAGACGGCCGCCGCTATCAACTTCGCTTCCGCCAGGACGGAGCTTTCGACGGCGTGGCGTACGCGGTGGAGTTCGAAACGGCTCCCCGAGAGTGGACCGAGCTCTACCTACCCTTCGAGACATTCCGGGCGACCTTCCGGGGCTACGAGCCCCGGAGTAGCGGGCCACTAGACCCGGCCCGCATACGCCAAATAGGGATCCTCGTCGGTGACGAGAAGCAAGGCCGATTTGCGCTGGAGATCGATTGGGTGAAGGCCTATCGCTCAGCTGGCTGATCGGCGGAGCCGGGTTGGGCGGGCGTCCCTACGATCACGGTAGACCCCGCTCGGCATCCCGGGCGACCGCGGATATGAGACCGCTGAAGATCAGGGCGTGCACAACGTAGATTCCATACCAGTAGAGCCACCCCAGGAATCCGGTCGGTACGAAGTACGCAGTCTGCACGAGGCGTGTCCAATCACTTTCGGGGATCGCTTCGAACTGGAGCCAAGCCTGCCCCGGGACTTTCATCTCGGCTCTCAGCCTAAGCAGCGACGGCGGCTGGACAGCTTCGACCCGCCAGCAATCGACCGATTCGCCGGGAAGGAGCTCGATCGGGTGACGGCGACCGCGGCGCAAGCCCGGCCCTCCCAACATCCAATCGATGAAGCCCCTGACCGACCACGCCCAGTTCCAGGCCCGCCACCCGCGCTCGCCGCCCAGGCTGGCGAAACTACGAAAGACCGCTTCGGGAGTCGCGTCGACTTGTCGTGTGCGCACCTCTCGCATCATGCCCTCCCGATCCGTAAAGCGGAATCCGGGCGAATCGCCAGCCGCCCCACTCCAGCGGGTGAGAATGTCGTCCGCCTCCGTCCGCTCCAACGCGAGCCTGACGGCCTCCCGGTAGGAGATGGGTCGAATCTCAGGAAAGAGGCGTTGGGCACGACGGGGATCGCCGACCACCGGATGGACGACGCCCTCCACTAGCGGCACAGCCAACGAGTTGGGAATCGGCGTCACGAGTCCCACCCACAGCGCCGCCAACTTGGGCGCCAACACAGGCAGCGGGATGATGATCCGTGGGAGGCCGCGCACCTCCGCATACACCTCCATCATCTGTTTGAAGGTCAGCGGCTCGGCGCCGACCTCGATCACTCCCTCCACGTCGTCACGACCGGCCGCCTGCAACAAGTAGGAGAGGATGTCCCCCATCCCGATCGTCTGGACCTCGTTGAGAATCCACCGTGGTGCGACCATCACCGGCAAGCGCTCGGTCAGATAACGAACCATCTCGAACGAAGCAGACCCGCTCCCGATGATCGGTCCCGCACGGAACTCGGTTGTCGGAAGGCCGTCGCGTAGGATGCGGCCCACCTCGGCCCGACTGGTGAGGTGCTCGGAGAGGGCGCGCGTCCCTGCGGCCCGCGGTACCAGACCACCGAGGTAGATGACCTGAGAAACATCGCCCGCGGCGCCGACGAAGTTGACGGCCGCTTGCCTATCGCGCTCGGCGAAGCCGCCCTTGCCCCCCATCGAGTGCACGAGGTAGTAAGCGATGTCGACATCCTCGCAGGCACCCGTGAGCGTCTCGGCCAGGAGGAGATCGCCCTCCACGACCTCGACACTTTTCCGCCACGACCGATCCGACACCCTGTCGGCCTGCCGAACCAGTACACGAACCGCGAAGCCTCGGGACAGCAGCTCCTCGACGAGTCGTCCCCCGACGTAGCCCGTCGCACCGGTCACCAGGACCCGCTTGGCCCCGGACTCCGTAGAGCTCAAGATGGGGCTCCGGAGGCCTCCAGCCGGTCCTTGACGCGTTGGAGCGTCGCCTCCAATTCGTCGCGATACGCGAACTCGAGCGCTCGCTGCGGCACGAGCTTGAGGAAGCCCTTCGGCTTTCCCTCGAGGAACATCGTGACCCGGGTGCCCGAGCCCTCTGGCTCGCACCGGACCTCGCTACGGGCTTCGATGGACGATCCCTTCTCGGTTCGGTAGACGACCCGCCGCCCCGGGTCCAACTCGGCTACCACGTAGGTGTTGCCAACCTCTCGGCCCATGAACCGGCTGACGTACACCTTGCGTGTACCCAACGCCGTGGGGCCCGGCGGAACCTGCTCCGCAGAACGCAAGTTGGGCTGCCACTCGTGCTCCCGCGCGACATCGTCCATGTAGGCGAACACTTCGTCGGGCGGCCGGCGTATCACGATGCTTGCAGACTGTCGGCTCACGACCGGGCTCCCGCGAGCCGCGGGGGGCCGAAGATCCTGGCAATGGCCTCACGGCGGTAGTCGAATATCTCCTCCAGCTGGCGACGTACGGCCAAGGTGTGAACCAGCCGCCCCAGGAGGCCGAAAGGAAGCTCATACTGCACCAAGTCGGTCACCTCGACCCCATCCGGAACAGACCTGAAGAGGTGGAGGTGGTGCCACCGTTTGTACGGTCCCCTCAGCGTCTCGTCCGCTAGCAGTTTGCCCTCATCGTACTCCGAAATCACCGACTCCCAGGTCATCGGGAAGATCTGCAAACGAAGCCGGTAGGCGATCTCCGTACCCTACGCACGCGCACATCCGTGGAGGATACGACCTCGAAGTGCATCCACGGTGGAGTGATCGCCTCTAGATTCATCGGGTCTTGGAAGAAGCCGAAAACGGTCTCCAGATCGCCCGGAACGATCTGTCGGCGCTCGAGAACATGCGGGCTCATTTCGCCTCCCTCGGCGCGAACCGATAGTGACCCACCATCCACTCACCTCCATTTCGATAGCTGAAGAGCTCCTCGCATGCGAGGAAGAACAGGCGCCAGCGATGATACCAACGGACGGCGTCCGATCCGTACGTAGGCTCGAAG
>JBDHFN010000006.1:0-52776 GCA_039590375.1 Gemmatimonadota bacterium
CTCGGGCTCGGAGACGTATTGGCCGGGCCGGGATCCGCCGAGAGTGCGATTTCGATCGGGGACCAGGCGCTCCTCTCGGCGATGCCGCAATCGGATCTTGGGGAGATGGTTGGCCGGGTGGCTCGCCTCGAGCGGTACCTGGACGAGGAGACAGACGTTCAGACGGAGAAGAAGCTCTACGCGGTCCTACTGGTCTATACGAAGGCCGCCGGCGAGGCACAGACGGCGGTGGAGGGCCCCCTCAACGAAATGACCGTGCGGTGGCGGTTGGCCGAGATCATCCCGGGGCAGGAGGGCACTTCGGTCCTCCAGTACCTGGTCCGGCTCAAGCCCAGCGTCCAGGCCGGCCTCATGTTGGACAGGATTCGCGACGAGGGTGGCGACGCGGTTCAGGCCGCCGAGTTACGGTCACTCAGGAGTCGAACCAAGCGGAGGAAACCGGTATGAAGAACCCGCATCTCGTACTGCTTTGTTGTGCGACCCTCGTTTCCATCACCCCAGCGAGGGTGGCTGGGCAGGTTTCCGCGTCCGCTGAGCGAGAGATTCCTGCCCTGTTCACGTCACATGATCTGATCGAATTTACGATCGAGACCGACTACGGGGACCTGCGGGGTGACCGAACGCAGGAAAGTGAATATCGACCCGCGATCTTGAGGCTGACCGACGAGGAAGGCATGGATCGCGCGATCGATATCCGCGTGAGGACTCGAGGAAACTTCAGGCTCCAGAACTGCCGGTTCCCTCCCATACGTGTCAACTTTCCCAGGAACAGCATGGGCGGGACGGTCTTCGACGGGCAGAACGGGATCAAGCTGGTCAGCCATTGTCGGGACCGAGATGACGAGGAGCAGAACCTACTCGAGGAGTATCTGGTCTACCGGACCTACAATCTGCTCACCGATGAGAGCTTCCGGGTGAGGTTGGCGCGCGTCACGTATGCGGACGGGGCAGACGACGATGACCCGGTGGTTCGGTATGCGTTCTTCATCGAGGAAGCCGAAGCGATGGCGGAGCGGTTGGGGGGGGCGCTGATGGACCTCAATCAGGCTCATCCGGCCAGCTTGGGTGCCGAAGAAGCCGTGCGGGTCTCGGTCTTCGAGTACATGGTCGGTAACACCGACTGGTCGATGGTGCGCTTCCACAATGTCGAGCTCATACAGACTCCGGAGCTTCGGTACATTCCGGTCCCTTACGACTTCGACTGGACGGGTTTCGTGTCCGCACGCTATGCTCGGCCCGATGAGCGTTTAGGCATCAGGAACGTCCGGCAGCGGATCTACCGCGGCTTTTGCCGTCCGAGTTTCGATTTCTCGACGGTCTACGACCGGTTCATGGAGATTCGTTCGGACCTCGAAGCGCTCTACACCGGCCAGGAGGGGCTCGAGGAGGACAACGGAAGGGATGCGGTGGAATACATCGACGACTTCTACGAGGATATCGAGTCGCCGGAAAGGGCCGATGATCGTCTCTTGGACGATTGCCGAGATATGTAGCGCCGAGAAGGCTGTCGAAGACGTTGTCGAAGACGTACGGCGGGGCGCCGGTCGTCTACTTCTTCTTACGTCCGGCGTTCGGGTGCTTGAGGTGCTTCCATGTGTCGCCGCGCCGAACCGCTAGAATCGTGCTCGGCGAGACCCTCAGGGCCTTGGCCCAGTGTCCGGCGGCGTGGCGCCAGTAGCCCTTTTCGTCATCCCAGTCGTCCAAGACCTGCCGAACCTGTTTTTCACCGAGGAGGGCGTGGGGCGATTTTTCTCCCTGGAGCCAGGGATTGTCGGACCAGCGCCTGCGTTTCTGTATGGGGCCCGGTGCCTTGGCGCCAGAGTGTCCTAGGCAATAGTGGCGGATCTGACTAGCCGTATAATCAGGATAATTCTTGGCTATGTCGGTGTAGAACCGACCCTCTTGGGCGAGGTCTCTCCACTTGACGATCAGCGGTAGGGGGGGCTTGGCCATGACTCTCTATATTCACTTTCTGTACGGTCGATTAGCTGATGTTGGCCCACTAAAATACTCACGCCGGCATCAGAAGTACACCTGAGGCGTCAGGGAACGGCGAGCGTTGCTCGCGGCCCGCCGGAGGGGACCTCTGTCGTGTACAGGCGTGAGTAAAGGTCACCCTCTATCAGCGCCTCCCGCTGCGCCGCGTTCAAGGTAATCGTGCCGGATGCCCCCTGGTCGATCGGGCCCGAAAGCCGATAGATCACTCCGCCCTCCCGGTCCCTCTGTGCCTGGTGGAGCCCCACCCCGCGGATTTGTTCAATCGGTATTCCGGAGATGGTCACCTCATACGACAGCTCGCTCATCACGACATCCCACGAAAAGAGAACGCGGGCCGCCGCGCGGCCCCCTTGCGTGGCGATTTCGAACGCGACGGGACCGGGCGCCCGGCCGTTCTCGAGCGGCGGCGTACGTGCGGGGGCGCGCCGAGGCCGGGCGGACTGCTCGAACGCGAAGCCCAGCGCCAGCAGTCGTGCGTCCTCCAAGGGTCTCCCGAGCAGTTCCAGTCCCGTGGGAAGCCCCGCATCAGTGAACCCGGCTGGGACGCTCAGGGCCGGAAGGCCCGTCGTTGCGCTCAATTGGCAGTTCGACCCGCGCTGGGGATCCCCGATTTGGGCTGCTCTGCGTCGTATCGTGGGGTAGACCACCGCGTCCAGGGACTGCTCGTCCATGGCTGCGAGCACCGCTTCGCGCGCGGCCGCACGTTTGACTACGGCCGCGTGATACGCTGCGCTGTCTCTCTGCACCGCCTCGGCACGACGCCGGAAGGTCGCCTCGAGCTGGACGTGATAGAGGCCCCGATCGAGGATCTCCTGGAGGGAGCCGACCGAGGCGCCTGGGGTGGCGGCCAGGTAATCGATCAGGTCCCACTTGAACTCGTGACCTATCAAGCTGGAGCCGGAAAGAATCGTGTCCAATCCCGGGATCTCGATGTCGATGATCTCAGCTCCGACCTCACCCATGAGGCCGAGAGCTTCTCGAACCAGCCCAGTGTGCTCCTGATCCTCCGGGGCGTCACCCAGCAGCATGGTCAACACACCGAGGCGAGCGCCCCGGAGGGCGTCGGCATCGAGCCCGTCCAAGAATCCAGGGAGGGCCCCCTCCGCCACGATCCGCGTAGCCGGGTCCGCCGGGTCGGCCCCTATGGTCGCGTCCAGCCCGACGGCGAGATCCGTCACGGTGCGGGCCAGCGGGCCGCCCACGTCCTGCGTGTGCGACAGGGGGATGATCCCGTCGATGCTGGAGAGGCCCTTGGTTGGACGGAGACCGAACAAGTTGTTGTGCGATGCGGGGATGCGGATGGATCCGCACGTGTCGCTACCCCAGCCAATGGCGGCGAAGCTGGCTGCGATCGCCGCCCCGGTTCCGCCGCTGGAACCGCCTGGATTCCGAGAGGGGTCATATGGATTGCGGGTCTGACCCCCGAGCGAACTGATGGTCGTGATACCGGCCGCCAACTCGTGCATGTTGGATTTCCCGATGATCACGGCTCCGGCCTCCCGTAGCTTGCGGACCTGGAAGGCGTCGTCCGGGGGGATCGAGTTGGCCAGCGCGATGGATCCCCCGGAAGTCGGCTGGTCCGCCGTGTCGTAATTGTCCTTCAGAATGATGGGGATGCCGTGCAGCGGTCCTCTGGCGCCACGGATGGCGCGCTCCTGGTCGAGCGCGGCGGCTTGCGCCCGCGCGTTCGGGTTCAGATGGACCATGCTGTTCAGCGCAGGACCCTCCTTGTCGTACGCGCTGATCCTGGCGAGGTATGCTTCCACGAGTTGCACGGCCGTGACGCGCCCGTCCGCCATCGCTTCCTGCAGATCGGGGATCGAGGTCTCGAAGACTTCGACGCTCTGGGCTTGGGCGGCTCCAGGCGCGAGGACCAGCGCCGCGGCCAACATTGTGGCCAGCGCCACGGCCAGCATCGCGGCCAGCACGGCGGCCGGCATTTCGGCCAGTGCTTGCCCCACCACGTGGAGTGGCGAGCCCGACTTCGGATCTGAAGATCTCGGCTCCATCATCCCCTCCTCCATGCCCTAGGACGCTGTTGAGGAAGCACAGCGGATCGTGCACGGGGAGGTTAGAGTGTTTCGGGGCGAGACGCGAGGGTCGGTCTACTCCTCGCGCAACACCGTCCCCGGATCGACGCGTGTGGCGCGCGCGGCCGGAATGTAGGTCGCGAGGATCGTCACCAGGACCAGAATCGCCGAAACCGCTACCATGGTGGCGGGCTCGGCTGCCGCCACGCCGAAGAGCAGGCTCTGAAGCCCCCGTGTTACCGCCAAGGAGCCGAGCGAGCCGAGGACGAGTCCAACCAGTGCGAGTCGCAGCCCCTGTTTGGACATCAACCATCGAACCTGTCCCGCCCGGGCTCCCAGTGCGACGCGAATGCCGATCTCACGCACTCTCTGGGCCACCGCGTAGGACATGACGCCATAGATCCCGATGGCCGCCAGCACCAGCGCCAGCGCTCCAAAGATGACCAACAAGCCGCGCATCGCCGAGAAGGTGGCGACCTGAGAGTCGACCAGGTCTGTCATCGTCCGGACCTGTGTCACGGGTTGGTCGGCGTCCATCGACGTGACTTCTTCCCGAATGGCCTGTAGGAGCGCGGTCGGATCGCTGGCGGTCTTCGCGATGAGGAACGGTGAGAAGCCCCACTGTCGGTTGGCCTGAAGCATAGGCCGATAGATCTCGATGCGGGAGGGCTCCTGCAGTTGGTAGTGCCGGACATGCTTTGCGACGCCGACGACGGTCCGATACTCCGGGACGTCGCCCTCCGAGATGCCGGGCACATCGTCCGGATCGAATTCCATCGTGACCCGCTTCCCGATGGGATTCTCTCCCGGCCAAAACCTGTCGGCCAGGGTTTCATCGACGACGGCGACCAGCGGAGTCGACATGTCGTCGGCCGGGGTGAAGCCACGCCCCCTGATGATCGGGATGCTCATGGCCTCGAAGTAGTCGGTGTGGACGAACATGTTGAGCACCGAGGACCGGTTGTCCTGGTCGAATGGGTCCACGCCCTCCGGTGCGATGCTCGTCTCCCAGCCGCTCCTTCCCAGCGGAAGGATGTTGCTCGTGGCCGCGAATTCCACTCCTGGAAGTGCCTGTACGCGCTGCAAGAGCTCCGTCTGAAAGGCCTGCCACACATCGTACTCCGGGTATTTCGAATCGGAGAGCGGAACGTTCAGGGTAAGGACGTTGGTCTCGTCGAATCCCTTGTCCACCTGCTGCAGCTCGTCGAGGCTCTTGATCAGGAGCCCGGCTCCGGTGAGGAGAAGCAAAGAGAGGGCCACTTCCGCCACGATCAACGCCGAGCGCATGCCCTGTCGCTCCTTGGATGCCCCCGCGCGTCCCCCCTCCTTGAGCGTCGATACGAGATTGGGACTCGACGACCGCCACGCAGGGATGAACCCGAAGATGAGGCCGGTGGCTAGCGCCAGCGCGAAGGTGAAGCCGAGCACGGTCGGGTCGATCGCGATCCGGCTCGTGAGAAACGCAGGGAAGGTGTCCGGCAACGACCGGACCATGGCCGGAACGCCCACCCATGCCAGCGCCACGCCGAGAACGCCCCCGGCAAGACCCAGGACCAGGCTTTCCGTGAGGAGCTGCCGGACTACGCGGTTACGCTTCGCTCCCATGGCGGCCCGCACGGCCAACTCTCGCTGACGGCCCTCGCCCCGGGCCAAGAGTAGGTTGGCCACATTGGCGCATGCGATCAGTAACACAAAGCCCACCGCTCCCATCAAGATCCACAAGGGGGTCCGCACGTCGCCCACGAAGAGGTCGGAGACGAATACGAGTTCGGGCGCGCCGGCCGTGTCGTCCTCGCTCTCGCGAATCGCTTGCGTGATCCGTGACAGATCGGTCTGCGCCTGTTCGATGCTCACGTCCGGGAGGAGGCGGCCGATGGCCCGAGTTCCCGCCGAGCTTCCTCGCACGTTCCAGTTGAGGTCCTCGGAGAAATAGCCCATGGGCTGGTAGATGTCGTCCGCCGAGGAGGGGAAGCCGAAGCCCTCCGGCATCACACCGATGACCTCGAAGGGTCGATCGTCCAGTGTAAGGGTGCGGCCCACTATATTGGGATCGCTTCCCAACCGAGCCGCCCAAAAGCCGTGGCCGATGGTCACGATCGCCGGGGCTCCTGGCTCGGATTCCGCCGCGCTGATCGTCCGGCCCATTGCGGCGTCGACCCCGAGCACCTCGAAGAAGTCTCCCAGCACCTGCCTCGTCCGCACCACCTCCGGCCGGTCCAGGCCCGTAAGAACGGCCGTTTCGCCACGATACGCCCCGAATGCCTCGAACGAGCGGGACTGGTCCTTCCAGTCGTAGAAGTTCGGGAACGATGTCGAGACGTAGAAGCCCCGCGTCGACATGACGTTCGGGGTGACCAACCGATCGGCCCCCTCGAACGGAAGGGGATCGAGCAACACGCCATTGACGACGCTGAAGATTGCCGTATTCGCGCCGATGCCCAGACCCAGAGTGAGCAGAACCGCAGCCGTGAAGCCCGGACGGCGGGCGACCGATCGGAGGACGAACTTCAGGTCCTGGATCGTCGTATCCATCGGTCTCACCCCTCCCCGTAATCCGTCGCCGAATCCCTTGCGGCGTCGGTACTCGACGCAGGCGCGCAGGCGCGCTCGCTCAAGAGGATGAGACGCCGCCCGCGGCTCGACGGTTGCAAGATACGCGGAGCGGTTGCGGAGCGCTCGCCCGGGACACAGACTGAGGCGAGCAGTGGTGCGGGGAGTGGGGTCGCCATGCGATGTGCCCCGCCCGCCCGAGACCGGATCCGTCGACCAACTGGACGCACACCTATGAAGAACTTCGCGAAATCTCATTGGGCACAGGGTTTACTAGTCTGGGCTCTGATCGCGGCTTCGCCGTTTCTCCCCTCTTCGGGGGCATGGCTGAACGCGCAGGAAGTGACTCCCCTCTCGCTGACCGAAGAAGTGCACACCGCCGGGCAGGTTGCCTATGAGAGGGAGTGCGCGAGCTGCCATCTCTCCTCTTTCGGGGGATCGTTCGAGGCGCCCGAGTTGGCGGGTCCCAACTTCCGCGGGGTCTGGACGGAGCGCTCGTTGAGCGAATTTCGTGCGACGGTCCGCACGATGCCTCCCACCGCTGCCAACTCGTTGAGGGACGCCGAATACGATGCCATCACGGTCTTCTTGCTCGCGGCCAACGGCCTGGTGAGGGACGGCCGGATGGTGCAGGCGGATCGCGAAACGACGGTGGGGTCGATGTTGACGGGCGCCGTGGCCGAGGTCTCCGCGGCGAGCGCCGCTGGGAGGCGGAGGGCGGCGGGTGACGCCGCTGCGTCCGGTCCCGTAGGGGTGACGGACACGTTCCGAGAGATCACGGACTTCGAGCCGGTTACCGAAAGGGAGCTCCTTAATCCGGACGACGGTGATTGGATCAACTACCGTCGTACATACGATTCGCATGGCTTCAGCCCGCTGGACCAGATCAACCGGACCAACGTCGACGACTTGAGGCTCGCTTGGGTGTGGGCCATGGGCGATGGGACCAATCAGCCCACGCCCCTGGTGCGGGACGGGGTCATCTACCTCGCCAATCCCATGAACGTCATTCAGGCCCTCGACGCGACTAGCGGCGATCTGCTCTGGGAGTACAGGCGCGAATTCGCCGAGGGCTTCCGCGTTGGCTTCAGCCAACTCCGCAACCTGGCGATCTATGGCGAGAACATCTTCGTCCCGACCAAAGACGCATACATGGTGGCGCTCAATGCCCGCACGGGTGAGACGGTGTGGGAGACGCAGATCGCCGACTACCGCCAGGGCTATACTAACGTGGCCGGCGCCATGGTCGTCGACGGCAAGGTACTCAACGGCATCAATGGGTGCGGCCGCTTTCTCGAGGAGAGCTGCTTCATCACGGCGCACGACGCCGCCACTGGCGAGGAATTGTGGCGCACCTTCACGGTCGCCCGTCCTGGGGAGCCCGGGGGCGAGACTTGGGGTGACCTCCCGTTCGGCCTCCGGGGGGGCGTGGATGTATGGAACACCGGCAGCTACGATCCGGAAACCGGACTGGTCTACTGGGGGACGGCTCAGGCGAAGCCCTGGGTGGCCGCGAGCCGCGGCCTGACCGTTCAGGACGCTGCGCTCTACTCCAACTCCACCCTGGCCATCGATCCGGACGACGGCTCCATCGTATGGTACCGCCAGCACGTTCCCGGAGAGTCGCTCGACCTGGACGAGGCCTTCGAGCAGGTCCTGATCGATCGCAACGGCCAGCACCTGCTGTTTGCGATGGGCAAACACGGAATCCTGTGGAAGCTGAACCGGGACACCGGCGAGTACATGGATCACCTGGAGTCGATCTACCAGAACATTTTCGACTACATCGACCCGCAAACCGGTGTGGTGCGTTATCGCGAGGACATCGCTTCGGCTGGAATCGGCGACTGGGTGTCGGTGTGTCCGAGCACCGCGGGCGGCCACAATTGGCCGTCGATGTCCTACAGCCCCGAAGTGAACGCGCTCATCGTTCCGCTCTCGCAGAGCTGCCTGGAGATCCAGGGGCGCCCGGTGGTGCTCGAGCCCGGTTCGGGCGGCACGGGCGCGTCCCGGCGCTTCAATGACATGCCGGGTACCAACGGCCAGTTGGGCAAGCTCGGCGCATACGACATCGATACCATGGAAGAGATCTGGAGTGTCGAACAGCGGGCTGCCTTCCTTACGGCGACGCTCAGCACGGGGGGCGGCCTCGTTTTCGCGGGCGACCTCGACCGTTACTTCCGAGCCTACGACGTTCGGAACGGCGAAGTTCTGTGGCAGACGAGGCTCGGGACTTCAGTCCAGGGCTTTCCCGTGTCATTCGAGGTGGACGGGGAGCAGTATATCGCCATCAGCGCCGGGGTAGGCGGCGGGAGTCCTCGTGGTGTGCCGCGCGCGGTGACGCCGGAGATCCGGCATCCCGAATACGGGAACGCGCTCTACGTCTTCAAACTGCCGAGTCGGTAGGGGCGGCGTCCGCGTCCGAGGGGGGCGTGCCTGCGGCGGTGCGTACGGAGCGCCTTCGGAACAGAAATCCGTAAGCGATCAAGTTGATCGCGACGACCAAGCCTCCCAGGAGCAACTGGTGGGCCTGGGTCAGGCCGGACGGGTAGACGATGGGTACCAAATAGTGCTCGATGAACCCGCCTGTGTATCCATCCGCCCCCCCCATCCGTCGAAAGCGAACCTCGAGTGGAGTCAGTGGACAAATTCCGCCCGTGATTTCGATCCATGCGCCCCAAAGCGCGCATGGGATATGAGCCCAGGCCATCTTGGGCCAGCGGTATGTCGTGAGCGCGCCCAACACCACGAACACGATGAAGGCGAAGTGAAAAACGACCAGGACGTCGGCGAAGAGCAGATAGATCACCGGTCAGCCGCTTTCGAATCGTCGATTCTTCGAGCCCACCCGCGGGGGTGACGCGTGCTCCTTCACCGGATCGGTACCGAGACCGTGACCCGATGCGTGATCACGAGAGCGTCTTGGAGTGTCAGAGGGCCGCTCGGGGCAACGATGAAGTCGGCTGACAACTGGTTCGCCGTCCTCTCCCACGCCACGCCCGGACGTCCCGACCCCGTGGTCAACCGTCCCACGTAGCCGATCTCGAATTCGGAGAACCTGGCCTTGGCGCCGATGCTCGGTGACCACTCCATCCAGCTTTCCTCCTGCTCCCGGCGCGTATCCTCAATGTGATCGCGCTGCTTCAACGTGTAGGCGTAGGAGCGCACCTCCACGCCGGTCTGTAACGATACACGCTCGAGTTCATACGCGAGCCCCAACCTCAGGTTCACGTTCGAAAAGAAGAAGTCGTTTTCGATGGTCCTGTCACCCTTGCGGATCACTTCGTCGTTGACGTTGGTCGTATCCGCCGCGGCCTCCGCCCATGTGTCGCTCCAAATCGGCTCGAAGACCACGTCGAGCCCGAAGGTGGCCGGCCCGCTCGACTTGGCGATGCCGACCCCAAAGTCGTATGCCCAGGAGATCCCCGGATCCCGAGGGATGTTCATGATCTCGTAGTTCGGAATCTTGGGATGAGTTTTGCGATTCACCGTCCATGTGCCGCCCGCCCTCCACCCGCTCTCGGTGATCGGGCGCGAAAACCCCAACTGGAGACCCGTGGTGCGGGTCCGATCGCGGTTCGTTTCGACTCGATCTGTCACGATGGTACGCTGGGTCACCGGGTCCCAGGTCCAGTCGATGTACGATACGCGATGCTTCATATTGAACCGGTTGTGGACGAGTAGGGCCTCAAAGTGCTGCCCCCGCCGATCCCAGAACAGGCCCGCACGGAAGTCGGCCTGGTGGCCCGACTGGGCGATTCCGTTGCTCAGGGAGTAGAGGTGCTCCACACCGTCCAGGGCGTCCAAGCCCGCCCACGAGGCGCTCGCGCCGATGGAGAAGCCGCTCTCGCCGAGCTCGGTCCCGAGCGATCCTTTCATGTACAGATTCGTGGCGGACGACTCACTTAGGCGTTGCTCCGCCCCCCCCCAGACCACGTCATTCCTGAAGAAGATGATGTCCTGCTCCTGACCCGACTCGAGTTGCTGGAGGGCGAAGGAAAGCGCGCCGAACCGCCTCCCGGAGCGGAAGAGGGCAGTGACCGGGAGAGACCGTCCGGCGCCGTTCGCGTTGGAGATCCCGTAGAAGGTCGGAGTTCCCACGAGGGTCGACTCGTCGATGAGTGCCCCCTTTGCCGGGTTGATGAACGGATCGAGCAGCACGTCGTCGAGTGCGATGGACACGCCTCCCATTCCCAGCCGTTCAGAGGGAAGGAGCAGGAACTGATCACCGGTCGCGACCGGAACGGTCTTCAGCCCGATCACCTGGGCCTCCGAGCAGGCCGGAAGCGTCCACGGGGCAGCCGCGCCCAGCACGGTGAGCAGCAAGGAGCGCGTGAGGATTGATGCCGGTGTGGGAGGAGGCATCTCGTTTCTCCAAGTCAAAGGGAGTCGTATCCGGAGCTCGCGAGTTCGGGCACCAGAACACAAGAGAAACGAACTTTGGGACCGATTCGTGACGTTAGAATCGCCACTCCACACCAAAGACGGGGAGAATGCTCCGCTCTGCGAGCGGGCGGAGCTCGGCGTCGCGCCAAGGCTCGAAGTAATAGAAGAGCGCGTCGCGCTGGTCGAGCGCATTGATCAGGCGGAGGTAGGGTCGGACATCGAATTCTTGTCCGAGGATGCGTGCGTTGAAACGAGTGAATAACTCGGCGTCGAGGCGGAGGAATCCGTCGTCAGGTCTGCCGGTGAAAGACGGATCCCCGTGAGCGAGGTCTTCGACTGACCGGGATAATTGGTTGGCGGTTCCGTTCGGCGACTCCGAGTTGAACGGGATGCTCGTGTAGGGTAGCCCGGCGCTGTAAGCTACGGTCAGCGAACCCCCGATTCGCCCGTCGGGCGACCCTCTCAAGCCGGCGCTGAGAAGTTGCCGACCCGTGAAGTTTGACGTTCCCCCAATCCCGCTTCCGCCTGACCAGAACCAGGACAGGTTGTACCCGAGCCACGCGGTGACCGGGGTGCCTTCGTGAAGCACCTGGAGGTCGACACCGGAGCTGTGCAACACTTCGCCTCCGGACGCCCCCAGGCCGGTGAACCCCTTCCAGAAGCCTTCGATGCCGAGGCGGACGCGCTCGGTCAGCTCTTGGTCCAGCGACACGGCCACATGGTCTGCCGTGGCCACCGAGAGGAGCGCTCGTCCCGGGGTTGTGAGCGCCCCGCCCGATGCGGTGAAGTCGATCTGCTTGTCCGAGGCTCGAGAGAACTGGTGGTACCGTCCCGCCGCCACGGTGAGGAGCGCCTCACTACTCAGGCTCCATAGAAGGGCGACCCGCGGGGAGAGGCGAACACCTCGTTCCGTCGAAAACGCGTCGGCACGCAGGCCGATGCGTAGGTCCAAGCCCGGAGCCAGGGCCCGTCCGCCGTCCGCGTACACTCCTGCCGCGAGTCCCGCCCTCTTCTGATCGACCCTGGTTCCGGTCCCGACATCCGCGAAGCGACGAGCCGAGTAGAGGGTCTCTGTCCGGTCCACGACGGCGCCAAATCGAAGTCGGGCCGTACCCAGCGGAGCGGAACCGTCGAGGGCCAGGCGCATTCGGCCGGTCTCCGCTCCCGCAAGGAGCCCGTCGCTTTCAGCGGCAGGAGCCTGTTCGTCCGGGGGCCGCCGGACGGGAAGCTCGGCCTGGTATCCACTTGCCGAGGCCGTTGCGTCGAGCACGACGTCGGACACACGCCCGTGGTAAGCGAGGACCAGAGCGTGATTCCCCCAAGTCGCGTCTTCCGGGACCACGAACCCCGCACTCGGGTCGGAGTCGGTCGGGTTCGGATTCAGGAGGACCGACTCCAGATTCCAGAAAGCGGTGGTGCTCAGGACGTGTCCCGCACCCAGTTGCACATCGACTCGGCCAAGAGCGTCCCGATACCCGTATGGCGTGTCCCGGCCTCCCAAGATCGAGGCACCATAGTCGTGAAGGCTTCGGCTGGAGGCCGTGAAACCCACACGCCCGCCGATCGGTCCTTCGGCTGCGATATTCCCGCTGATGAGGTCGAGCCCTCCCCGCACGTGGAGCCGATCACGCTGCGGTGGGCGAGTCCGTAGGTCCAGAATGTAGGACAGCCCCCCGTCGTAGCGGGCGGGAGCGCCCCCGGTGTGCAAGATTGCCGCTCCGAGCGTGAGTGCATCGAAACTGCTGAGTAGACCACCGAGGTGGAACGGCGTATAGACGGGTGCCCCGTCGAGCAGCACAAGCTTCAGGTCCGTCGTCGAACCCCGCATGAACAAGACGTCCGAGGGATCGGCTGGGTCGTTTCCGGGTAAGGCGGCGGCCGCCTCTCCAAGTCCGGCCTCGCTGAGTCCCGGACTCACTCCGAGCGCGATCACCTCGACCGCGGGAGGAGGTGTATCGCGTCGCAACGGACGGCTTGGTGGGGTGAACAGGTCGGCGATCACCCTGATCGGGTGCATCACGATGGGGCTCCATTCGAGATCGATGTCGAGGGAAACCGTCTCACCTTCCGGTACGGCCACGTTCACTAACGCTGACCGGTGAGCGACATGGCTGACCCTCAGACGCAGCGTCCCCTGGGGCACCTGCTCGATACGGTATTGCCCCAGGCTGTCGGCCAGAGTGGTCCACCGCTCTCCCTGGGTCGAGGCGTGAATGATCGCGAAAGGGAGCGTACGCACGTTGCTTCCCTCGTGTGTGCGTACGACCCCCTCGATCACTCCGGCTGATGTCCTGGCCCTCGTTGCCCCCCCGACAACAGCTTGGTCGGGCGTCGCCACCTGTGCAGGGATCTGCATGGCCAGAAGCGCGGCCGTGAGCATCAAGGGGGACATCATAGATCTAGCAGCATTCCTCTAGGTCAGCATTCTTCCAGGTTCAACCCGGCGGGTCACTGCACCCTCAGGTGGATCTCGTCCGTCGTTCTCGCCTCGATCGGGCCTGTCGCGTCAATCCGGTCGCCTTCCTTTCTGAGGTATATACCACCGTTCACCTCAATCGATGCGGCAACGGCGTCCCGAGGTAGATCCACTAAGACACGGCCCTCCGCGCCGATCACCTCGATCCGTCCCTCGGAGGTGCGGAAGGTGGCCGGATCGAAGGCGAAGACGCCGGCCTCTCCACCAGGCACCATCCGGACGACTATCAAGGCGTCGGGCCCGATTCCACGAAGCACGATGGAGATTTCTCGGCCGGTAGCATCGAGTCGAACTCCCGCCGGAGCTGTGCTCTGGATCCCGCCCCCGCCGTCCGGAATCGGCAGGATGCCCACTCCGGCGGGCCCGACCGTCGTTTCCTCGTCGTCTGAGGAGTCGAGCAGGCTGGTGGCCCTCGCCCATCCGGCGGCGATCCATCCACGCACGGGTGAAGCCGGAAGCGCCGTCACCGCGCCTGCGCCTAGGAGTAGCGCCAACATGGCGGCGCGGGCGAAGGGTGTTCGGAGGAATCGCGCACGCGTGCGCTCCTCGCTAGGCAACGATCCGATGCGTTCGAGAACCGCGTCGCGCGCTCCAGCGGCGGGTGCAGCCGTGTCGAGTCGTGCGAGCGCCTGCGCGACCATCGCGGCCCGTCCCTCGAGCTCCGCCACCCGGTGCTGGCATGCCTCGCAATCTTCTAGGTGAAGCCTCACGGCCTCGACGTCTGCGTCGCCCAGTTCCTGGTCCATCAAGGCACGAAGCCGTCCGTCATCGAGATGCGTCATCGATCTCCCCTGGGGGCTTATAGACATTCACGAAATTTCTCTCGGCGCGGGCCAGCAGCGTGCCCACCGAACTCGGTGCGACGTCAACTGCCTCTGCGACTTCGCGATAGCTGAAGCCTGCATGCCGCATGAGCAGCATCTCTCTCTCTCGTACGCTGAGATGCTCCAGCGCCTCACGCACGCGGGCCACCTGTTCTTGTCGTTGTACCGCCTCATCGGGCGGCTCCGAGCCACCCGGCTCAACAGGATGGGCTTCGAGCAGCCGGCGTCGGTTCTCACCGAGCCGGTGCCGATCCCGCACCAGATGCGTGGCCGTACGGAAGAGCCACGCCCGCAGGCCCTCTCTCGTCCCCTCCACACGACGGTCGTACAGCCGCACGAACGTCTCCTGAGCCACGTCCTCGGCCAGATCCGGATCGCCGGTCAATCGGTGGCAATACCGGAAAAGGCCCGGATACTGCTCCTCGAATGTCGCTTCAAAGTTCACAAAGGACCTCACCATCCCCGCTTATAGGAAAACGAGTGAGTGGAGGGGGTTGTGACGAAGAAATTCGTTGCGCCGTCCCTGTTCCGCTCCAAGACTAGAGTAGAGATTGATTTGAGGCGAAATCCTGCCCGCTCCAGCCAAAGAGAGATCGAGCATGGCTATGATGCTCAGACGCTTGTTCTTAGCAGTTCCGCTCCTTGTCGTGACCGCGTGCGCATCCGCGACCGACCGGTTCAACGAGGGGCTCGACCTTCAGGCCCAAGGCCGATACATGGAGGCCGCGTACCGGTATGCGGACGCGGTGGAGAAGGACTCGTCTCTTCAGGAGGCGAGAGACCGGCTGGTGATCGTGGGTGATTCGGCCGTGCTGCTCGCTCTGGAAGAGGCCGATCGGCTCGACGGTCGGGGTGAGCCCGTGGGGGCCGCCCGTCAGTTCCAGGCGATCGATCGACTCATGTCACGCGTGCGTTCGGTCGGGATGCGGCTGACGGATCCCCCGGATTACCGGGTGGCTCGCCGGACGGCTTTCGACCGGGCCATCGAGTGGTACATGACCGAGGGCGGCGACGCCTCGCGCGAAGGACGGTGGCAGGCCGCCGTTCGCGCTTTCGCTTCCGCCCGTGCCGACTTCTCGCCGTCGGGGGTCCAGAGAGAGGCGTCCATGGACGCCCAGACCCGCGTTCTCATCGACTGGGCCGAGATCGAGCTGGGTGACCGAAGGCCGAGAGCCGCGTACGGCATCGCCGAGCAGGCCCTGTCCGTGCGTCGTTCGACGCCCCGGCCCATCGTCCTGGAAGTACGGGACCTTCAGGATCGGGCGCTGGCCATGGGAGAGGTGGTCTTGGCCGCTCTGCCCATATCCGCGAACGACCGGGTGCGTGACATCGCCGGCTCCGAGTTCGAGATCGAGCTCGACGAGGGCATGGAGTCCGGGTATTGGCGCGACGCCCCGCCGTTCGTGCGAATGGCGGACGCCAACATTCTGCGGCGAGAGCTTCGAGGACTGCTACGCGGGGTGATTCCACAGTCCCCGGCGTTGGTCGGGCGGGCACTCAACCTCATCGGTGCGGACTACGGCGTCATGGTCGAAGTCACTTCGCTCAGGATCTCGGACGAGAACTTCCGCGTCGAGGAGCGCACCGCGGTCGTCCGCAGGGCAGTGAATCGCAGCCGGGAACGGGAACGGGAGCGAGACGGAGTCCGCGACGAATGTGCCGGGCCGGGCCGTGGGCAGGACCGTGGCCGTGGAGTCGGGCTGGATCGGGACGAGTGCCGAGGCCGGGGTTGGGGCGGGGGCCGGGACTCCGATCAGAGCTCGAGCCGGACCTCGAGCCAGAGATGGGTCACGTATGAGATCGGCGACACCGTGACTTACCGAATTGTTTCAGGGGACCGCGTCGTGCGCGCCGAGGCCGACGTCCTCGTCGTGAACCTGGATGGTCGAGCGGTCGCAGAGTTCACCATCTCGGCCCGTCAGGAGGCGTCGTTTCGGGAGGGCGAGTTCGATGGAGACCCCTGGCAGCTCCAGCTGAACAACAGAAATACCCGCCTTTTCGAATATGACGAGTGGGATGACGAGTGGAGCCGAACCCAGCGTTCCGTGGTCGACCAGTTGGCGCGCGGAATCTCCGCGGAAACCTTCGACGAGGTTCTTTCGTGGGTGGAGTGAGCCTCGCGCTCGGTTAATTGAGGCCCCGACTCGATTCGTAAGCCCTCGACTCGGCCCGTAGGCCCCCAACTCGGCTCCTACGCCCCGCATGATAGGAGGGCCGAAGCCGCGGCTGAGCATCGCTTGCAGGCCCTATCAGCGGGGGCCATCTTGACGGGTCCGTCCGCGTTACGGGTCCACAGGAGAGGCGAGTATGACTCGGTTTCCCACGGCGTTAGCACGCACACCCATCCCTCGTTGTGCACGGGCGCTCTCGGCAGGTCTGCTGTTGATGATCGTCCTTCAGGGAAGCCTCCTCGGCCAGAGTTGGGTTCAGCCGGAGCGGTCGCAGGCGAATCTCGATGCCTTGGCGCGGGTGGAACTCCGGAGTTACGAGATGCCGCAGGGCGGCGGCGTCGAGATGGAGTACCGCGTGTACGTTCCCACCGGATACGACGGCAGTCGAGCCACACCGCTGGTGATCGCTCTCCACGGTCTGGGTAGCGGCACGATGTACATGATGGAATACAACAACCTGGTGGAATTGGCCGAGGAGTATGGGTACATCGTGGCCACCCCCATGGGCTTCAACGAGAGGGCCGGGTACGGCAGCCGCGGTGCCGGAAACGAGTTCAATCGTCGCCGCGAGGACCCCGGGCCGGACAACCTGGGCGAGCTCAGTGAGTTGGACGTGATGAACGTCCTCGGAATCATGCGCGAAGAGTACAACGTCGACGATAGAAGGATCTATCTGATCGGTCAGTCCATGGGTGGCGGCGGTACCTGGCACATCGGCATCAAATATCCGGAAATCTGGGCCGCGCTCGCTCCAATGGCTCCCTGGATCCTTAGCAGCCCGGACGCTTTGAGTGCGGCCCGCCACCTGCCCGTGATGGTGGTGATGGGGGACGCGGACGAGTCGGTTGATGTGGAAGTCACCCGGCAATGGGTCGCGAAGATGGAGGAGCTCGGGATGAACTACGAGTACATCGAGGTCCCCGGTGGGACTCATAGCAGCGCGGGCAGAGAGAACATCGATAAGGTTTTCGCGTTTCTGGCCAAGCACCGTAAGTAGACGCGAGTTCAGCACGAGCGGTGGGTGGAGCTACGAGCGGTGGGTTCGCGGGTGTCTTGGGTGGATGGGCCGACTGACCCTGGAAAGGATGGCGATCTGATGATTCCCGTTCGGAAGCGTTGCCACGGTGGGCGAGTGTTGGGCTCGCTTGCGATCCTCGCGTTCTCCACAAGCGGCCTACTGACCGCCCAGAACGTCCCTAATGCTCTGGGCCAACCTCTCCTCGATTCCTCCGGCGATGTTCGGGATGATGCTTTCATCGAGATTCCGTTGCGGGCCGATGATCAGAGGTACGCGGACATCGACGGAGATAGGCTGAAGACCTTTCTGATGGAGGTGGACGCGATTTCGCTCGCCGACCGCGATCGCGGGAACGTCTTCTGGGGTCGGAACATCGGCACCACTGGACACAAGGAGACGCAGGACTGGGTCGAAGAATACTTCCGTGTGAACGGCCTGGAGGACGTACACCGGCAGTCCTTCGACGTCGGACCGCAGTGGAAGCCCGAGAGCTGGGAGATCGGCTTCCGTGCGGGTGGCCGATCCTTCGAGCTGGACTCCGCTCGACCGGCTGAAGACGCGGAGGCGACGCCTCCCGGCGGACTCACCTTCGATCTGGTGTGGGTCGCGACCGGTAGCGACGCCGACTACATCGGGCGGGACGTCCGCGGAAAGGCGGTGCTTATCCTGGATATTCCGCGGCCGGGTACGCTGCGCCATTCGATCCGAACGGAGGCGTCGATTGCCCGAGCATTCGAAAAGGGTGCGGGTGCGGTCGGGATCGTGTACGGGATCTCCGACAACTTCGCCGTCTGGCAGCGGATCCCGGATGGGCCGGGGTTCAACGTGGGTTACGAGGACGGCCTGAGGCTCCGGCAAATGCTGGGCAGGGGGGAACGCGTCACGGTAAACCTCGAGATGCGGAGTGAGGTGGTCACCGGACTCGAAGAGGCGAGCGTCTGGGGCACACTCCCCGGGGCGAGCGACGAGGAGATCCTCATCATCGCGCACATGGACGGGTACTTCCAGGCGGCCTCCGACAATGGCTCGGGACTAGCCGTGATGATGGGGTTGCTGGAGCATTTCGCGAGCATTCCCCAGTCCGAGCGTCCGCGTACGATCCGCTTTCTGGGATCGGTGGGGCATCACTCGGGGCCGGGCACTTCATGGCTCCACGACAATCTCGAGACGGCGCTCGCCAACACGGTGCTCGCCATCAACCTGGAGCACGTAGCCATCGTGCGCACGAAGTACTGGGGGCCCACGCTGCGCAAGACGAACGCGGTCTCCCCGATGCGGTGGTGGGTGTGGGGGAGCGACGCGCTTCTCGACACCGTGCTCGACTCCTTCAACCGCTTCAACGTCGCGGTCACGGGCGACATGGAGCCCGGTGCCTCGGGCGAGATGGGTAGGATGGCCCGGGATGTCCCGTCCATTCAGGTCATTACGTCACCCGAGATCAAGCACACCGAGCAGGACACGCCAGACTGGATTCCCGCCGTGGGCCTCGAGCAGATCGCTCGGGCCTACGCCCGGATCATCGACGGCGTGAACCAGCTCGATCGTGAGGACCTGGAGCCCGCGTCGGCCCCTTCGGCACAGGGCGGCGCTGGGGGGCAGTAACGCGGCGATCCCGATTCCGGCTGGCGATCCCAATCCTGCTCAAGGACCGAGCACGCTCTCCAGGACCCTGCCATCGAGGTCGTCCGGGGCTGGCGTGCCGACGAGCCACGCGAGCGTCGGGGCGACGTCCACGGTGGCAACGCGCTCGTCCGACACACCGGGCGGAATCCCGCCTCCGAAGAAGATCAGGGGAACGTGGCGATCATAGTAATAGGGAGTGCTGTGGCTCGCCTGGCTGGTGAAAGAAGTATGGATATTCCTCTCGTAGCGCACGTAGACACCGGTCGACGCAGCCGGGCCCACCTGACGTTCCCTCGAGTGGGAATGCGCAAATAACACCTGGAACGAGTCTGAGGGCACCCCGCTCTCCACCTCCGAAAAGCTGTAGGTGGCGGCCACGTACGGGAGGGTATTGAGCGCTGCCTTGACCGCGTCCTCTGGAGCCTCATCCTCACCCAGGCCGTCGAGCGCACTCTGAATGTATGTGCGTACTTGCGCACGATCGTCGCGGGTCAGGCGTCTGGCGGCGACGCCCGTCTCAGCCAGATGCTCCGGAATGTCCAGAACACCATGGTCGGCCGAAACCGCGACCACCCAACGCCCCGGACCGACAGAATCATCCAGAAACGAGAAGAACCGGTCCAGCTCCATATCTAGCCTGAGCAGGTTGTCGAGCTGCTCGCGGCTGAGCGGTCCGAAGCGGTGCCCCACTCCATCCGTTTGAGAGAGGGCGATTCCCAAGTAGTCCACACTCCCTCGCTGTCCCAACTGGAACTCTTGAATGGCCTCGACGGCCAGGGAGACGACCGCCCGGTCGGGGAAGGGTGTATACCGCCATCTCCAGTGATTCAACTCGCGAGGATCAGAGGCATCCACGAGGTCGCTCGCAAAGTGGGGAAAGGCAGTATGCTCTCCGGCGATCTCGAATCTCGATGTATCCGGCCGGGTCAGGGACAATGCTTCCGGAGGGACGATGCTTTCCCATAGGGTGTCCGAGTAGACGAGCGGCAGGGTGGTCGAGTTGAATTCCGTTATCCAGTCCGGGTACTCGGAGTGGTAGAAGTCGGAGGTGACGAACTCGCCCCCTCGTTCGGCGATCCAATAGACCTCCCCCACGGCCCTCGCCGCCAGGCCGATCGCCGCGCGGTCCTTCCTGGAGATCGACACCACGCGTGAAAGCGAATCATCTTCCGCGATCCAGTCCGGAAGTCCCCGACGGTCGATGTTGGCCGAGGATCGTCCGGGAAGCTCGGGAAATCCCAGAATCGGTCTTGTCAGATCTTCCATCGAGTAGACCGATCGCCGCTGACCCTCGATCGTCTCGAACCACGAGTTCCCGACGATCCCATGGCGAGTCGGATAGACGCCCGTGGCCAGCGATGTGTGTCCGGGACCCGTCGTGGTCACCGCATGGTCGTGGGTGGCGTTGTCGAAGTGATAGCCCTCGTCCAGGAGCCTCCGGAGGCCTCCCACGTAGAGGTGGTCGTAGCGCTCGAGGAGATCGGGGCGTAGCTGATCGATCACCATGAGGATCGCGAGTGTAGGCGGGTCCGCCGAGGCGTCCTCGGGGCCCCGCTGACACGCAGACGTGATGCTGAGAAGCACCAGCAGACCAACCCCTCCGACGAAACGCATCTTCCTCCCCAACGACTCATTGGTCAAACGTGACAGCCGTGTCACGTGACGATCAGGATACAACATCGTACAGAAGCCGATAGAACTCCATCCGGTGATCGGCCCTCTCGATCCCGTAATCCTCGAGGAACAAGAACCCTATGCGTGACCCGCCACCTGCGGTTCTTCGACCAAGAGGCTGACGCAGAACTCGGTGCGTCCCGGTTGGGACGTCACGTAGATGTCACCGTTGTACCGGCGCACCAGCCGCTGGGCGATCTCCAGGCCGAGGCCCGTGGCCTGCCCGGGCGGCTTGGTTGTGAAGAACGGGTCGAAGATCCGGGGCAACACGTCGGCGGGGATGCCGGGTCCATCGTCGACCACGTGGACCACGACTCGGTCCAGCTCCACTCTTGCGCTGATGTCGACGCGTCCGGACTCGGCGATCGCGTCGAGCGCGTTGTCGATCAGGTTCATCCATACCTGGTTGAGCTCACCCCCGTTCGCGTGCACGCGGGGGAGATCCGCCTCGATGTCGAGCGTGACCGCGGCTCCCTTCGACTTCGCTTTCGACGCCAGGACCCGGATCGTGTCGCGGAGTCCGCCCTCCACATCCACGAACTCCGGTCCGGCCAGGTTGTCCATATAGGTGAATCTCTTGACGGCGCTCACCAGCTCGTAGATACGCGTCGCAGCCTGCTCGATGTCGATCGCCAGCGACCCCGTCGTGCAATTCGCGGCGATCCAACGGACCGCGGCGTTGAGCGTGTCGCCCGATGCCTCTTCCGCCAGTGAGTCGAGCGCTTCGACGGTGACGCCCATGTCGGCGAGCGGCGTCGCGTACGCCTGATCCGATTGGTGGCTCACCAGCCACTCGGCGATCTCATCTTCACGATTCGCTAGCTCGATGGGCGACAGAACACCGTCGTCGAGCCTGGCCAAGCAGGCAGAACGCAGCTGCTCGATCGCATCGTTCAAATCGTCGGGCAAGCCGGCCGCGCCGAGCGACCGGGACGCGTCGTCGGCCTCGGCCAGGCCCGCCAGCAACATTTTGGCGCCGCGCACGACCGCGGAAGCCGGGTTGTTGAGCTCGTGGGCGAGGCCCGCCGCCAGCCGCCCGAGCGAAATCATCTTCTCGTCCTGAAGAGCGCTCGTGTTGAAGTTGCGTGCGCGGTCCAACATGACGTGCACGGTGTGCGCGGTGAACACCGGGCATCGTTGCGTCATCTCCGGAAAGTGTCCTATGTCGACGGCGAGGGTCTCGGTCGCTTCCTCGGCGACGTTATCCCCCGGCGGTCCGGTCATCCGGGAGTATGGCAGCATTCCGGTCACGTCCCCCGTGTGCCAGTCCGCGACCCGCCGGGGCCCTGCTCCCCGATCCACACGAATGCCGATGTGGCCGGACAGGACCACGTGAAGCTTGTCGATGGCTTGGCCCTTGGGACCGACCACAGCGCCGATTTCGTACACCTCACGCTGGCCGTGGGCCACGAGCCACTGCAACTCCTCACGGGGGATATCGGCCAGGTGGGGCAGTGCGGCCAGTCGGTCGACGAGATCGGCATCGGCCATTTGTACGCTTGCCTCCGTTCCTTGAATGCGTATAGCTGGTCAGAGAATGTGTAGAGCTGGCCGGACGGTCCGCCGGCTACGGCAGAAACACTTCCCGATTGAGCCACACGATGTTGTCCCAGCTCAACTCCCTTTCGGTGCCGTCGAACAGACCGGCGTAGCTACCGCCTCCGGCCGTGAACGAGAACTCCCGCACCCGGTCGGGCGGGTTCGTGGTCACGTTCTTCAAGATGTCCAGGACCTGTCGTTGTCTGGAAATCTGATAGAAATCGGGGTTCTTCGCCGAGTAGAAGCGCGTGTCCCTGGCGGGGCGACTGTTGCCCACACCCCGCTCGAACGTGATGCGCATCTCCAGGTGCTCACCCGTCGCGGCCGCAAAAGCCCATTCCTGCGTCTCGATGATGGGTCCCGACCCAGTGACGGTGGTGCGCTCCAGGGTATGCGTGGTGGCCGGAAGGTAGACGCCGAACGGACCGGGGGCGTCGGCGGGGTCCGCCGTGATCCCACCGATGACGAGTTGGACGTTGTCTCCGTCCGGATTGGTCACCGGGACGGTGAGATAGACCAGAATGTTCGAGCCGTCCCCTGCGGGACTGCCATCGGGCCCGTTGATGGTCAGGCGCTCGATGAAGATCGCGCGCAGGTTGGCGTCCGTGGCCGGTCCACGGGTCGACACGTTGGTTGTCCAGCCCGCCGGAACGAAGCTCATCAGCGCCGCTTGGGGCACCTGGAGATCCAGTTGAAACCGTGCTTCGGCGCTGGATTCGACCAGAGTCTGGGCACCAGCATATTGCACGGAGGACGCGACTGCGGCGACCGCCGCGAACACGCCGAGCGCTAGCGGCGTCGCCACACGGAGTGGAGAGGTACGGATCGACATGGTAGTTCCCTTTTGATTCCTGGTGTACGCGAAAAGAGCCGACGGTGAGGGTACCGAAGGGAGCGCCCGCTCACCAGTTGGGCCGGCGTGCCACCTCGATCAGGAAGGTATCGAGTTGCCTAGTCCGCCCCCGCTTCCTTCTCCGCGGCCTCCTTCTCCTCCCCATCCCCCCCCAACAGCCGCGCGAGGTCACGCGATTCTCCCGGCCTCCGGTCGTCCCCGAGTGCGCCCATCCACGCGGGATACCCCAGCGGGATCTTGCTCACTCCGTCGAGCTGGGCGACCTCCTCGTCGCTGAGCGTCAGATCGACCGATCCGAAGTTGTCCTCGAGCTGGTCCATCCGTCTCGCTCCGATGATCACGCTGGTCACGGCTTCCTTGTGGAGCAGCCAAGCGAGCGCGACCTGGGCGACGGAGGCACCGTGCGTCTTCGCGATGGGCTGCATCACGTCCACGATGTCGAAGCCCTGTTCCTGGTTGATCGGCGGAAAGTCGAAGGTGGTTCGGCGCGCGCCGTCCGGGCCGCCCTCTCGCGTGAATTTTCCGGAGAGGAATCCTCCCGCGAGCGGGCTCCAGACCAGGAGGCCGAGACCCTGGTTCTGGATGAGCGGAATCGTCTGCTGTTCCAGCTCCCGTCCTACCAGCGAGTAGTACGACTGGGTGCACTTGAACGCCTCGAGTCCTTGCCGCTCCGAAATCCCCAGCGCCTGCATCAACTCCCACGCCTCCATGTTGGAGCAGCCGATGTAGCGGACCTTGCCGGCCCGGACGAGATCCGTCAGCGCGATGAGGGTCTCTTCGATGTCGGTCTCGGGATCGGACCGGTGGATCTGATAGATGTCGATGTAGTCGGTGCCGAGACGTTTCAGACTCGCTTCGGCGGCCTGAATGATGTGCAGCCGCGAGAGCCCGACCTCGTTCGCGCCCGGACCCATACGGCCGCGCACCTTGGTGGCGATTACGACGTCCTGACGCTTTTCCTTCAACGACCGACCGAGAATCTCCTCGGATTCACCGGTCGAGTAGACGTCGGCGGTGTCGAAGAAGTTGATGCCCTCGTCGAGCGAGCGATGCACGAGCTCGTCGGCTTCCTTCTGCCCCAGCGCGCCGATCATCTCCCACTGGCTGCCGAAAGTCATGGCGCCGAGGCACAGCTCGGATACGAAGACTCCGGTGTTGGCGAGGGGACGGTACTTCATGGGTTCCTTCTCCAGGGTCGTCGGGATGGGATCGTGGGAGCCAATTATATCGGCTGCCGGAGTGTTGGGCTACGAGTCATCGCTCATGGAATCATCGCTCATCGAGCCGGATCGGCATGGTCATGGCGCCGTTGCCGGCCGAATCCCAAGCGGCGAAACGCACCCAGGCCTGGTCCCTCGCGTCGAACGGAATGGTGAACGTATGGCTGCCGAAGGGGGGCAGATCCTTGGTCGAGACCATCCGGGTCGTGGTCGTCTCGCCATCACCATAGACGAGCTCCACGAAATCGAGGGGGAAGGTCCACTGAACCTCGGCCGTGAGCGTGGCGTCAGCCCCGGCGCCGTCATACTCGTGGGAGGGGATGAGAACCTCGCCCGAGGTCACGAAGTAATCCCCGTCCATCAGCGCATCGATGATCGGCGCGTATTCGCCCGGCTCCGGCAAATCGCCGATCCGTAAGTAGCTCACCGGGCCGTTCGCGTAGATATCGTCGCCCGGGGCCTTGGCGTACGTCTCCGTGATGGCCAACAGATACTTTGGCCGAAGCGAAGAATTGGCGATCCAATTGTTCATGTCGTCGAGCAGCGGGATGACGCGGAAATCGGACAACCGAATCTCGGACAGATCGGAGCCCATGCCCCAACGCCAGCCCGCCCCGCGGTATCGATCGTTGAGGAACTGAGGAGTCTCCGCGACGGCGTCCGGGAAGCCGGTGGAGCCCTTGGTGCGGGGATGGGGCATGTAGACGAGCATGTCCTCGGCCTCGATCATGGTCATGAGGTCCTGGGCGCTGCCGATGTTGTACATGCGACCGTACTCGGGGTGCTCCGTGACCAGAGGCGTCCCCGGGGCTCGCTCGTCGACGTAGTAGACGGGGTGCGAGAAGAGGAGGTCCCAGTGGCCGCCGAGAAGATTGGTGTTCTCCATCTCCGGCATCACCATGAAGGCGTCGTCCGAGTGACGCAGCGCCCCCTCGAAGAGCCAATGGAGCTCCTCGAGTTGGGTCTCGTCCCGGGGCCGGTCCACCGGTCCGGCGATGTTGATGCCCGCCGCACGCAGCACCTCGAAATCCGAAAGCCGGGTGTCGATGCTGCCGGACGCCAGAAGATCCCGACCCAGATCGGTGTGATAGTGGCTGCCCATCACCTGATAGCCGGGCAGCGGCTTGTATACGTCCCCATTCGTAAACGCGAGCGCGCCGTCGAACGCCTCAGACGCATTGCCGAGCGTCGGGTAGAAGTAGCCCGCCATGTGCTGCTCCGACCCCGGTGGGGCACTGTAGAGGGACCAATTCGCCAGGTACCTCTCTACGACCTCCTGCTCGCCCTGCCGGATGCCGAAGCTGAACGACGAGTCGCCATCCTTCCGGTACCAGTTGTTGCCGACATTGACCTCGACTTCGCGCGCCCAGAAGAACGTGTGCGGCGGAGGAAAAGCGGCGATCGCGCCCCCGTTGGTCTCGGCGACCACCAATCGGTTCGCGGCCCGGAGCACCACGTGATCGGCGTTCGCCGGCCCGCGCAGAGCATAGGACTGCCGCTCGTTGGCGACGTCCCGCCACGCGATCCTGCTCCCCTCGAGATCGAGGCCCGTCAGCCCCAGATCGTACTTGTAGGCGACCGAGGGCAGATCCGTGGAGGCCACGGCCTCGACCCGGATGAGGTTGGTCCCCTCGTACACGGTCAGCACCAGCTCTCCGGCGAAGGAGCCGAGCCGCATTCGGGGGAACGCGACCTCGAGCCGCCCTCCGTCCGTGGTAACTACGCAGCCCCTGGCGTCGTAGGCGGCGTCGGCCCGCCGGATCTCGTCGGGCGACCTCGGGAGGCCGGGCTGATCCGCCACGCCGTCCGCCGGGGGAGGATTGCCGCCGCTCACCTCGGTGCGCAGGTCGAGCGGCGCGTCCCAGAAGACGTCCCACTTGTACCTGTCGACGACGTCCTGCGTGAGCTCCACGCCCAGATTCCGTAGCGGACTGAGCTGCTGGTTGCTGATGCGTCGAAAGCCCTCGGTGATCTTGAATTCGATCCTGGCATCGGTTGCGAGAGTCACCCAGGCGTCGCCTCCATCTCGGACGGCCAGCTCCGCAATGATCGGCGTCCCATCGGCGATGCCGAGGCCGAGGCGTAGCCGCTCGTCCTCCGCACCTGGCCACTGGACCAGCAAGACGTCATCGGACACGCCCGCGGTAATGCCGCCCGCCGGTGCATAGGCCGCGAGGTCGCAAGTGAGCGCTGAGGGAGCACTGGAGGCCTGCGCCGAGGCCGGGATGAGTGTCACGCTGGCGGGCGCGAAAAGACTTACGGCCGCAAGGACGCCCAAGGAAAGAATCATCAGGAATCACCTCTTTTTCAGGACTACCGGCCAAGAATACCGGTTGTCGTGACGACCGGCTATGTTCGCTCCGGCTCGGAGGGTCGTAGGCTCTCGCTCAGCGGCCTTGTGCTCGTTCCGCAGAAGCAAGAAGACTCCGGAGGAATATGCCAAAGATCACCCTCGACGACGCCATCTGTACCGTGATCGTCACAGTGGACGCCGATCCGGAATTGATGCCGGCCCTGGAGGCTCATGCTCGACTTGGCATTGAGCGGTTCCCCGAGTTTTCAGGATTCCTGGGCGGCGCACTTCACGTGAGTGAGGATGGTGGAAGGCTGGTTCAGTACTTGCAGTGGGGTTCCGAGGTCGAATACCTGGAATGCCTCAACGATCCGCAATGGGAACAATTGGAATCGACGGTGTCTTTTTTGGATACGGTCCGCGCTGGGGAGGCGAGCCTGGACGCCCGAACCTTCCGTGTGAGAGTCGTTTCGGAGTCGCGAACAGATGCGTGAGCGCCCGGTCAGCGTCCGCCTAGCCGGCGGAACGCTTCTGATAGCCCTCGGGTGGGCCGTTACGACGACATGCGCCAGCTATCAACTTTACAGCGACTGTGTCACACCTTCATCGCAATGTATCGATCAGGGGTCGGATGATCAGGACGCCGTTCTGTTCTTGGTCGGGGACGCCGGAGCCGAGGAGTTCGCCGACAACCCGGTCCTTCAGGGCATGAAGGTAGCCGTGGCCGCGCTCGCCCGGCGTGGTGTTCCGACGACGGTGGTCTTTCTCGGGGACAACGTCTACGAGGAAGGGCTGCGAGAGGGGTACCCCGAGGACCTGCTGCTCCTGGAGGCGCAGGTCGAGGTCGTCGCTGGGACGTCGGCTAGAGGAATCTTCCTGCCCGGAAACCACGATTGGGGCAACACGGGAGAGGAAGAGGGGCTCGAGCGTCTGATGAATCAAGAACAAGCGCTCGGAGTGTTCAACCGTACTGGCGCCGACGTGGGCCTCATGCCTCAGGCCGGGTGTCCCGGCCCCGCGCGAGAGAATCTGGAGGATTCCCGTGGAGATATCCTGGCTACTCTCGTCCTGCTGGACACTCCCTGGTGGCTGCTGGAGCCGCAGACCGCCTCACGATGCAGCTCGTCCACGAAGGAGGACGTGATTCGGGGAGTGGAGAGGATACTCTCCGAAGCGTCGGACGTCCCCGTAGTCGTGGCGGGCCACCATCCACTGCAATCGGGGGGTCCGCACGGAGAGAATGCCGGCTGGCTGAGGTCGTTGGGGCGCTGGTTCGGCTTCCTGCGCGGGGACATCAACAACCCTCGATACCGAGCCCTCGTCGATGGCCTGTCCGGGGTCTTTGGCCGGGCTTCGGGGACCGTCATATATGCAGCCGGGCACGATCACTCGCTCCAGGTCATCGAGAATTCCGCTGAGGGTGGCGCGGTCCTACATCTTGTTTCCGGCAGTGGCAGCAGGGTCACCGGTGCGGGGCTCATTGACGGCAGCCGGTTTTCGGCGGGGCTGCCGGGATACATGCGCCTCGACTTTCAGGCCGGAGCGATCCAACTCGACGTGTTCGCCGAGTGCTCGCCGGAGGCGGTTGAGGCGCGGCTCTGTCGGGGGGTGGAGGCGGGCGTTCTTCAAAGCGTCTATCGGACGCGTGTCCGTTGAGAATCTCAGTGGGGCAGCCGCTAGACAAAGGGCTCCATTGGGTGGTAGGCTCGTACTTTCGTCTTGAGATCCCTATGAACGAAACATTCTGAAGGAGAAATCCCATGCCCGTACAACTTGGTGACGAGGTGCCCGATTTCACGGCGGAGAGCACGCAGGGGACGATCAAATTCCACGATTGGATCGGGGACGGTTGGGCCGTGCTGTTCTCGCATCCCAAGGACTTTACCCCGGTCTGCACCACCGAGCTGGGGTCCGTGGCTGGCTTGCAGCCGGAGTTCGAGAAGCGCAACTGCAAGATCATCGGCCTGAGCGTCGATTCGGTCGACGATCATACCGAGTGGTGCAAAGACATCGAGGAGGTCACGGGGAATGCCGTCGGCTATCCGCTCATCGGAGACACCGACCTATCCGTCGCCAAGCTGTTCGGCATGCTCGAATCCGACGCAGCCGGCTGGGCCCGGGAGAGGACGGCAGGCGACAACCAAACCGTGCGCAAACTGTTCGTGATCGGGCCGGACAAGAGAGTCAAACTCACGCTCACTTATCCAATGACCACCGGACGCAACTTCCATGAGGTGCTTCGTGTCCTGGACTCGATTCAGTTGACGGCAAACGAGAAGGTGGCAACGCCGGCCAACTGGAACCAGGGTGAGGACGTGATCATCGTGCCGTCCGTCTCCAACGAAGAGGCCGAAGAGAAGTACCCGCAGGGATGGAGTTCCCCCAAGCCGTACCTGCGGATCGTTTCGCCCCCGAACTAGGGACGACTACCCTCGGCGTGCCGAGGCCCCGCAGCGAGTGTGCTGCGGGGCCTCGTGTTCAGCCTCGACTCGAGCCCCGAGTTCAGTCCGTTCCGGCCAGCTCCGCGTAGACCGCGGTCAGGAACCGCCCGGGGTCGTCCAAACCGGCGTCCCATTCGGCTGTCGGGCGCGCGGCCACGACGTCGTCATAGCTGGCGCCGTCCGCGATCAGGGCAATGACGCGGTCCTGCACCGTGAGGATCATGTCCCGGAACTCCATGACGTCTTGCCGCGTCGAGGGCACACCGTGCCCCGGAACGATCAACGTGTTCGGACCCGCAAGCCCGATCATGGTCGCGAGCGCGTCGATCGTGCCCCACAGCGTGCCGCCGTTGGCGGTGTCGATGTACGGGTAGCCCGTGGTCCGGAAGACGTCCCCCGCGTGGATCACGTCGTCATCACGGAAGTGGATGTAGCTGTCTCCGTCCGTGTGGGCCGGAGCGAGCGGAGCCGCGTGAACCTCCCCACCGTTCAGGTGGATCGTGATGGCATCGCTGTACGTCAGAACGGGCAAGGCTTCCTCCGGACGCTGGGCCGCCAAGCGGACGCGCACCTCGTCCCTGGCGAGGATCACCACGCCCATGCGGCCGAGATTCTCGTTACCGCCCGTGTGATCCCCATGAACATGCGTGTTTATCAGGAAGCGGATGTCAGCGTTCGAGATTCCGCGGATCGCAGCGACGATCTTGTCGGTGAGCGGGGCGAACTGATCATCGATCATTACGACGCCGTCCTCACCCACGGAGACGCCGATGTTCCCACCCTGGCCTGCGAGGTAGTAGACGCTACCGGCGACGTGATGCGCTACGACTTCGACGTCGTCGAATCTTCCCTGGGCCAATGTTTCGGCCGGCAGCAAGGCGCTCGCGACGGCCAAGACCAGTGCTCCGTGTCCGAGCTTGAAAAGAGTCTTCATGCGTTGGCTCCTACTGAGTATCGGGTTTTTCGAGGCGGACGCGAACGGTGAAGATGAGGGTGCCCCGGGGATTCACGCCAGGGGTCGCCGGGTCGACGGAGGGGGTGCTGCCTTCCGATGAGGCTCGGCGGGGATCGCGAAGCGACCCCCTACGGCAGCCGAAACACGAATAGTGTGTTACCAGCGCTCCGCTGCCGGATTTCCCGTGTGATGCTCCGGTAGTTGACGCCTCCGCCGGCCGCGATGGCGATATACTGGACGCCGGCCACGCTGTAGCTCACCGGGTAGCCGCCGGCGGTCGAGTTGAGAATCTGCTCCCAGAGAATCTCGCCGGTGTCGGCGTCGAAGGCGCGGAAACGCCGGGCGTCGTCGCTGACGAAGACCAACCCGCCGCCCGTGCTCAGCACCGATCCCCCGATCCCCGCCCTTTGGCGAAGCGCCCAACGGGTCTCCCCAGTCGCAACGTCCACCGCCGTGAACTGTCCCACCTGGCCGTCCGAGTTCGGTACCGGCACGCGCCGATAGGTCGACGAAGCGTGATAGTCACCGAGCGTGGGCTCCACCGGATTCAGCATCCAGGTCATGCAGGTGTTGTTGGTGGGGGCGTAGAGGGCATTCGTCTGGGGGCTGTAGGAGACCGCCTGCCAGTTGATGCCGCCTCCGTTGAGGGTCGGACAGATAAGGGCTTCTTCCCCGATCGCCAGACCCCTGAGGTCGGGGTTGGCGATACCCTTTCGGCCCTCCACGTCCACACCCACGATGACGTTCTGGTAACTGGTCTCGCGCGCCCAGAGGAACTCTCCAGTGGCTGCGTCCAGCGTCCAGACCAAGCCCGGCTTGCCTGGGACCCCGGTGACCACCTTGCGGCGGCCGCCCGGCGTGATGTCCGGATTCAGCCACGCGACCGCATCCGGGTCGGGCGCCACCTCGGTCTCGACCAGAATGCGCTCGAACGGGTGGTCCTGGTCCCATTCGTCCCCCGGCAGATGCTGGAAGTACCACTCGATTTCGCCGTTGTCGGCATTCAGGGCGAGCGTAGAGTTCGTGTAGAGGACATCGCCGGCGCCCGTGTCTCGCTGGGTCGCGCCCCACGGGATCGGCACCGCTATGCCGATGTAGATCAGGTTCAGGTCTGGATCGTAGCTCGGGGCAATCCAGGCGGAGCCTCCGCGGCGTTGTTCGTCGGGAAGGGCTCCCCAGGTTTCGCTTCCGGGCTCGCCCTGCCGGGGGATCGTATACGTGCGCCACAACTCCTCGCCCGTCTCCACGTCGTGGGCCGAGATCCAGCAACTCGTGTTGATGTGATAGCAGCCCGACATACCCGCGACGATCTGACCCTTGATGATCTGGGGTCCACCGGAATAGTGGTGTCCGATGGTCCAATCCCCGACCTGGTGCTCCCAGGTCACCTCTCCCGTGCGGGCGTCGAGGGCGACCAAGTAGGCGTCGTGTGTGGCCAGGATGAGTTGGTCGCCGTAGAGCGCGGCGTTGCGGTTGGCGCACGCCAGGTTGGCGGCGTGCTCGACCCGCTCGCGGCGGTACTCCCAGAGAAGCGTTCCGTCCCGCGCGTCCACCGCCTCGATGAAGTCGCACGCCTGCGGGAGGAACATGACGCCGTCGTGCACGAGCGGGGTCGTCTCCTGCATGCCCGGTTCCATGGTCCAAGCCCACGCCAGGCGAAGGGCGCCGACGTTCGAGGTGTCGATCTGATCGAGGGGACTGTAGCCCCAGTGGCCGTAGGTTCCCCGCCACATGAGCCACTCACCCTCCGGCGGGTTGCGCAGCATGGCCTCAGTCACAGACGTATAGCTGTCCGTGAGCGACTGTGCGTCCGCGCCGGAGTCCGCGGCGAGGAGCCCGATGAGGGACGCGACGCCGTAGGAGGTGAATCTTCGAACCGCGCGGACGCAGGGTGTGGAGGGCATGCGCGCAGGGTATGGGGCGAGAGTCGGAGAGGCAAGCCGCAATGAGATCCTTGCACCTCGTGCCTTCGAGCCCCTTTTTCTCGCCATGTCATCGCTTCTCCTGACCTCGCTCCAGGCGCCCCTCGCCGATCCGTTCTGCAGACGGCTCACGGCCTACCTGGCCGAGCGTCTGGGTCAGCCCGTGGTGTTCGCGGACGACGATCTCTGGCAAGAGCGGCAGCGACGGCTGGACAGCGGCGAAGTCGACGTCGCCTGGATCTGTGGTCTTCCCTATGTGCGCCGCACTGACACGATCTCACCGACGGTCTCGCTAGTGGCCGCGCCGGTCATGAGCGCTCCGCGGTATGGCGACAGCCCGATCTACTTTTCGGACGTGGTCGTGCGGCAGGAGAGCGAGTGGACGGCGTTCGCCGATCTGAGGGGTAAGCGGTGGGCCTACAACGAGCCCTCGTCGCATTCCGGGCATGGCATCACCCGCTTCGAGCTGGCGCGCAGCGGGCTGGGATCTCGTTTCTTCAGCGAGGCCGTCGAGGCCGGCTCCCATCAGTCCGCGCTGGAATTGGTACTCCAAGGAGACGCCGATGCGACGGCGCTCGATAGCACGGTTCTGGAAGCGCTGTACGCGCAGAGACCGGAGCTTCATGAGGAGTTGAGGGTGATCGCGACATGGGGCCCGAGCCCCATTCCACCCTGGGTGGCTTCCAGCGAGCTGGCTGAGGAGACCCGTCTGGAGGTACGGACGATCATGACGTCCATGCATATGGACGACGTCGGCCGGGAGATCCTGGCTGAAGCTCAGACGGCACGCTTTTGCACCGTCGAGAACGCCGATTACGATCCCATCCGGGAAATGGCGCGGATGGCCCGCGGCATCCTCCTGTAGGCTACGGGCGACGGGGAGCGGTGTCTGCTTCCCTCAGTTGATCTCTGGATGGACGTATCCAGCCGGTAGAATGCCGTGCGGATCGGGCCTGATGCTGAGATACGTGACCTGATCGGGAATCAGCGTCCACGCGTGTAGCACCCCGGCCGGGATCACGACGACGTCGCCCGCCGAGACTTGGCGAATCCGGCCGTTTCTGGCATCCGCCGCGAACGTCGGTCCTACGACTTCGTCCGGCCCCGGCTCGGTCGCGTTCGTCATCTCTCCTCCGGTCAGGAGCGTGCCGCCACCCGACAGGATGTAGTACACCTCGGAGAGCTGGGTGTGGACCATCCCCCGGAGCTCCCCGTCACTGTCGTTGTCGCCGGTACGGTGAAGGATCCCGACCGCGACGTTGCCGGCGCCGATGTCGACGACCCTGAGCTGGTGGTCGATCGAGCGGCCCATGATCGCGAGCACGTTGTTGATATCCTCGCGGGTGATGTCGGCCGCGGACGTCGCCTGCGCGGCGGTCACCGCAGGGAGGAACGTCATCAGGGCCGTCACAAGAATCGGGGCTATAGTGCGCATGCTTTCTCCGTTGGTGTTGATTTGCCTTCACGAACTCGACTGAGATGTGCCTATACGAACTCGACGGGAATGATGGCTGCTGCGATCCGTTTCAGCCCGCTACAAGACCTCCGCTTCGCGCATGACGGCTTCGCACTTGCGGCGGATTTCGGCGGCGACCTGGTACGGGTCCCCCCTGACCCACTCGGCCCGGAACAACTCGACCGAAAGCGCTCCGTCGTACTCCTTTTCGGCCAACTTCCGGAGGATGCGTACCACCGGCGCGATGCCGTCGCCGGGGATCAGCCTCGAATTGTTGTCGATCAATTCACGGGGCCCATCGAGCAGATCCTGGAAGTGCGCGTGGGCGAGCTCACCCGGCTCCAGCAGGTCCAGATCGTCGAACTTGCTCAGACCCGACCAGAAGTGGAAGAAGTCGAGCATGGGCCGGACGTTGGGATGTGCCGCCCCGCGGATCATCTGGAGCGCCGACGGAAGCGTCGCCAGGTGTGTCGAGGTGCGGAGGAATTCGATCATCGCCGTGAGGTTGTAGTCACCGGCGATCTCTCCGGCCTCGCGGATGCAATCAGGGGTCGCCGCGAAGTCTTCGGCACTGACGGGCCGGTTCGTGAGGGAAGGGGAATAGATCTTCTGCAGTCCAAGGTTCGCAAACTGATCGCAGCGCCTTCTCCACGTCTCGAGTGACTCCGCCCGTGCAGGACCGGGGATCCAGATATCCTGCAGGGTCGCGGCCGCGGATACCGGCGTCAGGCCCAGGTCGCCCAGGAGATTCCTCGCGCCTGCCAGCGTATCGCTTTCGAGGAATCCATCGAGCATGCGGTCGTTGAGCTCTACGTACTGGATGCCGGCTCTCGCCCAACCCTCGAGCGATCCCCGAAATCCGGCCGCCCGGGACGTGTTCTGGTGCATGGCGAGCAGCATCTGGCCGGCAAGGGGGGTCTGCGCGGTAGGGGCGGTCAGCGCGTGCGCCGCCCGCACCGACCCTGCCAGCGGGGCGGCCACGGTAGTCAGGACGAAATTTCGGCGAGTCAGCATGAGCTACTGTATCGTCAATTCCCAGCGTTCGCCACACGGCTATCGGTGTTCCCCACCTGGCTATCAGGGTCCGCCACATGGCCACCAGCGTTCGCCACGTGACTGGCCTGCGAGGTCCTCAGCGCCTCCAAGAAAGCCTCTCCGTACCGCTCGAGCTTCAGCGGCCCCACTCCGGAGATGCCCAGGAGTTGCTCCTGCGTGGACGGACATGCCTCCGCCATGGCCCGAAGGGTCTTGTCGCTGAAAACGATGTAGGCCGGCACCCCCTGGCGGTCCGCGATGGACTTACGGAGCTCTCGCAGCGTCTGAAACAGGGCTTCGGCTTCATCGGAGAGCGGCCCGGGCTCGACAGGCGGCGCTCCGGGCTCAGCGACTCGATCGTAGGACTTCGTCGGTCGCTTACGGGGGGACGCCACGGGGGCGGCTGTCATCCCCTCCGCGGCCAGATCTTCGGCCTTCAGTCCCGTGCACCAATCGCAGGACGTGGCGCACGAATCGATCTCTTCGCCGAAGTGGTCGAGGATCTTCCTGTGCCGGCACCCGCCATTGTCCGCCAACCGGAAAAGGGACTTGGCCGCTTCGACCTTGGACCAGTAGAGATCGGGGTCGTCCGTGTCGCTCAGGAACCGCTCCTGCTGCTTCACATCCGCCCACGAATAGAAGAGGAAGCAGTCGCTATCGAGACCGTCCCGTCCTGCGCGTCCCATCTCCTGATACCAGGACTCGACGTCCTTGGGCATGTCCCGGTGGATGACGAAGCGCACGTTCGACTTGTCGATGCCCATCCCGAAGGCGATGGTCGCCACGATCACGTCGGCGTCGTCTCGGGCGAAGGCATCCTGATTCGCCGCCCGATCCACATCGTCCATGCCCGCGTGATACGGCAACGCCCGTACCCCCTGATCACAGAGGAAGTCGGCCATCTGGTCGACCGCCTTGCGCGAGGCGCAGTAGAGGATGCCACTCTGTCCCTGCCGTGCCTGGATGAGCCCCGCGATCTCGCGGCGGGTGGGTCCGGTGCCCTTCTTGCGGCAATAGATGTTGAGATTGGAGCGGAAGAACGAGCCCTTGAAGCCGGCGGGCTTCTTCATGCCGAGTTGGCGGAGGATGTCGCGGGCGACGGCGTTGGTGGCCGTCGCCGTCAGCGCCAACACGGGCACGTGGGGTAACTCTTCCCGGAGCCGTTGCAGCCGCCGATACGACGGCCGGAAGTCGTGACCCCACTGGCTGATGCAGTGGGCTTCGTCCACCACGAGGAGCGAGAGCGGCCAGTTTCCGGCCTCCCGGCTCAAGCGGCCGTCGAGCCCCTCCGGGGCCAGGTAGACGAGCTCGTACTCCCCGGCCCTGAGCGCTTGGAGCCTCCGCTCGCGCTCGCCGGGCTCCAGTGACGAGTTGATCGCGGCGGCCCGAAAGCCCAGATCATTGAGCGCATCGACCTGGTCCTTCATGAGGGAGATCAGCGGAGACACCACCAGCACGGTGCCGTCCATCAAACGGGCCGGCACCTGAAACGTCAGGGATTTGCCCGCTCCCGTCGGCATGAGTGCGATGCAGTCACGGCCCTCGACCACGGCCTCGATGACCTCGAGTTGGCCGGGCCGGAAGTCGTCGTAGCCGAATACGTCGCGGAGAACGCCGAGGGGTGTGGCTGTCGAGTCCGGGGTGATCGGAAGACTCCCATGTCCGGGTGCCGAGTGCGAGCACCAACGTACACGAATGCATGGGGCGACGAGAGGGGTGGATGGGTCCGAGTGGTGGCCTTCGCCCCTAACGCTCCCGTATGCGGGCGACCCAGATGACGTGCCGCGAACCCTTCCCACGGTGCGCCCGCACCACGACCTCCTCCGCTTCGAAGCCGGCTCTCTGAAGACGCTTCGTGAACGCTGGGTCCGAACCGGCCGACCACACCGCGAGAACTCCGCCTGGCCGGAGCGCCCGGTATGTCGTGTTCAGCCCGGCCCTCGAGTAGAGCCAGTCGTTGTCCTCCTGGGTCAATCCCTCCGGACCGTTGTCGACGTCGAGCAAGATGGCGTCGAAGGCCCGCACCTCCTCCCTGAGTAGGACGGCGACATCGACTTCACGAACCGAAACCCGTTCATCCTGGAGGGGATTTCCCGAGGGCCCTCCGGCGGGACCGCGGTTCCACTCGACCACTCCGGGCACCAGCTCGGCCACCACCACCTCCGCGTCCGGACCCAGGTGGCGCAGTGCGGTAGCCAACGTGAAGCCCAAGCCCAGGCCGCCGATCAGGACCCGCGCCCGCTTGCGCCCGGCGATTTCGACGCAGGGAATATCGGCGAGCGCGTCCGCGGACCCGTGGGTGCGAGTGCTCATCAGGTCCTGGCCACCCACGACCTTGATCACGAAGTCCTCGCCGTGCTTATAGAGGCCGAGCTCACCGCTGTCGCCGGGTATCGGTGCGGTGTCGAGCAATTCGAGGCGGATCATGTCACGGAGACCGGCTTTCATAGTCACGGAGTCGACACTACCCGCTGCTATTACGTCGGGGGATGTTCAACTGTCAATAGGGGGGACGGCGGTGATTCCTAGAAACTGTACCTCGCCCTGAGATACACGTTCGACCCCCTCTCCAGCTGTCCGAAGAAGGTGGCGTCGCCTCCCATCATGACGTTCGCGCCCCCCGCGACGGTGAGCGCGTCGCTCCACGCGTAGGATAGTGAGGGGCGCAGGTACATGTCCTCGTCGTTGGGGGATGCGAACGCGAAAAGCGAGGCGGTGAGCGTCTGCTGGAGAAGCCGGTACGTCACCCGCGTGGTGATCAGGTGCCGGGTCTCGGAGGGCTCGAACAGCGGATTCGGTGAAGCCGCTAGAAGCTGGTCGTGGTCCAGGACGCGTTCCACGTAGTATTGAACGCCACCCGTGAGGTCGGGCGCGAGCTCCCGTTCGTAGCCGATGAGCCCTCGGAACTGTGAGTTGGCAACGTTGGGGTCGTCACCCCCGTCGTCGTCGCCGTCGTAGAGGGCGGTCTCGACGTGGGCGATGCCCCCGGCGACGGCTCCCCGGATGCTCGCTCCGTACGCGTTGAGCGGCGAGTGGGTGGGCATGTCCGCGATGGGGTCGAAGGCCGACGGCTGTTTGGTGAATCCCACATAGCCGTACAGCGCCAGCTCGTAGCCACCCACTCTGCGAAAGAGGCGTGCCGCCAGCTCACCGTTGCCGAGCTCGCGGGCGGGGCGGGAGGCCGTGAGCTCGCCCCCCGAGCTCGTCGCGCTCTCGAGAGTACCCGTGCCCGGATCGAAGAAGGAGAGGCGCTCGCCGGTGATCGAGCGGTCGGGTTCGAAGACCGGCGTGGCGACCAAGTCGAGATTCACGAGCGAGGAGTAGAACGTGAGTCGCAGCGCGTTGGCCGGTGCCTTGAGGTATTCGTCCTCCCGCCCGATGAAGAACGAGACGAAGTCCTTGGGGAAGAGATCGTTCAGAAAGAGCAGGTCGCCCGTCCCCCACGTGAGGACTTGCCGTCCGGCACGCACGTCGAGCCAGTCCGACGCGCGCACGACGATCACCGCCTGGCGGACGTCCACGTCCACCTCCTCTGTGAGGCCGTCGGCGGTGAAGTCGCTCTTGAACGCGAACTCGGCACGATCCGTGAAGTGCTCCAGCTCGAGCCGGAAGCGCGCCTCGTTCAGCAGGATGTCGTCCTCCTGCAGGGGATCGTCACGGACGCGTGCCCCGGTTGCGAACTCGGCGAAGCCGTGGAGGTCGACGCCCAGATCCTGCGCCACCGCGGGGGTGGCCGCGAACAGAACGGCTGCGATCCAGACGGCGAGTCGTGTCATGCCTGGCCGAGGTAACTTCGGTGACACCACACTAACGACTCGAGAACCAGCGCCGCGGGGGACTGCGCAGCGTGCGTTCTGTGAACACGTCGGCGGGGATGCCCAGGCCGTACTCGATGTCCGTGAACTCAGACAGGGTGTTTCCGCCCGACCGGAGATCGGAGGCCCGCAGCCGTGTAACGGTGGGGATTCCGTCGATCTCCTGGACCTCGAGCGCCTCGATGCGGCGATAGACCTCGCCGGCGTCGTCGACGTACTCCATCAGAGTCGGCAGGAACGTCGCCTTCTCGATCCACACGGTCCACGACTCGAACTCCTGCCCGTCGGGATCGAACGGTGTGTTCTTCACGACGTAGTGCGTGTCCGTGGTCTCGACGAGCTCGTGTCGATCATCCGCGATGCGGCGACCCGAGACGTCCTCGTACAGGAAGTGGGATCCGACGAAGCTGGTGCGCTTGTCACCGGCGGCGACCCGCCTCACGAGGTCGAGGCTCGGCAAGTAGAGCCAGCGATCGTCGTCTCCGTCGACGTGTTTGTTGACCAGGAAGACGGTGTTCCGCAGATCGGCGGGGCGGCTGAAGAGGACGGCGTAGTCCTGATCGCCGCCCTCGCTGATATTGCGACGCAGAGCGGTGAACTGCCGGACCCGACTTCGGTCGGACGCGTCGGTGATCGTCATCCGAACCTGAGCGCGTCCGTCTCCTCCGGCGTAGTAGGAGGCGTTGTTCGCGCGCCGGACGATTTCGGCTACGTCGGTGAGATCCTGGGCAGCCGCGTGCCCCACGGTGACCCCCAGCCCGAGAAGCAGTAGCAGGGAGATCCGGGCGATGGTCTGTCTCATCTCATTCATCTCCTTTACTCACCCGTTCTCGAGAACAGGCGTGTTTGTACGAGTCGCATCACGCTGGGCAGCAGCACCAGGGTCACCACTCCTGATGCGGCCATGATCGCCGCGAGGAAGAAGCCGACGGTCTGGTAGGGGACGAGCGACGACCCCAGCAGCGGCAGGAAGCCCACGGCGATCACGATCGCGTTGCGGGTGATCGCGCGCGCCGGCTCGGCGAAGAGCCGGTCGACCGTGATTTGCCAGTCCCGTGTCTCGGCGTGGATCGCGCGCGCCCGCTGCAGGAAGTGGATCGCGAAATCGATTGACAGGCCGAGGGTCAGCGCGCTCAGGACCGCGACGGGCATGTCGTAGTCCTTACCCACCAGGCCGATCACGCCGTAGATGAATCCGATCGTCACCGACAGGGGGAGCATCGCGAGCGCCGCGAAGCCCACCGAGCGGAAGAGCACGAGCATCATGAGGAAGACGATGACGAACCCTCCCAGGAGCGCATTCAGCATGCCGCTCACCATGTTCTGCTGCCAGACGACGTTGATGTAGGTCAAGCCGGCCCAATCCACGGAGACGCCCTCGGGCGGGGGGTTTTCCGCGACAAACGAATCGACCACCTCGGTCACGCGCACCATGTCCTGGTTGTCCCCGCTCTTGAGCTGCAACCACACGTTGGCCGCCCGGTAATCGGGAGTGACGAAATGCCAAAGGTCGTCGGGCCTGTGCGACGACTGGTAGCTCAGAAGCGTCTGCGCCACTCCGGCCGAAGTGGCCGGGAGGGTGAAGTACTCCGGGTCGCCCTCCCGCAGCTCGCGGTGCACGGTCTTGACGATGTCGGTGAGTCCGTTCGACTTGCCGACGAGGCCGGATGCGGAGAGAGCACCCTGGAGGTCCTCGAGATATCCGAGCGCCTCGGGCGTCTGGAAGATCTTGCGCGCGCTCTGTGCGTGCTCGAGTCGGACGAGCACCTCATCCCAAAGAGCCGCTTCGTCATCGTCCGCCTCGTCGAGGCGTAGGAAGATCTCGTCGACGAGCGCGTCGACGGACCCATCCTCGGTGGCGGCCGTCGCTACGACCTCGGACCATACCCCCGTCAGGTCCGGACCGGCGGCTTCCTCCAGGTACGTGCGTACGTCGGCGATCAAGACCTCGCGGTCCTGGCCGGCTTCGTCGGCCTGCAGCACGAGGAAGGCGTTGTACGTGCCCGCGAAGTGCTCGTTCAGCACCCGGTCCGCTACACGGATCTTGTGATCGGGACGGAACCAGCGCACCGGGTTGTCGTTGATCTGGATGCGCGAGATACCGAGGATGCTCACCGCGACGACGGCGACCGTGAGCACAATTACGGCCTTCGACTTGGCTTGCGTCCACGCGCCGACTCGCCCGAGCAGCCGTGTCAGGACTCCGGCGTGGGCTTCGGAGACGTCCCGGGCCCGCAACTTCTCGATGCTCGCCTCGCTGAGCGTGACGATGTAGGCCGGGATAAACGTGATCGTGAACGCGAACGCGAGCGTGATCCCGATGGCGACGAAGATGCCGAAGACGCGAACCGGGGGGATCGGCGCGAGGGCCAGCGAGGCGAAGCCCGCCGACGACGTGAGCGACGTATACAGCATGGGTGTGTAGAGGTCGTCCAGGACCCTCCGCACCGTTTCACGACGGTCCCCGACGCGTGGGTACATGTCGGCGAACTCGCTGAGGATGTGGACCGAGTCGACCACCGCGATCGGCATCAGGAAGATCGGAATCATCGAGCTCATGATGTGGACGTTGAAGCCCAGCCCGATCATCAACCCCATGGTCGCCACCACCGTCACGCCCGCCAGGATCATCGGAGCGGCGACGAGTGCAAGACTCCGGAAGAAGAACCACATGAGCAGGAAGACGATCAGCCCCGCGAGCGGAGCCGTGATGCCCATCTGCTTGAACATCTCGACTCCGAACGTGTCCTCGGCGACGGGCAGACCCGTCACGTGGTACTGCTCGGTGCCATCGAAGCCCGCGACGATCTCCTCGATCTCACCTGCGATTCGGCGGCTGTCGTTCTTGCGCTCGATGGGCACGTAGATCGCCGTGGCGCGCCCGTCCTCGCTCACGAGGGTGCCCCGGATGGTCGGGAGTCTGTCCGCGGCGTCGCGCAGGGCACGCGCCTCTTCGCGCGTGTCGGGGGGGTCCTGCATCAACCAGCCGAATCGTACTTCGCCCGGACCGCTCTGCTCGACGTTATCGACCGTCGAGAGCGACATGACCTCCTGCCGCACGACGCCCTGCATGGTTTGGATGCGCTCCGTGAGCTCGTCGATACGGGCGAGCGCGGCAGGCGTGAAGACACCGTCCGCGTCGCTCTCGTCGACCACCCCGACGACCAGCATGTCATAGAGCGTGAAGTCTCGCTTGACCGCGTCGTGCAGCACTCGGGCGCCCTCGTCCGCCGGCAACATGTTCTCCGGGTCGGTGTCGACTACGATCCTAGGGAGCTGGCTGCCGAGGCCGAGGCCGAGGAGCGCAATGACGAGCATCGCGCTCCTCGGGCGGCGTAGCGATTGTTCGGTGGCCTTCCGGTAGAGTGACATCGGTCTATCGGGAGACCTGGACGTGCGCCTCCGGCGACGCCCGGTGCTGGTCGGGCCGATCGCGCTCGGCGATGCCGAGGCCCTCGAGGATGTTCTCCATCAGGCACCACCGCGTGAAGCTCGACTGCAGCAGGTTGGCGCCCACGAAGGCCGTGAAGAGGAAGAACCAGGGGCTCACCCAGTATCCCAGGGCGAGCGAAGCAAGCACAAACGTTCCCGCGATGCCGCGGATGATGTAATGCATTCTCATGATAATCCCCTCAAGTGTTCGGTGTTGGTGTGGATGGCCGGGATGACTCGTCGGATTCGGGCGAGTGACTTCCTCCGCCGAGTTCGAGCGTGAAGCCTTTGGCGCGCAGCTCGTTCACTCCGTCATCGAGCGGGAACGCGGCAAAGCCATGCGCACGGAGGATCTCGATGGCTTCAACGGCGAGCACGCAGTAGGGTCCACGGCAGTACGCCACCACGTCCCGCTCGGGCTCCAGAGATCCGAGACGCTCCTCGAGCTCACGGAGCGGCATGGAGACGGCGCCCGGGAGGTGCCCGGCCTCGAACTCCTCGCGCGGGCGAACGTCCAGGACCGTGACCTCGCCCTCCTTGACGCGCTCGATCAGGACCGCTTCGTCGACCCGCTCCATGGTGTCGCGGCTCTCGATGTACTCGCGGCGCACTTGCTCGACCTCCGCCAGACGGGCGTCAGCCAGGCTGCGAAGCACCCGTAGGAACGAGCACACGTCTTCGCCAGCCGTGCTGTAGAGCACGTGCAGACCGTCGCGCTCCGCCTCGACGAGGCGAGCGCGTCTCAGCACTTGGAGGTGCTGAGAGGTATTCGCCACGCTCTGACCCGTCTCTGTGGCCAGCGTCTCCACCGTGCGGGGTCCTTGGCAGAGGACTTCGAGGAGCATCAGTCGCGCCGGGCTCGATGTGGCTTTCCCGATGCGGGCGAACTGGCCGTAGAGAGCGTCGCTGTAGGCTTTGCGGTCCATGATCACCCTTCAAGTAATCAAGTGAATACTTGAATACTACATCGAAGAACATTCATGTCAACCCCTCCGATCGGGCTCCCTGGCCCGGCGCCTCGCCTTCTTCCATCTTCCTGTGCAGGGACCGGTTCTCGCGCGTCCTTTTCGTGAGGCTTCGAACCAACAGAGTGCCCATTGTCGAACCTTAGTCCGTCCGAGACCGAAGGTGCCCTCCGATGGGCTTCCTGGATTTCCCGAGTGATCGTGGAGTCGCTGCTGGTGGTCGGGAGCATTCTCCTGGCCCTCGCGCTCGACGAATGGAACGAGGATCGGGAGTTCGAGGATCTCGCGGACCGCTCGCTGGTCAACTTCGAGCGGGAAATCCAGCAGAACCGCCTCCGTTTGGAGGACGTCACCCTGTTCCATTTAGGGCTCCGGGACGTCCTGGCCAACATGGATGCCAGCGGCGAGCCGGTACCTGCGACCACCATCCGAAACATCATGGAGGGATTTCAGCCCGCCATTCTGGTCAGGACGGCGTGGGAAACGGCGGTCGCTACCGGTGCCCTGGGATACATGGACTACGATGTCGTGGCCGGCCTCTCCCTCACGTACAACCTGCAGGAGCGTCTGGTCACGCTGAACCGGTCGGGGCTGAACGACCTTCTCGTGGGTGGCCTCCGAAGCGGGGAATCGGAATTGCTCGTCTATGCGGCGAGTCGCTATATGCGGGAGTTGACGGGGGCGGAGCAGGAGCTCCATGGGGTCTACGACCTGGTGCTCGGCGTCATCGCGGAAACTGTCGAAGAGCGCCCGGACACCACGGCTCTGAACGCGCCCCCCTGATTGGGTGTCCGAAAGTTGCGAACACGGCGCTCGTGGGTGTCAGTTCAGCGGGTAGCCCTCATCCCCGGGCAACAGTCCGTCGATACGAATGACCTTGAGGCCGGGGCCTGCCTCCGACACGGGTACGAAGCCGATGGACCCGGGAATGACGGTGACCAGATCACGGAGCATGTCCGTGCTGAACACGATCTTGGGCCCCGACGCCACTTCGCTGCGAAACATCTTACCGATCCAGTACTGCCGGTAGCGGTCCTCGCTCATGCCGTAGATCTCGTCCAAGACCAGGTCGCGCTCGGGCGCAATCGCGGCCCGCACGAGGAGCGTGATCCGCGAGCGACCCTCCCAATACTGGCGCTCCGCCAAGAAAATGCTCCGGAGCTCGTCGAGGGAGAGATCGTCGATCGGGACCTGCGGATGGACGACGATGGCGACAGCCTCCGCACGCTCTGTCTGCGCATGGACCGTGGAAACCATCGGACCCGCCGCCGCGATCGCGACGAGAGCCAGAACAGTTGTCCGCACCATATTCACCCCCTTCAAGAACCCGCCAGGACAAAGCTGGCTTGCGCGTAGACACTATTCGTAGTTTCGAGCCCCTCGAACTGCTCGTAACGATACTCCAACCGTAGAGCCAGGAAAACTCCGGGATCATACCGGATTCCGGCCACGATTCCATCGTAGTTCAAGGCGAGCGGTGCGAAGATATCCTCGCTCGCCGGCACAACGACCTGCTCGATCCTCGCGTAGGGCTTCAACGAGCTGTACGAGCCCGGTAGCCGGTAACCCAATTGGACGTAGTACGCGTCCGTGCCCGGGATGCTCCCGGAGCCGATCACCGGGTCATGCACCACGCGGGCGTATTCCGCGATAATCTCGGGCGAGTCCCGGTCCCACACCGCGTGCGCAGAGTAGATCCGCTCCTCGGCTTCGCTCATGTCGGGTGCGAGGAGTCGGTCCGCATAGAAGCTCAGGCCAAGCTCCAGTCCGACGATCGAGATGGGCCGTGATCGTACCGCGGCAACCAAAGCGGGACGGTCGTTGACGTCGCCGGCGTCCCCGGCCCGCGCGATGTTCGCGGCCCTCCCGTTGCCGACGCCGACGCTATAGCCGAGCCCCAACGAGGAGGAGGGCAAACCACCCTCGGCAATGAGGCCGACGAAGTGGGTCGGGATAACGCGGCTCCCGAACTTGATCATCTCCGGCCGCGCCACCGACGTCTGGAGCCACGATCCATGGTGGAACGCCGCATTCCAATAGCCCACCGGCGTGTGGAACCGACCCCCTGAGATCTTGAAGGCATCGCCGAAGTCGTATCGCACCGCAGCACGCTCGACCTCGATCGAATAGCCGGTGTCCCTACCCGTGACCGAGACCTCACCGAAGAACGTGACGTTCTCGTCGATGTCGGCGATCACATGGCCGACCATCTGCCCCATCCGAAAGCCCTCGTCGCGATCCAACTCGGTGGCCAGATAGTTGAAATCACCGAAGCCCAGGACCCGGACGGCGGGATCCTCGTCCGTTTGGCCTGCGAGCCCGAGGGCGGGCGAAAGAATCGTGACGAGTACGCCTAACCGGAATCCACGCATAGCTTGGGCTCTCAGCACCTGTTGATGTTGTGTCGGATCGTGCTCCGGGCGGTCTCAGCCGTGGGACGACCCCGACCCCCTCTCGGTTCGGAGCCAAGGCTACGTAAGGACCGGCACATTAGCAACGTCCGGTGCACGCCGTGCCGTGCGTCTGCTTGCGCCCTCCGGCCCCTCCATGGGATGTTGACCCCCGAACGATGTCGACCCCGATGTGAACGGATTCGCCCGATAGTGACTGCCATGAGCCAACCAGAAAAGAAGGTCTACCGTCAGGAATTGCTCCCGACGCATTTCCTGGAGCGCGCAGGCGACGCATACGCGAATCACATCGCCGTTGCGGACGGCGAAGTCGAATACACCTGGCGCGACTTCCGCACCCGGGCCAGGCGCTTCGCGTCCGCGCTCAAGGCGCGAGGACTCGAAAAGGGGGACAGGGTAGCGTTTCTAGCGCTGAACTCGGAGCCGTTGCTCCTCGCCCACTTCGGGGTGCCGCTCGCCGGCGGAACGCTCGTCTCCGTCAACACTCGTCTTACGCAGGACGAAATCGGCTACATCATCGAGCAGTCGGGATCGACCAGGGTGTTCTGCTCCCCCGAGCTTCGTGAGCAACTCCCGGACCTACCGTCCGGCGTCACGCTGCTCGACACCCGAGACGGACTCGAGGATCTCTTGTCCGAGGGGGCGGACGGCGCGCTCCCCACCGACGAGTTTCACGAGGACGAGACGATCGCGATCAACTACACGTCCGGGACCACGGGCCGGCCGAAGGGGGTCATGTACCACCATCGGGGCGCGTACCTGAACGCGCTGGCCATGGTCCTCGACCAACGTCTCACCGCCGACAGCGTGTATCTGTGGACCCTGCCCATGTTCCACTGCAACGGGTGGACGTTCGCCTGGGGGGTCGCGGCCGTCGGCGCGAAGAGCGTTTGCATTCCGCGGATCGACCCCACGGACGTGTGGCGGCGCTTCGATGAGGGTGTCACGCACTTCTGCGCCGCACCCACCGTGCTCACCATGCTGGCGAACGATCCGGCCGCGCATCGACTCGAGCGACCGGTGCGGCTGTTCACGGCGGGCGCGCCTCCGTCGCCCACGATCATCGCCCAGATGGCCGCTCTCAACTTCGAGCTCGAGCATACCTATGGTCTGACGGAGACGTACGGTCCGTGCACGATCAACGTCTCGCCACCGAGTCTGGAGGACGGGTCCGAGGAGGAGCAGTCCCGTCACAAAGCCCGTCAGGGGTTCGCGAACGTCTGCACGGGAGAAGTGGGCGTCGTCGATGCCGAGATGCAGCCCGTCCCGGCCGATGGTGAGACCTTGGGTGAGGTCGTCATGCGCGGGAACATCGTCATGAAGGGCTACTTCGACGATGCGGAAGCCACCGACAAGGCATTCGCCGGCGGTTGGTTCCACAGCGGCGACATCGCGGTGCTCCATCCCGACGGCTCCATCGAGCTCCGTGACCGCAAGAAGGACATCATCATCTCGGGTGGGGAGAACATCAGTACGGTCGAGGTGGAACAGGCCGTGGTGACGCATCCCGCCGTGATGGAGTGTGCGGTGGTTCCGATCCCGCACGAAAAATGGGGCGAGGTGCCCAAGGCCTTCGTGACGCTGAAGCCGAACCAAACCGCCTCCGCGGACGAAATCGTCGAGCACTGTCGGGGGAAGCTAGCGGGCTTCAAGGTGCCCAAGACCATCGAGTTCGGAGATCTACCCAAGACGTCGACCGGCAAGATTCAGAAATACCTGCTCCGTAATCGCGAGTGGGAGCAACACGGGTCGCGCAGTGGGGGTTGAAGAGGGGCTCACGGTCCCGCTCCGGTCAGCGCTTCGCTCTACGGCTTCGCCGCAGACTGCCCTCCGCGGGACCGTGAGCCCCTCTTCACGGGGGCGCGGGGCGGGGGTGGGCGGGTCATGCCCACCGGAGCATTTCAGGGGGCTTGGATGAGGCCCCCTGGCGGCAGCCCGCTCGGAACGCGCGTGGGTATGGTCTTGTCGAAGTCCTCGTCGGTGAGTGCCTCGAGGAACGCGATGATGTCCCGCATCTCCTGGTCGCTCATATTGTCCACGCGCCGAAAGCTACGGCTCAATCGCGCCACGCCGCGGGCGTCCTCTCCGCGGCGTCGGTTGACGACGTTGGGATTCTCGGAGCGCCCGTTGTCGTAGAAGCGAAGCACGTCCTCTAGCGTCGCGAGCATACCGTTGTGCATGTACGGGGCGGTCAGGGCCACGTTGCGTAGTGAAGGAGTCCGGAACCGGAATCGTCCGGCACCCGCGTCGGGCTCGGAGACTTGCGGATTCTCTCTGACTCCCTCCGCCTCCAGGTCGTAGTCGGAGAACATGAGGCCCTCGTGGCACCGGTCGCAGCCGGCGTCGTCGAACTCATCGAGCCCGCGCTGCTGTTGTGCGGTCAGCGCCGTGCTGTCGCCCGCCCGGAATCGGTCGAGCGGGCTGTTCATGGCGACGAGGCTCCGTTGGAATGCGGCGATGGCGCCGGCGAGTTGGTCCGCAGCGATAGACGTCCCAGGACCGAAGGCCTCCTCGAACAGCACCACATACTCGGGGATTGCCTGGAGTCGCGCGACGGCGCTGTCGACGGCGACGTCCTCTGTGTAGGCCGAGCCGCGCATCTCCTCGAACGCCTTGATGGGCTCTAGAGCCTGCGCCTCGAGGCTCCGGACCCGGCTGTCCCAGAACATCGGGGCTCTCGTCTGATCGACGGAGGCAGTGGTGCTCTGATCGACGGACGCAGTGGTGCGGTCGGCTCCCCGCCTCCTGCGGCGTCGGTCGAGCCCGTTGAACACCGTGTTCAATACCGTTGGTGAGTTCCGCTTCACGACGGGGACTCGTCCGCCGGTGAGATCGATGCGCGACGGACCCAACCCGATCGAGCCGGGGCCAAGTGAAAGGTCACGCCCGTCTGCATAAGCGAAGTCCGGGTGGTGACAGGTGGCGCAGGCAACGTCCTTGTCCCCGGAGAGGATCGGGTCCCAGAAGAGGAGTCGACCGAGCTCCTCGACGGTGATGGCGGGAGCGGCGTCGGTTGTGCTCCGATCGATCTGTGCCGCGACCGTCAGGGTAAGCAGTACCGCGAGACTCGAGAGGACGAGGCGATTCTTCAATGCCGACTCCTGATGGATCGCGTGTCAGAGGATCCTGCTTCCATGATAGCACGAGGGTGGTTCAACGGCACCGGGTCCGCCTCGACACATGTAGACACTCATGGGAGTGGGAGTCGGTGACATTCGTTAAGTGACAATCGGTCGTCGGGTCTCCATCGGTCCGTTCGGGGACCCGAAGCGGGGTAGTGGTACAGTGTACCACTACCGTAAGCGGTCGGCCGGAACTCTGTGGTGTGATCAGTTATATTTAGAGCTGACTAGACTCCTTCCTTCCCTTGGCGGACAGGTAGATCCACATGATTGTCCGCAAGGACGCACCGCTCATCGTGCGCACGGGCGCACTCCTCGCGCTCATCTTTCTTTCGACTCCACTGGGGCTGCGTGCCCAAGTCGGGTCCGGCCAGGGCAACACCGAACCAGTTCAGGAAGCGACCGTCGACACGGAGTATGATCACGAGTCGGCGGTTCGGGCGCGGGCCGTCCGGGCACGGACCGCGATCGACGTGGACGGTGGTCTCGACGAGTCAGTTTGGGCAGAGGCGCCGCCAATCACGGAGTTCATCCAGGAGGACCCGGCGGAGGGAGAGCCCGGAACCCAGCGTACCGAGATCCGCGTGGCCTATGACGACGGCGCGATCTACATCGGGGCGATGCTCTACGACGACTTCCCGATCACGACGCGCCTCGCTCGGCGCGATCCGGGCAGCCGTGACTTCGACTTCATCTCGGTGAGTCTCGACAGCTACCACGACCATGAGACGTCGTACCAGTTCAGTGTGAATCCATCGGGCGTGATTCGCGACGCGGTGTCATCCAGTGGAGGTGGAGGTGGAGGTGGAGGCGGAGGCGGGGGTGGGGGCGGAGACAGCTCATGGGACCCCGTCTGGGATGTCGCCACCCGGATTACCGAGTCGGGTTGGTCGGCCGAGATGCGGATCCCGTTCAGTCAACTCCGATTCAGCCCCGCTGAGGAGCAGGTGTGGGGCATCGAAATAACGAGAAACATCCATCGCAATCAGGAGCGGGTGGCGTACCCCTTTACACCGACCCTGGAGCGCGGAGGGGCGTCGCGCTTCGCACACCTCGACGGGATCGAGGGAATCGAGCCGGGCCAGAGGCTGGAGCTGCTACCCTACGTGGCGGGTCGCGGGGAGTACCTTCAGTTGGAGGCCCCCGCCGGCATCGGCTTTTCGAACCCCTATCGGAGCGGATCCGACTACTTCGGCCAGGTCGGGCTAGACCTCAAGTACCGGTTGGCGTCGAACGTCACACTGGACGCCACGGTGAACCCCGATTTCGGCCAGGTGGAGGTGGATCCTTCCGTGATCAACCTGACGGCGTTCGAAACCCGGTTCCAGGAACGTCGTCCGTTCTTCGTGGAGGGCGGAGACATCTTCCGGGTGGGCGAGGGGGGTCCAGGTGGCAGCACGGGGAGGCCTCCGCAGGTGTTCTATTCTCGCCGAATCGGGCGATCCCCGTCGGGCTCCGCCCCATCTGAAGCCGTCTTTACCGATGTGGCTTCCTCCACGACGATCCTGGGCGCCGCGAAGGTCACGGGGAGGGTAGGGGACGGGTGGTCGCTCGGGCTCCTCGAGGCGGTCACCGGCCAGGAGGTCTCAACGTACATGGAGGCCGACCAGACGGTGAATGAGGCCGTGGTCGAACCCGCGACGAACTACCTGGTGGGGAGGGTTCGGAGACAGATCAGGGGTGGCGAGACCCGGTTCGGGCTTTTTGGCACCGCCGCGAACCGGAGGCTGGGCGGGACGGGGATGGATGGCCGCCTTCACTCGGCGGCGTACTCGGGAGGCACGGACTTCGCCCACGAGTGGTCGAATCGAGAGTACCGGATCAGCGCCATGTTCTCGGGGAGCTACGTGCAGGGAGATCCGGCAGCGATCACACGCACGCAGCAATCCTCCACTCGATATTATCAGCGTCCTGACGCGAGCCACCTGGACGTGGATCCGAGTGCGACGTCGATGGCCGGCTACTACGCGATGGTGGACGCCGTGAAGCAGGCCGGGGCGTTTGCCGCGAAGGTCGCGGTGGCTGCCGCGAGCCCGGGCTACGAAGTGAACGACCTCGGATTCCAGTCCGCTTCGGACCGGATCATCCTGGACACGAACTTCCAATACAACCAACCCGACCCGGGTCGGATTCTGAGGCAATGGAACGTCCGAGGGAGCCCGGACGCGGTGTGGAACTTTGCCGGCGACCGGGTCTGGACCGAGGTAAACACCAGCTTCACCATGCAGTTTCTGAATTACTGGAGCCTGGGGGGCAGAATCGCCTACAACCCTCGGCACGACGACGATCGCCTGACGCGTGGCGGACCCTTGGCCAGCACGCCGAGGCGGCTCTCGGGCGATGGGAATATCCGCTCGGACACTAGGCGCGCGGTGGTCGGCCGGATCCAATATCAGTGGGGGACCGAGGAGAGAGGCGCTTGGGACCGCCGTTTCAGCTTCGATCTGACCGCGAATCCCAGCGAGCGGCTCACGATCCAGTTCGGGCCGGCCCTCTCGCAAAGCCGTGAGTCGGCCCAGTACGTGGCCTCGGTGGACGACCCACTGGCAACCCAGACGTATGGCCGCCGCTACATCTTCGGCGGGCTCTCCCAGACGACCCTCTCCCTCGACACCAGGGTGAACGTCACGTTCACGCCTACGCTGTCTCTTCAGCTCTACGTCGAGCCCTTCATTTCCACGGGTAACTACCGTGAATTGAAGGAGTTCGAGCGTCCCGGGACGTTCGATTTCCTGGAGTATGGGAAGGATGTAGGGACCATCTCCCAGGAACCCGACGGGAGCTACACCATCGATCCCGACGGAAACGGCGCCGCCGCGGCGTTCGGAGTGTCGGACCGCGACTTCAGTTACCGGAGTCTCATCGGGAACGCCGTACTCCGCTGGGAGTGGCGACCGGGCTCGACGCTGTTTCTCGTTTGGCAGCAGAGCCGGATCAGCTCGCTCAGCGGGAACGGCATGAGTGGAACGGATCCCTGGATCGGTGGGTTCGGGCTCGGCCGTGACATGGGCGACATGTTCTCCACGCCCGCGGACAACATCTTCGTGATCAAGGTGAACTATTGGCTGAATCCCTGACGATTGCCTTGTGGCCGCGAGGTTGGTAAGTCATCCAGTGGTTGGTGAGACATCCAGCGGATAGCCGATGGTGGATAGCCGACCCAAAACGACGTCATCCACGACGTCCTCGTGATATCCCGCTTAAGGAGCGCAAACATGACCACGGCAGTCGACAATCTCGTCAAGGAATTCGCGGAACGCCGGATCACGCGTCGTGAGCTCGTAGCAGCGCTGACGGCGCTCTTCGCCGCCGGCAGCTCCAAGGCTGCGGCACAAGCGCCTCAGTCCATCCAAGGTCGAACGTTGAACCACGTCTCACTCGCGGTCACCGACGTCGAGCGTTCGGCGGAGTTCTATCAAGGGTTGCTCGGCCTCGAGGTCGTCAGCCGGCCGGGGAATGGTGGGATCAACCTCGGGCTCGGATCCAGTTTCCTGGGATTGTACGCCCTCGCAAATCCCGGCAGCGTCAACCATTTCTGCATAGGGGTCGATGACTACGACGCGGCCCGCCTCAGTGAAAGGCTGGCGGAGTCCGGAGTGGAGTCACGCATCAGCACCAATCCCCTGGGCCGGACCAGCGGCGGGGATCAGCTCTACTTCAACGACCCGGACGGGACCTCTGTCCAGCTGTCCGCGAACGGATTCCAGGGATAGATAACCGCGGAGGAGACGAGACCTGTTCAGTCGATATCGGATAGATAATGTCCCGCTCGTATTCCGGGTTCCTTATCTGGTCTACGGGTATGTGTTGGGGTCCCTCTGGTTCACGTTCCTGCTGCTGCTGCGTCTGACCGTAGCCGTTCGGGTAACGGGTACGCAGAACGTCTCGGCCGACTCGAACTACATCTTCTGCCAGTGGCACGAGTCAGGGCCCTTGTCCTTTCAAGGGTGGACTCCGCGTCTTCCGGCCTACCTTCGGCAGCGGCCGCATGCCTGGATGCAGCATCCGGCTTGGTACACGAAGCCGGTCGCGGTGCTTCTGAGCATGATGGGTGTGCAGCGATTCATTCTCGGATCGACGGGGAATGACGGGCGCCGGGCGGCGGACGAGTTGGTGACTTACCTCAAGGATGGGTACTCGACCGTCATCGCTCCGGACGGACCACGCGGGCCGGCGCGCACACTGAAGAAGGGCGTGCTCCACATTGCCCTTCAGAGTGGTGTGCCGATCGTGCCAATGCACATTTCAGCAACGAGATCGCTGCGATCCTCTTCTTCTTGGGATCGGAAGATGCAGCCCCTCCCCTTTTCGACCATAAACGTGGTCGTCGGATCTCCCATCGTCGTTACGCCGAGCACCTTCGACGAGAGCCTTGAAGCACTTACCCATGCATTGGGGTAGAGGAAGGGGCCGTACAGTTGGACCGCAAACCGGTTGGGTCGCACCGATGATGGGAAAAAGCCTTCTAGTAACGACGACCTGCGCGCTTCTGTCGCTCTTGTCGGGTTGTTCGTCCCCGCCCCCGGATGGGGCCGACTCCGTCATCGTCGTGCACGGCCTGGGCCGT
>JBDHFN010000007.1:0-64129 GCA_039590375.1 Gemmatimonadota bacterium
GGAGCTACCACCCACGGTCCATCGCACGCACGTCGGTTTCATGGGGTGCCACGGGGCGCTCAACGGGTTGCGGGTTGCCGCGTCGCAGGCTGGGGACGCGGAAGCGCGAATCCTGCTCTGCGCGGTGGAACTGTGTAGCCTTCACTTCGCCTACGGATGGGATTCGGAGATGTTGGTGGCCAACACCCTTTTCGCGGACGGGGCGGCAGCGGTGGTGGGTGTACCCGTGCAGAATGGCTCGACGCCCGCATGGAGCATACAGGCCCAGGGGACCCTCCTCATGCCCGAGTCGAGCGAAGCCATGTCCTGGCGCATCGGCGACCACGGGTTTCGCATGACCCTCTCGGCCGCGGTTCCCGAGCTGATCCGGACGAATCTCGGCGGATGGCTCAGCGGCTGGCTGAAGGGCCAGGGGCTCGGCATGGAGGACGTGAGGAGCTGGGCCGTTCATCCCGGTGGGCCGCGGATTCTGGAGGCGGTGGAAGACGCCGTAGCATTGGAGAACGGCGCTCTCGACGTGTCCCGCGATGTTCTCCGCGGCCATGGGAACATGTCGTCCCCCACCGTGCTATTCGTTCTGGAGCGGCTGAGGAGCGCTGGCGCCGAACTCCCTTGTGTGGCGCTGGCGTTCGGCCCCGGGCTGGTCGTGGAGGCTCTGCTGGTGGTTTGACTCTCCGCTCGGCGGCGTCGCTCGGGGATGCCTGCGAATACCCACGGAAGGTCGGAGAGTGTTAGCCTTTTTGAAAGCGCAAGGAGTTTCGGACCTCCTGGATTCTCAACGACGTTCCTCCCTCCGGTGTCGAGACAGTGGGTATCACGGGGACCTCCAGGCCTCAAACGAGCGAAGGATGGTGGATGCAGCGCAGAGATAGATGTCGGCTGGTCCTCGCCCTGGCGGCCCTGACTACGGCCCTGACACTTCCGGGCACCTCAGCGGAGGCGCAGGAGGCGGGCACGGCTCCCCGGGTGTTCTTCGAATGCAGTGGGCGCGAGTGCAACAACACGTACTACCGTACGGAGATCCCCTGGGTGGCCTGGGTCCGGGATCAGCAGGACGCTCATGTCCACGTGATCATGACAAGCCAGGAGACTGGGGTGGGAGGGAGGGAGTACCTGCTCGACTTCACGGGACGCGGCGCGAATGAGAGTTACGTGGCTCAGAGCCGATATCAGTCTCTCCCGACCGACACGCAGCGGGAAAGACTCGACGGTGTAGCGCTCACGCTGGGTCTCGGCCTCGCGACGTTCGCGACACAAACCGGGTTCAGGAATGTCGTCGAGGTCGGCGGTATCGGCCCCGGTGCCGGAGGCAACCTTGCGGACGCTGCGGCACAGGCGGGGGTCGTCTCGGCGGACCAGGTGCAGGATTCCTGGGACCTCTGGGTCTTCCGCATAAACGCGAACGGAAACTTCGACGGAGAGTCCACCACCAGGGAGTATCGGCTGAACACGTCACTCTCGGCGTCGCGGGTGTCGCCGACCTGGAAGCAGAACTATAGGGCCAACTTCAACTATCGTGATCTGGAGCAGGAGCGCAACGACAGCACCGTGATCACGGACATAAGGAAAGACTGGGGATTCAACGCCAACGTGGTCTACTCGCTCGCCGAGCACTGGTCGGTGGGCTTCAACTCGAGGACGGGACGAAACACGCGGCAAAACCAGAAGCTGATGGCGCAGTTCAATCCCGCCATCGAGTTCAGCTTCTTTCCCTACGAAGAGGCGACCCGCCGCTCCCTGATCGCATACTACGAGATCGGGCCGGTGTACCGGGATTACTTCGAGATAACCAGAGAGAGTAAGCGATCCGAGGTCCGTGGAGAACATGCGTTGACCCTGGAGCTGTCTCAAAGACAAACCTGGGGTAATGCGTCAATCCGACTGAGGGGGTCGAATTACCTCCACGACTTCGACAGAAACAACATATCGCTGAACGGCAATCTGAGCTTCCGCATCATGCGCGGCCTCGATATGAACCTCGGCGCCTCGTATTCGAGGGTCAACGACCAGATCTACTTGTCGGGAGAAGGGCTGACCGACGAGGAGAGGTTTCTGCGACTACGGCAGGAAGCGACCGATTACGAGGCGTCCATCCGCTTTGGGATGTCCTACCAGTTCGGTTCGATCTTCAACAACGTGGTGAACAACCGCTTCAACTAGACGGACGCGCTGAACTCGTTGTAGATGATGGTACCGGATCGGCCGCGGTCCGACCTATCTGTTCCGACAGGCCCTCCAAAGAAAGAAGCCCCGGGGCAATCCAGACCCCCCGGGGCTTCTTCCGAGGTCCGCCGGAGCGGATCCGACTAGGGTATTACGGCAGCGCCATCGCTGCGAGACCGTCCGTAAGCTGGATGATCACGTACTGCTTGCCTTCGTGCATCCAGCTGGACATCCCGTACCGGGTGGGTCCAGGAATCTCGACAGCTCCCACGCGTTCACCGGTCTGCTTGTCGATGGCAAAGAGGCTCCAGGTACCGTCTGCGGTCTGACCGGAAGCCAGGAGCAACGTCGGCGTCGTGACCATGGCGGCGTGCCCGCCACGTCCGCGGTTCACCTCCACACCCTCGACGCCCTGCAGCAGTGGGTGATTGCGGATCGCGTCCTGTTGCTGCTGTGGCGCGTCCCCGTTGGGGATCATCCAGAGATGCTCGCCCGTGTTCATGTCGATCGCCGTGATCCGCCCGGCGGGACCCTTCCAGATCGGCAGACCGTTCCGCTGACCGTCGAGTGTCGCTATGGCCCCTCCGGGAACGCTGGTGGCCACGGCTACCCAGTCGGAGTGCGTCGTTCCCGACTGCTGGTCGCTATCCATGTTCGATGTGATTCCGGGCTCCACCTGCAGCCGGAAGCAGTTGCCCGTCGACGTGATGAACATCACCCCTTGGACCGGATCGGCCACAGGCGGTCCGGTGATGTTGACGCCTCCTCCGCCACCGGGACAGTTCCAGGCGGGTCCGAGGGGATCGTCGATGGTCCTGGGTGGGTCGAACAAGCTGTTGAAGAGATTTCCGTCTTGCGCGACTCGGAGCGCCGCTTCGTAAATCTCGGGTGTGTAGTCGATCAGCATCTCCGGGGTGCGACCCTGCAGGTCATACGGAGCCGGCCTCGTCGGGAATGGTTGCGTCGGAGACAGCTGCTCACCCGGGACGGTCGATGCCGGCACCGCTCGCTCCTCGATCGGCCAGATCGGCTCACCCGTCTCACGGTCCAGCGCGTACAGGAAGTTCTGTTTCGTCGCCTGGAAGATCCCCTTGATCTCCCGGCCGTCCACGTTCACGTCCATCAGGATCGGAGCCGTCGGCGTGTCGTAGTTCCAGATGTCGTGGTGCACCATCTGGTAGTGCCACGCTCGCTCGCCCGTTTCCGTGTCCAGCGCGATGATGCTCGTGCTGTACAGGTTGTCGCCTGGATGGTGGCCACCGTAGTAGTCGATCGTCACTCCGTTCGTCACGACGTAGACCAGCCCGAGCTCGGGATCGGCCGACATGGGCGCCCAGGATGATACGTCGCCCGTCCACTGCCACGCATCGTTCTCCCAAGTCTCGTGCCCGAACTCGCCGGGCCGCGGGATTATGTGGAACTTCCACTTGAAGTCACCGGTCTCCGCGTCGTAGGCCAGGATGTCGCCCGGCACGTTCTCGATGCGCGTCTGGAGATAGCCCTGTTCAGCGGAGTTTCCGACGATCACGGTGCCGTTGACCACGATCGGCGGCGAGGAAGACGTGATGTATCCGAGTTCCAGTGGGATCCCCTGGTACGGATCGTACGGCTCATCCCAGTTCTCCCAAGGGCCCCATCCGTCGATCAAGTCGGCCACGAGATCCTGGCTGCCCGTGGGCGGGAACCCCTCGATGGGAACGGCCTCTCCCCAATTTGCGAGGGGCTCGCCGGTTACCACGTCCAAGGCGTGGAGGAAGAAAGCCGGCGTCGAGATATAGGCGACACCACGCCCGTCACGCTCGCCGTAGGCGATGCCTTTCCCGTAGGAATACCTCATGGAGTACTCATGCCGGGCGGTATTAGGCTCGGTGAAACTCCAGAGCAGCTCGCCCGTGGCGGGATTGAGCCCGATCACGCTGCGACGGTTTCCGGTGACCGTGATCAGCCGTCCGTCCACGTAGGACGGGGTCGCCCGAGGCGTGGCCGGCCCAAAGCTGGCCGCGTTCCACTGCCACGCCACTTCGAGGTCCTCGAAGTTCGACGCGTTGATTTGATCGGCTGGCGTGTACCGCGTGTGCCACGCGTCACCGCCGAGATAGGTCCACTGACCGCCCTCGGTCCCGGGTCCTTGAGCCACGCTTGCCATCGGCAGCGCGAGCACGGCACCAAATGCCAGCGCGAGCCATGGCATGGGGGACGGGTATCGAGTTCGCGAGGCGTTGTCGCGTTCCATCGTGTTCTCCTTTACTACGTGAGGAAGGGTATCTGATGGGATTGCTCAGGGGCGCTGAGGGCGTTCATAAGGCTCAGCAGACACGCCAAGACTCTGCATCAACCGCCAACGGTACGCGCACCGGTGACTATGGGCAACCCGAAAACGCTCGCCGTGAAAAAGCGGGATCGGACCGCGATTCACGACCCGATCCCGCCCTCAACTGAAACCGAGCCCAATACTATTCGACCGGATATTCCCGCCTAATCTGGCCGACGAGCTTGGATTCATCGACGCCCGGAATCGGCTCGAACTTCTGCACGCGTCCGGCGAAGCAGTCGGCCACGTAGAGATTCCCCTCCTGGTCGGTCGTGAAGCCGTGCGAGCAGGCGAGCCTTCCAGCCGGCATGCCCGACGTACCCCAGCCGTAGAGGTGGTTCCCCTCGAGGTCGTACTGCTCGATCCGGCCCGGCGGCGCGTTCGACACCCAGATGTTGTCATCGATATCGATGAGGTGGTTGACGAAGAGGGTGTTTTGGCTGTCAGGCCAATTGGGCGAGCGGAGCGTCCACATGTCGAGAAAGTTGCCGTTCTCGTCGAAGACCTGCATGCGCTCGTGGCCGCGGTCGACGACGTACAGTCTCCGGTCCGAGCTGATCTGGATGCTGTGTGGGTTGTTGAATTCGCTGGGCCCGGGGTTGTCCGGGTCCTCGGGAGCCTGCCCCCAGTCCATGATGAAGTTGCCGTCCGGATCGAACTTCGCCACGCGCTTGCCGTCGTAGCCGTCGCTTATGAAATAGGTGCCGTCGGGCAGCCAAGCGATGTCCGTAGGCCGCGCGAAGGTGTTGGGTCCGCGGCCGCTCACACCGAGCTCGCCGTGCGAGTGCACGAGCTCGCCGTCATATGTGAACTTGTAGATCATGTGGAGCTGGTCGTCGATGATCCACACGTGCTTGTCTGGATCGTAGGGGCTCATCTTGACCTTGTGGGGCCCGCGACCACACGGCTGCGCGCCAAAGAGGTCGTTCATGTGGTCCCAGTTCTCGACGAAGTTGCCCTCGCTATCGACGACGAAGATGCTGTGCTCCCAGCGTCGCTCGTACCCGCGTCGGTTGTTCGTAGGTTGGCACGTGGAGCTGAGACCGTCGGTCGTGGGAGGCGCGTTCCCGACGAGGTCGGTGGCCCCGTACGGCATCCAGGGATCCATGCCGGGCTGGAGGGGCAGCTCACCCCTCATCGCCACCCAGATACGGTTCGGCGATTCGGCATAAACGCCACCGAAGGACCCCCAGGTCCAGCCCTCATGCGAGTGCTCGTCGTCCGGGAGCGGCATCGGCCAGGCAGGGTCGACCTGGTAAGGGCCGGTTGGCCAGTTGTGGTAGCTCCAACGCCCCTCCCCGGCAACCTGACCCTCTCCGACTCCCGAGTTCGCCGGCTGACTGCAACTCGCAACGCCTGCCACCAGCAGCAGGAGCCCCATCGCCATCAGCTTCGTCGAATCATCTCTTGCACTCATCAGACACCTCCTGCTTGCAGCGCGGGCCCCGTCCTCACTCGAGTCGGGGGCCCGCGTGCTTGCTAAGGACCAAGTGCGCAGATTAGAGAGAAGCGGCATGGCGGGCAAGCGTTTCGCGACCAGATGCGACACACCCATGCTGGCACATCCAGTCTCCACGGCGCAAAGAAGCCCCGGAGGATCCAGTCCCCCGGGGCTTCTCTTGGATCCGCGTAAAGAGATCCGCTTAACGCATTACGGCAGTGCCATCGCCGCTAGACCGTCTGACAACTGGATGATCACGTACTGCTTGCCCTCGTGCACCCAGCTGGACATCCCGTACCGGGTCGGTCCAGGAATCGGAACCGATCCGATGCGCTCGCCGGTCTGTTTGTCGATGGCGAACAGATTCCAGGCGCCGTCCGCTGTCTGGCCCGAAGCGAGGAGCAATGTGGGTGTCACCACCATGGCCGCTCGGCCTCCCCGGCCTGGGTTCGTCATCACATTGTCGACGCCCTGAAGCAGCGGGTGATTCCGGATCGCGTCCTGCTGTTCCTGCGGCGCGTCGCCGTGCGGGACCATCCAGAGATGCTCACCGGTGTTCATGTCGATCGCTACGATGCGGCCGACCGGGCCCTTCCAGATGGACAGGCCGTCGAGGTCCTCAGGGGCACGAGGTGGACCTTGGGCGCCCCGGATCCAATCTGAGAGTGTCGTACCCGTCATCTGGTCGTTATCCATCGGCGAATCTACGCCCGGCTCCAGGAACTCGTACGAGCAACCACTCCCTGAGGTGACGAAGAGGATCCCAGCGACCGGATCGGCCACCGTGGGTCCCGGAATGTTGGTCCCACCGCCGCCGCCCGGACAGATCCGCGCGGGCCCGTCGCCCTGTGGGTTGCCGACATTCGTCGGGGGGTTGAAGAGTGGTGCGAAGTGATTGCCGGCCTCGGCCACTTCATACGCCATCTGATAGATCTCCGGCGTGTAGTCGATCAAGTGCTCCGGCTGGCGGCCCTGCAGGTCGTACGGCAGTGGCCACGTCGGGAAGGGCTGCGTCGGAGACAGCTTCTCGCCGGGCACGTTCGACTGCGGAACCGGACGCTCCTCGATCGGCCAGATCGGCTCACCCGTCCGGCGGTCCAGAGCGTAGACGAAAACCTGCTTCCCGGTCTGGAAGATTCCCGGGATCGTCTCGCCGTCGACCACCACGTCCATCAGGACCGGAGCGGTCGAGGTGTCGTAGTTCCAGATGTCGTGATGGACCATCTGGTAGTGCCACACCCGCTCGCCCGTCTCGACATCGAGGGCGATCAAGCTCGTGCTGAAGAGGTTGTCGCCGGGGCGGAAGCCACCGTAGAAGTCCTGCGTGGCACCGTTGGTCGGGATGTAGACGATGCCCAACTCGGGATCGGCCGCCATCGGCGCCCAGGACGAGACGTCACCCGTCCACGACCACGCGTCGTTCTCCCAGGTATCATGTCCGAACTCGCCGGGCCGTGGGATCACGTGGAACTTCCACTTGAGCGCACCGGTCTCTTCGTCGTAGGCGAGGATATCGCCCGGAACCATCTCGATGCGCGTCTGGTGATAGCCCTGCTCGGCCGAGTTTCCGACGATCACGGTACCGTTGACGACGATCGGCGGCGAAGAGCTGGTGATGTACCCGAGTTCCAACGGAAGCCCCGCGTAAGGATCGTACGGCTCACTCCAGTTCTCCCACGGGCCCCAGCCGTCGATCAAGTCGGCGAGGAGGTCCACGCTACCCGTTGGGGGGAACCCGTCGATGGGAACGGCCTCGCCCCAGTTCGCGAGGGGCTCGCCGGTGACCACGTCCAGCGCGTGCAGGAAGAAGCCAGGTGTCGAGATGAAGGCGACACCACGCCCGTCACGCTCGCCGTACGCGATGCCCTTGCCGTAGCCGGCCCGCATCGAGTACTCCCACCGGGCCGTGTTCGGCTCGGTGAAGCTCCACAGCAGCTCACCCGTGGCAGGATTGAGGCCGACCATGCTGCGACGGTCGGACGTGACCGTGATCAGTCTGCCGTCGACGTAGCTCGGCGTCGCACGGGGCGTGCTCGGCCCGAAGCTGGCCGCGTTCCACTGCCACGCCACTTCGAGGTCCTCGAAGTTCGACGCGTTGATCTGATCCGCCGGTGTGTACCGGGTGTGCCACGCGTCGCCACCGAGGTAGGTCCACTGACCGTTCTCAGTCCCCGGTCCCTGCGCCATCCCCTGCGTCGGCGCCGAAAGCACCATTGCGAGAGCGAGCGGGAGCCCGAAGAAGGCCGACACGTACCGCGACCGCCAGGACTTGTCGTTCGTCATTTTGTCTTCCTCTTGCTGGATGGAGCACATTTCCTGATACCGAACGTTCTTGTTACAGCCTTTCTTAGCCCCAGAGAATACGCCCAGGATCCCTCATGGGCAATCGACTCGGCCGCCGGATTCAGTCGCGCCCGATGCGTCGTCGCCAATCGGCGAGAGAACGGCCGATCATTTCCGGCTGGTCCTCCTGGATGAAATGGCGACCCTCACCGACGAACACCGTCTGGATGTTCTCTACCCTCTCCACCATGGCTTCGGCAAACGCCTCGTTGTTGATGGGATCGAGTGAGGCCATCAGCCCTGTGAACGGGTGAGGTCTGAGACCTTTGCGCTGCGCTCCTTGCCGGCGATCCCCCCAAGCGGCATCGTTGGCACCCGAAGCGAACGGCCGCGCCACCTGATGCGAATTACCGCATCCTCGGAGTGACGGTTTTCTCAACGTGTTCAAGGAATGAGGAGGCACGTGATGTCAGTTCTCGTCGACACCAAGGGTTTAGGAATTTCGACCGGGAATTCCGCGATCTTGCCGACGATCAGTCTGCTTGCGCTGATGGCGTTCACGGCCTGCGGACCCGAAACCGACGGTGGAGCGGAGGCCTCCTCGGCATCCGCGGACGCTTCGGAGATGGCCGCCGCGACCGAGATGCTCGAACCGACCGGCCTACCCAATCCCTACATGACTCATCGTAATTGGGGCGTGCTCCCCGCAGGCCGGGAGTGGGGCAGAGTGAGTGGCGTGTATGTCGACCCCGCTCGCGAGACCGTCTGGGTTTTCGAGCGATGTGGCGGCGACAACTGCGTCGGGTCGAAGGACCCCACCGTGCTGCGCTTCGGAACCGACGGCACGCTCCTGGCCAGCTTCGGTGCCGATATGTTCGTTCGACCCCACGGAATGTATGTGGACGACGAGGGGAATGTCTGGGTCACCGACGGTCGAGCGGCGCGGGAAGCGGAGCTCGAGGAGGCCCCGGAGGCGGCGAGGAAGGGCAACCAGGTCGTGAAGTTCAGTCCCGAGGGGGAGGTCCTGATGGTGTTGGGGACGCCCGGGAAGACGGGCGAGCCGCCTGATGCGCTGAACCAACCCAACGATGTAATCGTGGCGCCGAATGGAGAGATCCTGGTCTCCGAGGGCCACTCCGGTCAGGGTCCGCACGGACGCATATCCCGGTTCTCCAGCGACGGAACCTTCCTGGGGAGTTTCGGAGAGTTCGGAACCGGCCCCGGACAGTTCAGGGTCCCCCATGCGATGGCGTTCGACTCGCAGGGCCGCCTCTTCGTGGCGGACAGAGGAAACAGCCGTATCCAGATCTTCGATCAGCATTACGACTTCGTCGACGAATGGGACCAGTTCGGACGCCCGAACGACGTGTTCATCGACGAGGACGACACGTTGTACGTGCTCGACTCCGAGTCGGGCGACGAGCGCAATCCCGGCATGCGGCGCGGCGTCTACATCGGGAACGCGAGGGACGGCTCGCTCCAAGCTTTCATTCCCCCTCACGAGAACGACACTCCCTATGGGACGATCGGCGAAGGCGTCACGGTGGACGCGAACGGAAACATCTTCGTCGGTGAGGTCTCGATCAGCGGGATGACGATGTTCATGCCGATGTAGCGGCGAGAGAGGACCCAATGACAAGCACAACGATTGTGAGGCCTTCGGCGATCGTGAGGCGAGGATCGATTATGAGAGGTGTAGCGATTCCCGCCCTCGTCGCGGCGGCACTGCTTTCCCCGTCCCCTTCCTCGGCGCAGGCGCCGGGCGCGCGAGCCGAGACGACCCATGGACTGGGCCTGCCTCGAGACGGGGATATCCTGTTCATTCCCGACGGCGACTACCCGGATTGGCCCCTTCGGCCGGATCAGATGGACTACGCCGGCGTAAGCGGGGACCGGATGAAGGAGTGGGTTCGGAGAATCTCGGCGATCTCGCTGCAGAGTCAGGCCGATGGCAACATGTACTGGGGCCGCCTTCCCGGGACCCCGTACGATGCGATGACGATGGACCTGATGGTCGACGAGTTCGAGAGGCTCGGCCTCGATATAGAACGGGTTCCCCACACCGTGCCCCGCGACTGGTCGCCGACCTTCTGGGAGGCCTCTTACTCGGTGGCGGGAACAACCGTCGCGCTCCCGACCGCGTTTCCGGCCGGCCAAACCGCTCCGACCCCGCCCGAGGGCATAACCGCCGAGGCGGTCTGGGTGGGGGTGGGCGCCGAGCCCGACTTCCTGGGCCGGGACGTCGAGGGCAAAGCGGTGATCATCTACAGCACGTTCGTGCCCGGCGGACGCAGTCACTCGGCGAGCGACCGGGCCGGCATCTTTGGTGCGAACACGCGTGCATCGGAACTCGGCGCGGCCATGATCGTCAACGTCATGGCCGTTCCGGGCAACGCCCAGTTCAATCCGTTGGGTGCGCCCTCGGCCGACTATGGTGTTCCGCTGATCACCCTCAGCCAGGACGACGGTTTCGCGTTGCGGGACGCCCTGGGCACCGGCGAGACCGTGCGGATGAGGCTGAGGCTCGACATTGAAATCCGGGAGAACGTCCAGACCGCGAACGTCTATGCCAGACTACCCGGAGCGTCTACCGAGGAGATCGTCATCGCTGCCCACACCGACGGATTCTTCCAGGCGTCGATGGACAACGCCAGCGGAATGGCGAGCGCACTCGAGATGGCTCGCCATTACGCGGCGATGCCGCGCGAGGGCCGTCCCCGCACACTTCTGTTCGTCCTCTTTCCGGATCATCACCACGGCGAGACCGGGTTGAGGGCCTGGGAGCGGACCCACAATTGGGACAATGTTGCGATGGCGCTTACGCTCGAGCACCCGTCTCAGACACAGCTGTACTGGTACAACGATGATCTGATGACCTCGAACACCATCGGCGCCTTTCGATGGAACGCTATGGGAAGTCGCGGATTCCTCGACATCGTCGACGGCACGCTGCGGGACTTCGGCGTTTCGACCTACACGGTGATGGACGGCCGGCCCAAGCTGACCAGCCAGGCGCCCGGGTTCCACATCATCGACCACGTCATCTACCACACGACGCTGGATACACCGGAGCTGGTCCCCGCCGAGGGCCTGGAGCGGGCGACACGGGCCTTCATGAGCGTGATCGACCAGATCAATGAAATGACGCTCGCTGAACTGCGCGCGTCCACGATGTTCTAGCCGAGTCTCGCGTCAGCGGCTACTCGCGTTATCGGCCTTCCGCGCTCAGGGGCTCGGGCGCTCAAGCGCTCGGGTCCTACACCTCGTAACGGTGGCTCCCCGTCAACTTCGCCATCTCCTCGTGTTGGATCGGCTTCGAGAAGAGGTGCCCCTGGGCGAGCTCACAACTCAGTTCCTTCAAGAGGTCCAGCTCGTCGCGGGTTTCGACGCCTTCGGCGACCACGCGCACGCCGATGTTCTTGGCGAGCGCCAGGATCGAGCCCACGATTTCCTGGGATTCGTCGCTGGTGCGGAGGTTCGCTATGAACGATCGGTCGATCTTGAGGGAGTCGATCGGGAATTGGTGCAGGTAGCGTAGCGAGGAGTACCCGATCCCGAAGGCGTCTATGTCGAGGCTGACGTTCAACTCCTTGAGGGCCGAAAGCACCTCGAGCATCGAGTCGGCGTCGTCCATCACCACCGTCTCGGTCATCTCCAATCTCAACAGCTGTCCGTCGAGACCCGTCTCCTCGAGGACTCGCCCCACGTGCTGGGCCAGGTCCTGCCACAGGACTTGCTTCCCAGAAAGATTGACGCTCAGGGACAGCGGTGGCTCCGGCGAGGTCCGCTTCTGCCAACCCGCCAGATGACCGCAGGAGTGCTCGAGCACCCATAAGCCGAGGGGGACGATCAGACCGGTCTCTTCCGCCACCGAGAGGAACTCGGACGGCCCGAGCAATCCGCGAGTGGGGTGCTCCCACCGCAGCAGCGCCTCGACGCCGGTAATCGCACCGTCCTCCAACGACACGATGGGCTGGTAGAAGACGTGGAATTCATCTCGCTCCAGTGCCCATCGAAGGTCCGTTTCCAGCTGCAGGCGCTCGTGGGCCCGGTGGTGCATCACCGGGTCGAACACTGCATGGCGCACGGCCGTGCCGCTGGTCACCCGGTGAAGCGCGAGCGTCGCGTCGCGAAGCGCATCCTCGGCGTGCTCGTACCCCGACGTGCTCAGGGCCACACCGATACGCCCGGACGTGAAAATCTCCTCGTGCCCGCACTGGAAGGGCGACGCGAGCTGCTCCTGGATGCGGTCCGCCACGCGAACCGCGTCGCTGATGTCGTTGATGTCGTCCAACAGGACTCCGAACTCGTCGCCACTCATCCGGGCCAACGTGTCGACGGAGCGGAAACAAGGCTTCAGTCGCTCGGCGACCGCATTCAGGAGCTGATCCCCCACCGTGTGTCCGAGACCATCGTTGACCAGGTGAAAACGATCGAGGTTGAAGACCAGCACCGCGAACAGGTAACCGTGACGGCGATTGCAGCGACCCAGGGCGTGCCCGACCAGGTCATGCAGCAGGAGCTTGTTCGGTAAGCCGGTGAGCGGATCGTGTAATGCGGCGTGGAGAGACTCCCGCGCGTGACGCTCATGAAGCGCTTCCTCTTCCCTTCGGCGCTCCGTGATGTCTTCGTAACCGGTGACGATCGTCCCACCCGGACCACGAGGGTGCTGCCATCTTTTCGCTTGTGGACGCGCTCACTCGCCCAGCTGGTCCGTTCGTCGGACCGATCGTCCATGGTCGTCTCGTCGACGCCCGATCCCGAGAAGAGGCTCACATTGCTCCCCACCAACTCGTCGACGGAGTACCCGTGCATCTCTGCCACCGCCGGGTTCGCGTAGAGGATGTCTCCGTCGGCGTTGGCTTGCGTCACGCCGAGCTGCATGGTGTCGAGCACGGCCTGGGCGCCGCGAAGCAGGCCCTGCGAGGTCCCGGCGTTGGCAGTCGGCTTTTTCGTCATTCCACCAGTGGCTGGTCGCGACTCGGCGGCGCGGATGACGGCACTCGAGTCGTCCACGGAGACTACAGGCGGCAGCACGATTTTACAACGAGGGGGACGCTCAACGGTTGGCGGCCTCCGGGTGTCTCTATATCTGGAGCGTATTCGGCGGGAGTCCGGCCGCCCGTTCCGGTGTTAGGTTAGGAGCACTGGGGGGATCTGGCATCCCGGGCCCAGATCTTGCCAACCACAATGTGAATTCAAAGAAACCCTCACTCTCGAGTCGCCCGTATGCCCGACAAATCCATGTCCCTCGCCCTGATGGCCGTGGGAACCCTTATTGGCGTCCCGGCGCTCTTTGTACAGAACGCGGCCGGCCAGGAGCTACAATCCGAGGCCCCGAGGATCTTCTTCGACTGCCAGGGCCCCCAATGCGACAACACCTATCATCGGACGGAGATTCCGTGGGTGACCTGGGTTCGCGACCAGCAGGACGCCGATCTTCATGTGATCATGACCAGCCAGACCACGGGCGCCCAGGGCCGGGAGTACCTGCTCGATGCCACCGGACGTGAGGCCTACTCCGACTATCAGGATGAGACTCTCTATCAGGCGCTATCGACCGACACTCAGCGCGAGCGCCTGGACGGCGTGTCCCACGCCCTCGGCCTCGCCTTCGCTCGATTCGCTCAATACGCGGGCTTCCGCGATCTCGTCTCCCTGCAGGCGAGTCGGTCGGGGGGTACTGGCCGTTCACCCGGCCTGGTCTCTTCGGAGCAGGTCAATGATCCCTGGAACCTCTGGACCTTTCGGGTCAACGGAAACGGCAATTTCAACGGGGAAGAGACCCGTGTGACGCGCCGATTCTCGGGTGGGGTCAACGCGTCCCGAGTCACGCCGACCTGGAAGCAGAGCTACGGGGGGTTCCTGAACTACAATTTCCAGAGAACCAAGTTCTCCAGCGGCTCCAGGTTCGTCGACCGGCGGACGGACTGGAATTTCAACTCCACCATCGTGTACTCCATGGCCGAGTTCTGGTCCATCGGATTCACATCGCGAGTGGGTCGCAACGTCAGGGAGAATCAGGCCTTCTCAGCCGAGATCAATCCGGCGCTCGAATTCAGCATCTTCCCATACGACGAAGCGACCAGACGTTCGGTCACCGCTTTCTATGAGGTCGGACCCGCCTACTTCGACTACATCGAGGTCACAGTTGATGATCGCCTCACGGAGACGCGGTTTCAGGAGGCCCTGACGTTGGAAGTCTCCCAGCGACAGACCTGGGGGGACGTCAGGGTCAACATCCGGGGATCACACTATTTCCACGACTTCGATCGCAACAACCTCGACATTGGCGGCAACGTATCCTTCAGGATCATGCGCGGTCTCGACGTGAATTTCGGAGGAAACTACTCGCTGGTGGCTGACCAGCTGTACATCCCGTTGGAGGATCTGTCGGACGAGGAGCTCCTGAGCGGGGCCAGGCGGGCGCCTACGGACAAGCAGTACGGATTCTTCGTCGGATTGTCGTACCAGTTCGGCTCGATCTTCAACAATGTCGTGAACAACCGGTTCCCGGGTGGCGGCGGCAATTTTGGCGGCGGTAATTTTGGTGGGGGCCGTGGTGGCGGTGGTGGCAATCGTTTCTAACCTGGGACGTCACTCGTCCCCGAACGAGACCCCGATGTTTCTCGCGGTCCTCACCAGATCGCCGTCGGTGGGAACCAGCTTGAGCTTGGCGACCGCGTCCTTCAGAGGCACGGCGAGGACCTCGGGCGGGTCCAGGGCGACCATGCACCCGAGACACCCATCCCTCACCAATTCCACGGCGGCGGACCCGAACCGGAGCGCGAGAAGACGGTCGTAGGCGATCGGCTGGCCGCCGCGCTGGAGGTGACCGAGGACGAGCGAGCGCGTCTCGCGCCCGGTGCGCTCTCCGATCTCCCGGGTCAACTTCTCCGCGATGCCGCCGAGGCGGCTTGCCGTGTCCCCCGGTGCCGGCTTCTGGAAAGTGGCGGCTCCACCCGCCTCGAACGCACCCTCGGCCGCCACGACGATGGCGAACCCCGGACCGTTCTCGTAGCGCTCTTCGATCTTGGCGCAGAGCGCGTCGAGGTGGTACGGGATCTCCGGAATCAGGATGATGTCCGCCGTGCCCGCCAAACCGGCGTAGAGAGCGATCCATCCCGCGGTCCGGCCCATCAGCTCCACCACCATGACCCGACCGTGGGCTTCGGCCGTCGAGTGGAGTCGTCCTATGGCGTCGGTGGCCGTGTCGACCGCCGTGTGGAAGCCGAAGGTAACCTGGGTGGCCGCGAGATCGTTGTCGATCGTCTTAGGCACGCCCACCACGGGGAGGCCCTTCTCCGACAGCGCCGAGGCGATCTGGAGGGAGCCGTCACCCCCGATAGCGATGAGGGCGTCCAACTCGCGTCGGCGAAATTCCTGGATGACGTCGTCGGACCGGTCCACGAGCTCGACCGTGCCGTTGTCTCGCTCGACGGGCCAGCTGAGCGGATTGCCACGGTTGGTGGTGCCCAGGATCGTCCCACCGAGGTGCGTGATGCCACGCACCGAGTCCTGCGTCAGGTCGATCACGCCATCTTCCTCGTAGAGCCCCTGGTAGCCGCGGCGGATCCCGAACACGCTCCAGCCGAGGTTGGTGGCCGAGAGGACCACGGCTCGAATCACCGCGTTGAGTCCGGGGGCGTCTCCGCCGCCCGTGTTGATGGCGATTTTCATCAGGGTGGCTCCACCGATGTGCGCGACCCGCTGTACTTCTTGAACAGCCCCTAGAGCTCCCGCCAGTCCGTTTCGACGATTTTTTGATGCACGTCGGAAGCCAAGACGAGTTCCACCACGGAGCGATCAAGCATACCGGCCTTGGCCTCCATGTCCAAGATCTCGATGGCCCTATGGGCCGAGAGAGCCTTCTTGTAGGGGCGGTCCGAGGCGGTCAGCGCGTCGAAGATGTCCGACACCGTCATGATGCGAGTCTGGATCGCGATCTGGCTCGCCTGAATTCCCCTGGGATAGCCCGTGCCGTCGAGCTTCTCGTGGTGCCCGTGGGCGATGTCGGCTACCTGGGCCAGGTTGCTGGTCCAGGGGATCTGCATGAGGAAGTTGTAGGTGTGCGTGACGTGGGATTCGATCTGGAGTCGCTCGTCGGGATCCAGGGACACCTTGGGAATGCTGAGGAAGTGGAGCTCTTCGGACGTGACATAGGGCACCTGCTGATCCGTGAAATCGCGGAAGGTCGTCGTCGCGATTTCCTTGAGAATCTCCGCGCTGGCCTCGGGCAACACCTTGGGCACGTTGGACTCTCGAATGGCCTCCTGGAAGCGGTCCACCTGGGCTTGGGAGTTCTCGTATTCCTCCTCGAGGCCCTGTAGGAACGTGTCGAAGTCGTCTTTACCATGTTTGAGCAGGTGCTCCGCCCGCTTCTTGTGGAAATCCGACTCGAGGGTCCGGCGAATCAGGTCGAATCTGGCCTCGATCCGCTCCAGGAGGACGGGAGGCAGCTTCTTGGACTTCACGAGAACGTCCTCCCGTACACCGACCTTTCCGAAGTCGTGGAGGAGTCCCGCGTAGCGCAACTCCCTCATTTGGTCACGCGAGAACTGGGTGTCCCGGAAGGGGCCGTCGCTCGCCCGGTCCGCGAGCTCGGCGATGTCACACGTCAGGGTAGCCACCCGCACCGAGTGCCCGGAAGTCGTGGGGTCGCGCTGGTCGATCGCGATGACCGAGGCCTTGATGAAACCCTCGAAAAGGTTCTCGATGTCCTCGTAGAGCCGTGCGTTCTCGATGGAAACCGCCGCCTGTCCGGCGAGAGATTGCACCAGATCCACGTCCCTCTTCTCGTAGCTCAGTACGTGCCGCTTACAAGAAGACTCGTCCCGGATCACCGCTCCCGAATCCGACTTCTTGTTGATGAGTTGGAGCACGCCGACCACGGTGTCCCGATGATCCTTCATCGGGACGATCAGCATGGATCGGGCTCGATATCCCTGCTTCTTGTCGAACGACGGGTTGAAGGAGTACGGCTCCGATTCCGGGATCCGGTAGGCGTCCTTGATGACCAGCGGCCGGCCGTGAAACGCGACGTATCCGGCCAAGCTGGAGTCGTCGAACGGAAGAGAGAAATCCGGCCTCGGAAGATCCGGGAGCGAGTGGTTTTGGGCACGCAGGAAGTGTAGGGTCCGGCTCCCGTCCCCTCTGTCATCGACGAGGTAGAGGCTGCCGGCGTCGCTGACGGTGAGGCGTCTCGCTTCGTTGAGAATCATTTCGAGAACGACGTCCGGGTCCCGCTCACTCATGAGCGCCATGCCGATCTCGTTCAATCCCCGAAGATCGCCGCGGAGTTCGTCGAGCTGAGAAGCCGCTCTGGATCGCGCGAGCTCGCTGGCCGAGACGCGGGCCGCCGAGCGGATCGCGCGGAGTTGTGCATCCGCGTCGCTCAGGTCGTCGATGTCGAGGAAGAGACGATCGATGCTGTCGGCGGCGGTGCGAGCCTCCGGGCCGTTGGCCAGAACCGTTACATGCCGCGGCACCGACTCGAGCAAGTCACCGTCCGCCAACTCCGCCGTGAGGATCAGCACTGCGGGTTGGGCCCCCGCCTCCACGTCGGTCAGGTCCGAAATAGGAACGATCGCGACGCCGTCGCCCAGGGAGTCGAGGGCCTTTGGGACCCGGTCCGGAGGAGCGAATATGATGAATGGTTGCACTCGACGTCACTCTCAGCCGAGGATCTGATCGCGCTCTGCCGCCGCGCCGACCTCGACGCTGTAGCCGCGCGCTGCGGCCTCGGCTCCATGAAACTCGACGATCTCCGACAGTTGCTGGTCACTCCGGCAGGGGTCGTGGTGAAAGAACAGGACTCTCTTCGTGCCGGCTTCGTGCGCGAGTTCCACGGTCTGGCTGAAGGTCGAGTGTCCCCAGTCCTTTCTCGAGGCGTACTCCTCCTCGGTGTACATGGCGTCATGGATCAACACATCCACGTCCCCGAGGAAGTCCACGAGGCGCTTCCGCCATCCCTCTCCCACATCGTATCCTTCTCCGGCGAGTTCGTTGTCCGGCAGGTATGCCAGCGACACGCCGCCATATTCGATCCGGTGGCCAACGGTGAACGACGGATGCCTCAAGCGCATAGCGCGGACGCGGAAGCCGTCCTCCTCCCAGGCACCCCCGTTCAGCTTTGAGAAGGTCTTCTTCGCCGAAAGCGCGGCGTAGGGGACCGGAAAATTTGTCGACGCCATCTGAGTGGCGAAAAGCTCCTCGATGTCGGCCTCCGCCTGGTCTGGGCCGACGATGCGGAGTGAAGCGCCCGGTTCATACAGCGGCTGAAAGAACGGGAATCCCTGAATGTGGTCCCAGTGGAAATGGGTGAGAAAGATCACAGCGTCGGGCGTGCCGGTCTCAGCCATCATGCTCAGGCCGAGGGGGCGAATGCCGGTACCGGCGTCGAAGATGAAGCGCCGTCCGTCCTGGATCCGGACTTCCAGGCAGGGAGTGTTTCCGCCGAATCGGACGGTATCTGGGCCGGGAGCGGGGATGGAGCCCCGAGTGCCCCAACAGGTGGCCTCGATGATAGAGCGCTCGTCTCCCGCGTCAGTCATACCGCGTCGATCATCGTGGCTGGTGAGACCTGGTCCATTGCTTCCCCGCAGTCCCGTCTCCGGAATCCCGTCCCCGGCACAGGGTCGGCGAATGGCGACGTTTCTGAAATTTATGGACATGCCACCCATTTGGGCGAGGCCGTCATTATCGACGGCGTCCTTTCCCACGAGTTACGTCGCGGCGTATTTTGCATTCACCGCGAATCGATCTGTACCTCTTCGACAGCCTTCTGGGGGTCCGCCGACTTGATCACCGAGCAATATCCTCTGGTAGCTGATGAGGTGATCGAGAGCCTGCGTCGGGTAGACCTCTTCAGGGGTCTTCCGGACGATGAACTTCGAGCACTCGTGGAGGTCATCAAGGGAGTCAAGGCGGGTGAAGGTGATCACCTGTTCGATGAAGGGGACGAGGACGACCGATTCTTTTTGGTGATCGAGGGAGCGGTTGAAATCGTGAAGGCCGTTCCCGGAGGTGGAGAGGAAAAGTTGGCGGTGCGACGGGCCGGGGACGTGTTCGGGGAGATGGCGCTCTTGAACGATGCTCCACGGTCCGCCACGGCGAGGGCTGCCGGAGAGTGCGAGTGCCTGACCCTTTCGAGGGGGGACTTCGAGAGGCTCATGGGCGGGGACAGCCTTGCTCTCCGCCTGCTGAAAATCCTTTCCCAGGCGCTCAGGGCCCTGGGAATTCGGTTTGTGAACATCGAACGGGGCGGTAGGCGTCCTCCCACGACTTTGCATGAAAAGGGGCAGGTCCCGGTTGAGCGGAGCCCACCCCGGGTGGATGGTTTCGACATCGGTGTGAGCGCGTCGCCCAGCGCGTCCGGCGTCGATTTGAGCACTTGGGAGGCACTACGCTTCTCGGATGGACGGATCGCGCTGGTGGCGCTGGCGGTTCAGGGAGATCGGGTCCCCCCCCTCCATTCGCTCGCCGTCGCCCGAGCGCTCTTTACCGAGTTCAGCCTCGCGGGTGAGCAGCCGGAGACTCTGCTCGCGCATGTCAACGACAGTCTGTATCGCAACCAGCTTTATGCGGGGGACCAGTTCGTGGCCACAGGCATGCTCCTTCTGCAGGGCGACGACGTGTTCTGGTCCAACGCGGGCGGGATACACGGTGCCATCCGCCGGGAAGACGGCACGGTCAATGAGTTTCCCGACCACGGGCCTCCCCTCGGAATGATGACCGGCTTTCGGCACGAGATGGTGGAGATTCCGATTTCCTCGGGCGATATGATCCTGGTTCAGTCCGGGGGCTCCAGGGGACTCTTCCGCGGGGCCGTCCACTCACTGACGGACTTGCGGGGTGCCGAGGCTGGAAAGGTCGTGGAGAGGGTCCACGAGGCGATTCGGGCGACTCAGGAGTCGGACCCGGATGAGCCCACTGTTATCTTCCTCCGTCGGGATTAGTGGGATGATCCCCCCACCAATGCAGAGCCCTTCACTCAGGATTGCATGACATGCCCGTCACAGAGAAGGACGTTCGGAATGCTCTGAAAACCGTGAAGGATCCGGAGTTGAACCTGGATCTGGTGGTGCTCGGACTCGTGTACGATATCGAAGTGGACGAAGGCGACGTGCACGTCGTGATGTCGCTGACGTCACCGATGTGTCCGGTCGCTGAACAGATCGTGCTGGATGCCCGCGATGCCATATCCGGGATCGAGGGGGTGGAGAACTGCGAGGTGGACCTCACGTTCGATCCGCCGTGGACCCCCGAGAGAATCGCTCCGCTGATCCGGTCGTCGTTGGGGTTGTAGGCGCCGCCCTCTACGGTACGAGCTGGACGTCCTCGAGGTAATCCCGTAACGGTCCCGTCACTTCAATGGCGCGCTCCGTCACGGCCTGGGTGAACGGTTCCGGGGCACTCGCGGATCCGGTCATATGATGGACCACGGCCTCCCCCAGTGCAGCGTCTGACACGGCCGCCGCCGTGTGGTACTGCGCGTAACGAGTGCTTACGCGTTTCTCGAAATGGGGAAGCTGCTCCCGAGGTGTCCCGTTATCCACCATGTCTTCGAGGATGGCGTCGTGGAGTCCGTCGAGCGTCATCTTGACGAGGTCCGCCGGCGCACGCCCGACAAACGCTTGCTGGGCGCCCCGCGTATGGGCCCACATCAAGAAGATGAGCGCTTCCTCGACGGCCCGCTGGTCGGGTTCCCCCTTGTCGTCGATAAGGCCTGCGTCCGCCAGGTCGGAGGAACTCTCCCACTCCGAAATGAAGTCGGTGAAGCTCTCCCAGACCAGGACGGTCAGGTCGTCAGCCAGGCCTTCAGGCGTTATCGTTTGAGGGGCTTGGAACCCTTGTCCGTCCTCGGTCATTTATTAACCATTTGATTCTAACGTGACATCCATTTTGCGACGGTCTCCCAATTCCGCCCCGCGACGTTGGAGTGTCAAGGATTTTTGAGGCCCGCTCGGGGAGTTGCTCACTCATGAGCTTGAAATCATCACTGTTTGGCGCCATGGAGCGCAGCCGCCGCCGGATCTCGGGGACCCTGCTCATCACCGGCGCGCTCGCTACTGCGGCCTGCGCCGGTGCGTATTCTCTGCCGGCCCCACGTCCGCTCGTCGTTCGTTCCGGCGCCCGACTCTTTGCCGATGAGGGCCGCTTGGCCGAAATCGACGTCTGGGTCCGAGAGCAGCAGGAGACCATCATCGTCGATCCCTCGTTTTGGATCATCGAGAATCGGTCTTCGGTGGTCATGTACCCGTGGCAGGCGTTGACCATCAGTGGCGACACCGCCGTGGTTCTGGTATACGCTTCGGCCCCGGAGTCCGGGTCCATCCTGTCCTTCTACGGCCACTACCATCTGATGGACACCATGGATCGGCTCGATGAAGTCCTACCCGAGGCGGTCGGCACCGAGGGGTACGAGCTCGAAAGGGCGATTCTCGCCCGCATTTCAGACGCTTGGCTGTACGGGCGCTCGGCGTTCGATATGGCTCCCTACGGCCCCCTCGATGAGCTTCTGTTTGCGAACGAGAATGGGTACTTGGACGCCTTCATCCTCACCGCGCGACCCGAGGAGTTCGAGGAGGAACGCGATACGTGGTTGCAGGAGAATCCGGGACGGGACGAGGAGTACCGCCGCTGGTTCCAGGGGGCCTTCGAGGTGGAGCCGCCGGGCATCAGAGAGCCGGAGCGTAGCTGAGCCGCACCCCGGTTACCAGCGTCACAGAGGAGTGGCCCTACCGAGGCGGTCCCGACACCCTCCACTTGGGACCGATCGTCTGTCCGCCTCCGTCCAGCGTGTCCACATGGACGTCCACGCGCCCGGTCCGGCGAAGCCGATCATCGGAGGGATGTCCCCCGAAAACGGGGAACCCGTGCACTTTGACCTCGAACGACGTCGCTCCGTCGGGAGACGATACCCTCAAATTGGCACCCCTCAGTTCGCGCATCGTCGGGGCATCACCCGCTTCGAACCGCAGTTTCAGAAACCAACCGCCGTACGGGGCATCCAGGCAATCCAGCACTCGGAAGGTCGCCTTGTGGTTTCTCGTAATGGATTCCATATACGCGCGTTGGGGATGTCGGTCTTCGGATCGGGGCGCCAGAATGAGCGTTGTAACAATCCTAGAGGTGACCGGGCCGGTTGTGAAGCGTTGCCGGCGTGCGGTGGAGGAGACGAGGAGGGAGATCGTGGAGTGATCGTGGCGTGAGAGTCACCGTCGGTGGGCTGATCGGATACGCGGCGGTCGTGTATGTCCTCTTGTCGAGTACGTCGCTTCGGTTGCCCGACGCGCTGTTCCTCGGCGCGCTCATCGAACTTCTTCCAGTCCTCGCCGTTTTCCAGGTGGATCTGGCTCGTGATCTGGACGTGGAACGGACTCGGGTGTACGCCGCGTCGGCGGTGACGATTACTTTTCTGGCGATCTTGAGCTTGGCGCTCGGCTCGAGCTTGGTGGGCCTGGAGGGGATGGGCGTTCGAATCCGGCCCGGCCGAATCCCGTATGCGGTGTCGTGGGGTGTAGGGACTTTCGCCATTGGCTTAGGAACGCTATGGCTCTTCCTCGTACTTCGGAAGAGGGGCGGGTGGGGCGAGAGCCGTCTCGTGCGGGAGCTGATGCCGGTCACGCCTCGAGAAAGGGGACTTTACGCAGGGCTGTCGATCTGTGCCGGGTTCGGGGAGGAACTGGCCTACAGGGCGTATGCGATTCCCGCGGTGATCATGGCGGGCGGGTCCGCCGGGCTGGCGCTGGGGCTCACGTCGGCGGCGTTCGCGTTCTTGCACTCGTACCAGGGTGTGTTGGGAATCGTGCGAACCGGAGCTATCGGCGTGATAATGGGTGCGGTCTTCCTACACACGGGGAGCGTGTGGCCGCCGATTGTCGCCCACACGCTGATCGACCTTGCCGTGGGTTTTGTCTTGGCGGACCGCCTGCTGGCGTAGGCGTATACGGGTTTGTGCCGAAAACGTAAGGAGCAGGATGGAGATCGACCTGGCTTTTCTGGCAGATGCGGCCACCATCGATGCGTCGGGGAAACTGAGCGTCCTCGGGATCTTCGACCGTATCGGCGTGTCGCAGTTTCCCGCTCAGCACGGTCGGATCACCCTCGTCTTGAGGTTCACGGCCGGGACATCGGAGATCGGTTCTCATGACGTACACATTCGTATGTCGGATCCTGGTGGCGAGGAAGTGTTGTCACTGAACGGAGAGATGCAGCTGGTCGGAGGCGTTGGCGTCCAGGAAGGAATCCGCGTTCCCCATATTCTCAACCTCGACGGACTGGTATTCCAGGGCCCGGGCATGTATAGCTTCGACGTGAAGGTGAATGGAGAGCATCACGTATCGATACCGCTCTCCGTAGAGGGACCGCAGGGACCGGGAGCCGCCGCTTAAGGCTGTTTTGAGACGTGATACTTGCAGAAACAAACGAGCGAGCGAATAAGTAGAAAGGGAGTAGGACTTCGGGCGATGAGGAGAACGACGTGATCGTGTACTGTAACTTCGAGGAACTGAGCGCCCTTAAGACCGGTGCGCGCCAGGTTCTCGAGGGATACGCCCCCGAGCATGGTGCGATCGCCGCGCCGCCGGAAGAGCGCGAAAGGGTCGCTGCCCTCATGCCACGTCTCAGTGGCGACTTTTCGGTGACCACTCTCGCCGAGCAGAGGTCTTTGATCCACGCTGTGACGATCATCGTCGAGATGCTTCGCGTCGAGATGGAGTCCATGGTCGCGACCAATCATGCGGCGCACGAAGTCGCCGTCTCCGCTTACTTCGATTTCGCCCATGCCTACTCCGTCCAGGCTCGACTGTATGAGGTCGGCTTGGAGATGGAGGCGCTCGTCGAGTTGGTCACCGGCGGGCCCGTCACGGACGAGCTCGCTAGAGATTTCGCCTTCCCGGACTGATTTTGGCCGACCCCCTGCAACCGAGTCAGGTTGAGCCGGGCGACCGGAACGCACAGGGGGCCAGCTTTTCGGAAGAGGCGATCCCCCACATGGACGCGGTCTACAGATTCGCCTTGCGCCTGTCCGGGTCCCGAGACGAAGCAGAGGACCTCGTGCAGGACACGTACCTCCGCGCCTTCCGTGCCTGGGAGCAGTACGCACCGGGAACCCGCTGTAAGAGTTGGCTATTTACAATCTGCAGGAACGTGTTTCTGAGGAGGCGGGAGCGCAGCCAGCGGCATGACGCGATTCTTTTGGAGACGGCGCAGGACGATCCGCGAGCGATCAGCCGCGAGGCTCCGGTTTTCGCGGCGTCGCGGGATGACGACCCCGAGGGTGAGTTCTTTCGGTCCATCGTGGACGATCAGGTCTTCGAGGCGATAGAGCAGTTGCCGGAGGAGTATCGTATGGCCGTCGTGCTTTCGGACCTGGAGGATCTTTCTTATGGGGAGATCGCCGAGGTCATGGGGATTCCCGTCGGAACTGTGAAGAGTAGACTTTTTCGTGGACGCCGACAGCTTCAACGTCAGCTCTATGAATACGCACTCGAGATGGGGTACATCTCGGATGGGGGAGAAGATTAAGTGTCGTTTTTCGAGTCGTTGAAGCGGTTATTCGGCGGTTCTGGCCGGGATGGTCGGTCCGACAGCACGGATGCGTCGGGGAGTAGTGCCCCGTCCGGTGGCACGGCCGTCGCGATGATTCCCTGCGAGGAGGCCAGCGCCCGCCTCTTCGAGTATCTGGACGGAGAGCTCGACGGAGTATCCGAGGAGGAGGTCCGTCGCCACTTGGAGGTCTGCAAGCTCTGCTATCCTCGTGTCCAGTTCGAAAAACACTTTCTCGAGGCCCTGCGCCGATCCCGGAATGGCGGGCGGGCGTCGGATGCCTTGAGAGAGCAGGTGCTCCGGTCGCTCGCCGAGGACGACGCTCGGGACTGAACCTCGAGAGCTTCTGGGACACACGCTGGATTACCTGGAGTTCAGGAGCCGCGGGTCGTTTTCGACCTTCGGCTCCTCGTTTTTCAGCCCCGGCTTGCTTTGCTCTGCCGATCCTGAGATCGTAGGCGAGGCATCGTCCTGAGATGCCCAGGTTTTCGGTATGTCTTCGGCTCACCGGGAGATGGAATGACGGCCCAGACGCGAGAGCGCATTCTGCCGCGGCTCATCGAGCAGGAGATGCGGGAATCCTTCCTCGACTACTCGATGAGCGTGATCGTCCAGAGGGCCCTCCCCGACATTCGGGACGGGCTCAAACCGGTCCACCGGCGCATCCTCTTCGCCATGCACGAGGCGGGGCTGAGGCCGGACAGGCCTTACAAGAAGAGTGCGACCGTGGTCGGCGACGTCCTGGGTAAATATCACCCCCATGGCGACACCGCCGTGTACGACGCGCTCGTACGGATGGTCCAGGATTTTTCCCTTCGCTACCCGCTCGTGGACGGGCAAGGAAACTTCGGCTCGATCGACGGCGATTCCGCGGCGGCGTACCGGTACACGGAAGCCAAGCTCGCACCGATCGCCGAGGACATCCTCGCGGACATCGAGAAGGAGACGGTCGATGTCGTCGAAAATTTCGACGGTCAGCGCACCGAGCCCTCGGTTCTGCCCTCTCGGGTGCCCAACCTGCTGATCAACGGATCGTCGGGGATCGCGGTCGGGCTGAGCACCAACGTGCCCCCTCACAACCTGAAGGAAGTCGCCGCCGCCCTGAGGGCACTGATCGAGGAGCCCGATCCCACCCTCGACGTTTTGATGAAGCACCTTCCGGGCCCCGACTTCCCCACAGGTGGATTCGTCGTCGGGCGTGATGAGATTCGAAGGATGTATGAGACCGGCCGGGGCCGGATCGTCATGCGCGCCCGCATCGTCAAGGAGGCCCTGCGGGGTGGAAAAGAGCAGCTCGTCGTTACCGAGCTCCCATACGCGGTCTCGAAGACGCGGATCATCAAACAGATCGCCGACCTCGCCCGGCGAGGCGGTGCTCCGGATATCGCCGACATTCGTGATGAGTCGGACCGGGACGGGCTCCGGCTCGTGGTGGAGCTGAAGCGCGGAATCAAGGCGGGCAAGGTCATCAAGCTGCTGCTGAAGAAGACCAGCCTCCAGAGCACGTTCGGGGCCATCATGATCGCGCTGGACGACGGCGAGCCGCACGAGTTCACGCTCGTCCAGCTTCTCGAACGGTTCAGGGATCACCGCGTCGAGGTCATCCAGCGTCGCTCGCTGCATGATCTCGAGAAGGCTCAGGCCGAGAAGCATATCGCCGAGGGTCTGGTGGCCGCGCTCGGTGCCATCGACGACGTCATCGGAATCATCCGGGGGTCGATGAATCGCCCGGAGGCATCCGAGCGGCTCCAGGACCTGCTCGGACTCTCCGAGATCCAGGCGGACGCGATTCTCAACATGCGACTCGCCAAGCTGACCGCGCTCGAACAGGACGAAATCAAGGGGCGCCTCAAGGAACTCAAGGCCATCATCAAGAACCTGAAGGAGATACTCAAGAGCGAGGCTCGAAAGCTCGAGGTCATGCTCGAGGAGCTGGATGAGATCGTCGAGAAGTATGGGGATGAGCGGCGGACGGTCATCCTGGGGGACGACGAGTCGGAGTCGATGGAGGTGGAAAACACGGTCGCCGACGAGGACGCGGTGATCACCCTCAGCCACGAGGGGTTCGTAAAGCGAATTCCCATGCACCTCTACCGTCGCAGGGTCTCGTCCGGGAAGGCGTTGGCCGGGATGGAGCGCTTCGAGACCGACTACCTGGAGCGGATCTTCGTGGCCCGCACCCAGGGCTGGCTACTCGCCTTCACCCGGAACGGGCATCTGCACTTCCTCCCGGTGCTGGACGTGCCCGAGGGGGGACGCACGTCCCGGGGACAGTCGATCTACGGGCTGACCCAGGCCGATCGAGACGACGAGATCGTCACCATATTGCCGGCGGACGATCTTACCGCGGAGCGCTTTGTCGTGTTTCTCACGAAGAACGGCCTCATGAAGCGGACCAAGCTCTCGGAGTTCGCTCATCCCCGCGCGGGGGGCGTGATCGCTGCGGGCCTGAAGGAGGGCGACCACGTCATGGACGTTCGCCTCTCCGACGGTGAAGGGGAGGTCATGTTGATCACCAGGGTCGGCCGGGCGATCCGCTTTCCGGAGTCCGATCTGTCCGTTCTGGGCCGCACCGCGCAGGGGGTGAAGGGCGTCGACCTGAAGGGCGGCGACTCGGTTGTCGGGATGCTGCTCATCCGCAGGGATGCCTGGGTGTTGAGCTTGACCGAGGATGGGAAGGGCAAGCGCACGGAGGTGGGAGACTTCCCGCTTCAGAAGCGTGGTGGGCTCGGCACGCTGGCGGTTCCGTCTGGAGACGGGACGCCCCTCGTATCCGCATTGGAAGTACTCGAGGGAGACGAGGTCATGGTGGTGATGGCGAGCGGGACGGTCACTCGTCTGAGCGTCGATCAGATCCCGTCCCAGGGGCGGCGAACGCAGGGACGGCCACTGGTCCAACCCGCCGCGGGTGACCGGGTGGTGGAAGTGACTCGGGCGTACAGCGAGACGGGAGGCAGGAAGAGCGAGGGGGCAGAGGCTGCGGCGACCGAAGAGCCCGCGGTGGCGGCACAGGAGGGTGCTTCGCAGGCGTCGGACGTGGCCCCAGAGGGGCAAGACTCAGAAGACGGAGACGCCGTCTCGGCCGGTCAGTTGGAGTTGCTGGGGTAGCACTCGAACCGCGGTCAGCGCCGATCCCCCAACACCGCCGTGAACGTCAAGCGCTCGCCGTCCCTCAGGACGACGATGTCGACGGCATCGCCCGGTTCATGAGCTTGCAGCGCGTAGGTGTAGCCGTAGATGTCTCCGACCTCTCTACCGGAGAACTCCACCACGATGTCGCCCCCCCTGATGCCGGCGTCTGCCGCCGGGCTGCCTTCGCGGACGCCCGTCAGTCTGAGCCCGTCGTCGGACGGAACCATGTCGGGAATCGTACCCAGATACGGGCCGTACCCACCACCGGTGTTGGTGGCTGACGGATCTTGCCCGTGCGCAGCCGCCAGGTCCGGTGCGACTGCGGTGAGCGCGATTCGTTCATCCGAACCGGACACCCCCGCGATGTCGAACGCCACTTCGCTCACGAAATCTACGACCCGCTCGAGGCCTTCGACGTCGACCTTCTCCCAGTCGTCGGACGGCCTGTGGTAATCGGTGTGCGTGTTGGTGAAGAAGTGCAGGACGGGCAATCCCTGCTCGTTGTAGAACGAGGCATGATCCGAAGCACCGGATCCGTCGGGCGATACGGCGTAACTGAGGGGCCGGGCCGTGGATTGGTTGGCATCGAGCAGCACGTCGGTCCACTCTTCTGCCGTTCCGACGCCGTGAACAACGAGGGTGCCTTCCTCCAATCGGCCGATCATATCCATGTTGAGCATGGCAACGGTCTGCTCGATAGGCAGAAGGGGATTCCGGACGTAGTGGGCCGAGCCCCAGAGCCCCTTTTCTTCGGCCGTAAACGCGAGGAACAGAATGGAACGAGCTGGTCGGCGATCACTCACGGCCAAGCGCTGTGCAAGCTCGATCAGTCCCGAGGTCCCGCTCGCGTTGTCGTCCGCGCCGTTGTGGATCGCACCGAACTCATCGGGCGCGAGTGACCCCTCGCCGCCCCTGCCCAAGTGATCGTAATGGGCTCCGATGATCAGCACCTCGTCGGCGAGACTCGGATCGGATCCCGGGAGGAGCGCAGTCACATTGCGCGCCTCCACCGTCCTCGGCTGTACGGAGGCCGCGAGGAACGCGCGGTCGCCGCCGCGTGCGGCCTGGCGGACTTGGTCGGCCGCTTCGCCACGGACTGCGGCCACCGGGATGCCCAAGGCGGCCCTCGTCTCTCCCGTCAGGTCGGGCAGCTCCCGACCGTCGCGAAGGAGGATCAGCATACCGCCGGCGTTTCGCCCGGCCGCGACGGTGGCCTTGAAATGCGCATCCGCCTGGAGTGCTCGGCTCGAAGGGGACCTCAGGTCGCCGTCCTCAACGACCACGATCCGGCCTGTGAGGTCCAGTGTCGGATACTCGTTGTCGGCGGACTGAGGGCGGTTGATCCCGTCCTCCCCATACAACAGAGTGCCCGTAATGGCCGCCGACGCGGAGTACCCGAACGGGATCCAGTCCTCGGTTAGGGTGTAGCTGGTCTGCGGCGTTCGGAGTGTACTTCCGGCGCCGAGGACGGCACCCGCCCGGATCGGAAAGCCCTGGAAATAGCTCCCGTTCGGCCCGGCGCCCTCGAGACCGATGGCCTCGAACTGGTTGGCGATGTACTGTGCTGCGCAGCGCGCACCGCTCGTTCCCGCTGCACGACCCTCGAGGGCGTCGTCAGCGAGGAAGCGGACGTGTGCGAGGGCCGGGTCCATGCCCTCCGTGATCTCGTCGACGTCTGGACAGTCGGGGACCTGCTGTGCGGACAAAGGACCAGCGGGGCTCGTGAGGGTGAGTCCGACTGTGAGCGCCGCGAAGACGGTCAGTACGTTAGACATCGATACATTGGACATCGATCATCCTCTGGAGACTCTGAATGTTCTCACTCATCAAATCGGGAGCGGCCGCCGCCGTCACCGGACTTCTCGTTCTTGCCACCACCGGCGCCGATACGTCGTATCAATCCGGCATCGGTCCCGCGGCCCAGGAGGTCCATCTCCGGAACATACGCCAACTCACCTTCGAGGGTGAGAACGCCGAGGCCTATTTTTCCTTCGACGGCACCAGGCTGATCTTCCAGTCCCCGCCCAGAGCCGGCGGGTGCGACCAAATCTACACCATGTCGCTCGACGGGGGCGACATCGAGATGTTGAGCACCGGTCAGGGGCGAACCACTTGCTCCTACTACTACCCAGCCGGCGCCAAGATACTCTACTCCTCGACGCACCACTTCGATACCGCCTGCCCGGCCGTGCCCGATTTTTCGCGCGGATACGTGTGGGCAGTGTACCCCAGCTTCGACATCTTCGTTGCCGACGCCGACGGCTCGAACCTCCAGCAACTGACACACTCGTTCGGCTACGATGCGGAGGCGACGTTTTCTCCCGTGGGCGATCGCATCGTCTTCACGTCGATGCGGGATGGGGAGCTCGATATCTACTCCATGGACCCAGACGGCTCCGACGTCCTGCGCCTCACGGACACCATGGGCTATGACGGGGGGCCGTTCTACTCTCCGGACGGGTCGAAGATCGTGTACCGCGCCCATCGCCCCACCACTCCGGAGGAAATCGAGGACTACACGTCTCTTCTCGTCGATGGACTGATTCGGCCGAGTGAGCTCGAGATCTTCGTGATGAACGCCGACGGGTCGAATCAGACACAGGTGACGCACAACGGCGTGGCGAACTTCGGACCGTATTGGCACCCCTCGGGCGACAAGATCATCTTCGCGTCGAACATGGACGATCCCACGGGACGGGACTTCGATCTCTACCTGATCAACGAGGATGGGTCTGGGCAGGAGCGCATCACGTACATGGACGGGTTCGACGGCTTTCCGGTGTTCAGTCCGGACGGCCGCTATCTGGTCTGGGGATCGAACCGCGGTCAGGCTCAGGAGGGCGAGACCAACGTGTTCATCGCGGAGTGGGTCGAGTAGCCCTGCGGCCCATCAGCCGGGTCAGAGGCCGCCCACGAGTTCGGCGAATTCGGAGAGAATGCGGAAGGTGAGGCCCCAGATCGCGTGGCCTTCGACCCAATAGCAGGGGAAGTCCGCCGAGCCCTCCGGCAGAACGATGGTGGTGGTCCCGCGGGTTTTCGGGTCCAGCAGGACGGGGAGCGTGACCCAGAGTACGTGATCGACTTCTGCCGAGCTTGCGTGCGCCTCGATCGCCTCCGGTACCCCGAACACGTAGGGCGTGATGGTGATCGGAGGCAGGGTCGGGTGACTCGGCGTTACTTGCCCCAGGCGGCCCAGCGACCATCCGGATGAGGAGAGCTCCACCCCCGTCTCCTCCACCGTTTCGCGGATCGCGGTTCCAGTGAGATTCGCGTCTCCGGGGTCCCTTCGTCCACCTGGAAGCGCCACGTGCCCCGACCAGGGGTCGCGCTCGGATTCGGCGCGCTTGATCAGGAGAACCTCCAGGTCCGCGGCCGTTCGGAGAATGAGGGAAACGGCGGCCTCGATGTGGCCCGCTGGTGGCTCCGGCTCGCCCCCCTGCTCCGGTCGCTCGAGGAGTAAGTCGACGAGTCTACGCAGCCGAGCGTCGGGGATCTCCATTCAAACGCCTCGGGCGTTTGGCTCCCAAATATGCTTGTGAAGCTGCGTCTGGAGTCGCACCGGAAGTCGGTCCTCGAGAATCCAGTCAGCCAGGTCGACGAGATCGCACGCGTCCCACACGGGTGACATGAGGAGACCGCCGAGCGTGCCTTCCTCCAGGCGGATGTCGAGGTCGCGCTCCCGGATCGTGTCTCTGGCCCACTCGTAGTCCGCCCGGTCGAGCACCACGAACTTCACCTCGTCCCTGCTCGTCAGATGATCCAGGTTCTCCCACAGGTTCTTGTCGCCCTCCCCGCTTCCCGGACACTTGAGATCCATGATCCGGTGCGCCCGGGGGTCGAGCGGAGCCACGTCGAACGCTCCCGACGTCTCCACCAGGACCGTGAATCCCGCGTCGAGCAGACGCTCGGCGAGTACATAGGCATTGGGATGGGCCAGGGGCTCTCCGCCGGTGATCTCGACCAGTGATGTCCCGATGGAGCGGACCTCGTCCACGATCTCGTCGAGGGTTCGGCGCGTGCCTCCGTGGAAGGCGTACTCCGTATCGCACCACACGCATCGGAGGGGGCAGCCGGTAAGCCGCACGAACGTGCACGGCAGCCCCGACCACGTCGATTCACCCTGGATGGAGTGAAAGATCTCGGTAATCCGGAGGAAGGGGGGCTCGGTCGTACTCATCGCTCAGTCGCCGTCATCGCTCAGTCGCCCCCGCCCTTTAGCTCGATGGCCTCGTCCAAGAGGCGCTTGACGTCGGCCAGCGGAAGCGCATCGACTCGGTCCCGAACCTCGTCCCGACTCCTCCCCTCACACAGAACAGGCGTCTCCAGGTGACCCACGATCCCGAGGCCCGTTTCCGCCCATCGCGGAAAGACCAGGTAGGCCACGAAGGGTGCGGCGAGGTTCTCCACGGATTCGATCTCGACGGACACCGTGTACGGCTGCTCGTCCGAGCCCGAAAAGGCGGGGGGACGGTCATGGACCGCCTGATAGCCCCCAAGCGTCGTGTCGTCGTCGCCTGTTGGGTCAGGAGCGGCCGGCGAATCAGAGTCGTGCGGGCCGTCGCCCAATGGGGTGTCGGTGCGGGATGCGGTCGTTCGGTCCTTCATGCTACTGGGACGGGCTCCTCGGTTCCTGAGGGGGGTCGCGGGCTGTCGTGAACGATAAGGCACGCGAGTAGGGCAGCACAGACTCGGCGCTTGCTGGGTCGACCGCCGGGAAGGTACTCTTCGCCCCCCCTCCTCGCCCCTTTCCAACGGAGCTAGTGCAGTGTCGCAGACTAGAATGCGAGCGGCCCTCTTTTCTGAACACGGCGGACCCGAGGTGATCCAGATCGCCGAGGTCGAGGCACCGGAGCCCGGTCCAGGGGAGGTGCGGATCGCCGTGCGAGCCGCCTCGCTGAATCATTTGGATCTCTGGGCACGCAGAGGCCTTCCCTTCGAAATTCCGATGCCGCACATCGGGGGCTCGGACGTTGCCGGTGTGGTGGACGCGCTCGGTGTGGGCGTGGAAGACGGTGCAGGAGGGGTGCCGATCGGCACACGGGTCGTCGTCGATCCATCGTTGAACTACGAGTGGTATCAGGGCGCGCGCCGCGGTGCCTCGATCGAGGACAGACCCTTCAGCGTCCTGGGTGAACACACGCAGGGCGGTTTTGCCGAATATTTCGTGGCCCCTGTCGGCAACCTACTCGAGATTCCGGACGCCGTCGCCTTCGAGACGGCGGCCGCGGCGGGTCTCGCGTTCGTGACAGCGTGGCATGCTCTGTTGGCGCGGGGTGGTCTGAAGCCCGGTGAAACGGTCCTGGTCACGGGCGCGTCCGGGGGCGTGTCCACGGCGGCGATCCAGATCGCCAAGCTATGCGGGGCCCACGTGTACGCGCTGACCAGTGGTCCCGCCAACGTCGAGCGGGTGGAAGCCCTCGGCGCCGACGTCGTCTATGATCGCCTCGAGGTCGACTTCTCGAGGGAAGTGTGGCGCGCCACGGCCAAACGGGGAGTGGATCTGATCGTGGACTCGGTCGGGGAGCCGCTGTGGGAGGGTTGCCTCAGGTCGCTCGCTGTCGGGGGGCGCATGGTCTCGTACGGCGGCACTGGTGGGCCGGCGGTCACGAGTGACGTCCGGGCCATCTTCTGGAAGCAGCTCTCCATCCTGGGCAGCACCATGGGACCCCCGGAGGATTTTCGCCGTGTCATGAATCTGGTGTTCGAGGGACGGCTCGTGCCGCCCATCCAGGAGGTCCTGCCCCTCGAGGAGGCCCGGCGCGCGCACGAGCTTCTCGAGGCGGGCGAGGTGTTCGGAAAGCTGGTGTTGGTCCCATGACGGACGACCGGCCCCTGATGGACGCCCAGGCCCGGGTCGAGGCGTGGATTTCCCAGTTCGAGGAAGGTTATTGGCCGCCGCTGGCCAACCTCGCCCGGCTCATGGAGGAAGTGGGGGAGCTCGCACGCCTGGTGAACCATCGCTTCGGCACCAAGCCGAAGAGGGTGGACGAGGGTGAGCAGGAGATGGCGGAGGAATTGGCCGACGTGCTGTTCGTCATCCTCTGCATGGCCAACGAGCAGGGGATCGACCTCGACCAGGCGTTCGACGGCGTGATGGAGAAGTACCGGACCCGGGACGGGGAGCGCTGGGTGAGGAAGGGGGAGTAACGCTCGACCGGCCACCGGCCTTCGGCCTGAGGGAGCCTAGGCAGGCAGCCTTGGGCCGAACGGTGGCGTCTAGCGCACGCCCACTGCCACCGCGTCTCCGAAGGCCTCCTCCGAAATCGTCTTGAGCACCGGGTCCACCGCCTGCAGCCAAGTGTTGGCGTTGAGATCCATCAGGAGAAACACGCTGTCACCTTCTCCGATGTCGAGGCTCAGCGGCCGGCTTACGGTGAGTTCAGTGTCTTTGAGTTCCACCCTCACCTCTCCGACGACGGGCACACCATTGATGATCAGGCCGTCGGCCACTTCGACTCGGATGTCCGTGAAGACCATACGGACCTCGGTGTACAACGTCGCCGGCACTTGCTGGCGATCGACGGCGTCGGCTTCCTGCTGGCCTTGGACGTCGAGGCGGATCTCGATGGGATTTTCGGACAGGGAGACCGGGACGCCGTTGGCCGCTACCAAATAGAGGAAGAAGTCCGCCTCCACCTGTCCCTCCGGTGTGTCGCCGGGGGCGCCGGAGGGGGATGTCGAGACGAGCCTGGCAACGCTCTGGGGTGCCGGGGCTGGAGCGTCAACGGCGTCTCCGGAGACGGTCACTGTCGCCTCTCCGGTCAGACCACCCGCGGTGAGGTTGCCGCAGCCCGCAAGGAGGGCGCACGTCGCGACAGCGATGAGGGTGGTCGCGACGTTCTTCAGGGCCCAAATCCTTCGTCGATCGATTCTATACATCAGCTTCACCATTGTGTTTTGAGGGCTTGGTCTCGGTCGATTCCGGCCCGGGACCGTATGAGTCCGCCCAAGGGTGCCTCGTGTAACTCATTCCAAGCGCGCGGTATCCCTCGGTCATTCTTTCCCGCAATTGTCGCGCCGAATCCTCCTCGCCACGCCGGGCCTCGGCCTCGGCGTATGCCTGGAGCGTTAGCGCTTCCTCCAACGCTGGAAGACGCCGCTCACGCACGATGTCGAGAGCTCGCTCGAAGAAGACGAACGCGTCGGGGTTGTCCTCCGCTGAGACGATTCGCCCCAGGATGCGATAGACCTCTGGAAGCTTGTGGACGATTCCCGAGGCGATGGCCTCACGCTCCGCCTCACGAGCCTCTTCGGCAGCTTCGAGCGTGCGGTCCTGTGCGAGGAGAGCCTCGGCCAGGTTGAGCCGGATCGTGACCCGGGCCCGCGCGTCGGTCGCTTCCGAGAGTCCGCCCCGGAAGTGACGCTCGGCCTCTGAGAACGCCCCGGACGCCATGCGGAACTGACCCCATGCGTTCTCCAAGAACTGCCCGGCGGTCTCATCGCCGAGCTTCTCCACGGAGTCCGACGCACTCTGGAGCCATTCGAGGCTCTCTTCGAGGGACCCGGCGGAGCGGAGAACGATGTGAATGTTGAGTTGAGCCTGCCACGTCTCGGGTCCCTCGCTCCCGTCCGCCTGCAGCACGTCGAGAGCCCGCCGATACCATGCTTCGGCATCCTCCCAGCTCCCTTGTCGCTCCAAGACGTTACCGGCGCCGATCGCCGCCTCGGCGGCTCCCTGGGAGTCAAGGGAGTCGCGGGCGATCTCGTGGGCCTGTTCGTAGCGATCCAGAGCCTCCACGAGCTTGCCTTGGGCACTCGCGGCTCTGGCCCACCTACGGAGAGCCAGTGAAGCGGGACGTCTGTCACGCTCGTCGCGCGCGGCGCGAACGGCCGCGGCGGCCCACGCCTCCGCACGGTCGGGATGGTCCAGCCCCTCCTCCAATGCTGCCGCTCGGAGAAGGGCCTCCGCGGCTCCTGTTCCGTCCCCATCGGCCAAACAGCGGATGCCATCGGCAACGGCAAGATAGAGATTCGAAATTCGATCGCGAGCGGCATCGGCAAGTTGGCTGATCCCCGAGGCGAGATCCTCGCTCGAAACCAGGCGTCCGCCCAGCGTCCCGAGCTCTCCTCCACCGGTCCACTCCCGTTCCGGGTCCGGGACCGACTGAGCGAGAAGGTGGTCCATCATTGGGCGGAGCTCGTCCAAGGCAGGCAGGACGTGCGTGATCCGGTCCAACGTCAACCGTTTCATAGCTCCTCGATGATGGTAGGGCGGGTCTCCCGCCATTCTGCGGCGGGCAATCGAGGAAGATGCACGATTCATGCTCGCCGGCGGCATTTCGTGCGTCTTCGTAACTGTATATTTGGAATAGACTTAGACCTGCAATAAGGGTTTCGTGCGTTCCGCCGGCCCGCCCCGGTTCACCATTTTGGTGCAACAGGGGCCCCGTTTCGCGGCAAATCGGACCGCGTAGGATCAGGCGATGTGGGCTATGGTGGGGATTCATCCGTCTACCGTGGCCTTCGGCGTCTGGATGTCGAACTCTCGGACCTTCCTCGCCAAGGTGTTTCGGTGGATGCCCAAGATATCCGCCGCGTTGCCCATGTGGCCGTCGACGGAACCGAGAACCTTGCGGATGTGGTCCGCCTCCACCTCGTCCAAGGAGACGGACGGGGGGTAGCCGGATACGCTCTCCGTATCCGATCGCGAGGAGGCGCGGGGCGAGGCGGCGCCCAGCCGGAGCTCGCTGAAGCGCAACACGCCTCCTCTTGCAAGGAGCACGGCTCGATCCAGGACATTGCGCAACTCACGGACGTTTCCGGGCCAGTGGTAGGCCTGAAGGCGCTGAATCGCCTCTTCCGTGATCCCCTCCAGGGGACGGCCGTACCGGGTGGCGAACTGGGTGGCGTAGTGGAGGGCTAGTTCTCGAACGTCGTCCCCCCGCTCTCGGAGGGGCGGCACGTGGAGCTCCACGACGGCCAACCGATAATAGAGATCCTCACGAAACTCTCCATCGGCGATGCGTTGCTCGAGGTCCTGATGGGTCGCGGCTACCACGCGAACGTCTAGCGGAATGGTCTCTTCTCCACCCACCCGCTCCAGGACGCGCTCCTCGAGGACTCTCAGAATCTTGGCCTGGAGCACCAGACTCATGTCGCCGATCTCATCCAAGAAGAGCGTTCCACCGTGGGCACGCTCGAAACGCCCGCTCTTTCGGGCAACGGCACCGGTAAAGGCGCCGCGCTCGTGTCCGAAGAGCTCCGACTCGAGAAGGTGTTCCGGGATGGCCGCGCAGTTCACGGCCACGAAGGGTCCGTCCTGCCGGTCGCTGGCCCAGTGGATGGCCTGTGCGATGAGCTCCTTACCGGTTCCCGACTCCCCAGTCACGAGCACGGTGGCGGGCGACGAGGCGACTCGGGCCAGCACGTGGAAGATTTCGGCCATTTCGGGACCGCTGCCGATCATCACCGGTCCGGTGTCGCCCTCCTCGTCCGCCCTTTGGGGGAGCCGAACCACTCTTCCCTCCTCCCGGATGGCGGTCAGGCGGGAGAGGACAGGGGAGGGTTGGAGGGGCTCATGGAAAAGTGCCACTGCGCCGGCCCGTTCCACGAGGATGGCGCGCTCCAGAGAGGCGCCAGGTGACGAGAGGAGGAGCGCCCCCGCGTTGGGCTCGGAACCTACCCGCCTCGCGATGTCCTCGTCGACAGGATCGACCGAGAGCGAAAGGAGGGTCGCGGACCAGGGCCGTGACGAGAGCTTCTCCAGGAGCTCACTGAGATTCGAGGTCCACGTCAACTCCAGGCCCGCCGCGTCTGCGGCTTCTTGAAGCGTAGCCTGGGCACCCTGGGACGTGAGGGCCAGCAAGCTCCCGCGGGAGCTGGAGGTCGAATTTGAGGACAAGTGCAATGAGCGTGGTCGATGGAGCCAGCGCGGATGGTTAGACAGGACCTGTCATGCCTACAATTTGGGCGACCGTTCACCCGAGATGCAATATTTTTGTGCAACGGTGGTGGAATCTATGGAATTCGTGGCATCGTGCCGCTGAGGCCGTATGCAAGAGCCTTCGTTCGGCGGAAAGCGCCTAGAATAGCGGTAAAGCCCGCCTCCCGACGGATTCCCTCGCACCGCTTTCCCTAAGAAGACATTTCAACCGAATGTGCCCGTAACCTATTTCTTGACTAGGACTTATGCTCTTCGGACTCAGGATCACCCCGCGATCTGGCATGGCCATTGCCCAACTGTACTCCCGAGAACGACAACGCAACAAACTTGAGGCTACAGGAGTTTTCCGATGAAGAACCACATGTCAATTACCGCTGCGGCACTACTGATGTTGGCCGCATGCAGCGACGGTACCGGCCCCGCGATGGGCTCGGGAGTATCCCTTTCGTTCGCCTCGGACGTGACCGCGGCCGGAGCGCCGGCACCGAGTCTCTTTGGGGGCCCCATGGCTGGCCCCATCACCGACGGCGTCAACACGCTCGTCATCACGAGTGTGAAGGTCGTGCTGCGCGAAATCGAGTTGGAGCGCGTCGAAGTCGTCGATTGCGACGTGGTGCCTGAGCCGGACGGCTGCGAGAGCTTCGAGACGGCTCCCGTTCTGATCGACCTCCCGGTGGATGGATCGACCAGCTCGGACGTTTCCATCATGATCGATCCTGGAACGTACGACGAAGTGGAATTCGACATCCACGAGGTGACGGGTAACGATGACGATGCGCCCTTCTTGCTCGCCCATCCCGAGCTGGAGAACAAGAGCATTACGGTAGAGGGTACGTACAATGGAGTGGCGTTCGCTTTCGAGACTAACCTGAGTCAGGAGCAGAAGTTCAACCTCGTGCCGGCTCTGGTGATCGGCGAGGACGCTCCGGCCACGAACGTCACGATTCGGTTCGACGTCTCGACCTGGTTCGTCGACGAGTTCGGCGATCTCTTCAATCCCGCGACGGCTTCCACGGGGCAGCCCAACGAGAGCATGGCCGAGGGGAACATCAAGAACTCGATCAAGGCCTTCGAGGACAAGGACAAGGACGGAGACGACACCGACGAGTCCTGATCACGAGGACGATCACCAGGACCTAGTACTGAGTAAGGCGGCGGGTCGGGCAACAGCCCGGCCCGCCGTCTCTCGTTCCCCCCTTCCAGGACCCCCGCCCCATTTTGACGGACTCATGACTCTTTAACTATTCTTAATATCGCCTTAGACTCTCTTTCATCGTCTGAGTGAAGTGTTCTCGTCGTCCCAGTTGTCTCCCGCAATCGGAGTGAAAGCGATGCGTTACGGAATGAATGTCGGGTGGAAGGAAACGATCGGTCGGGTTCTGATTCTCCCGGCCGCCCTCCTCCTGATGGTGCCCTTCGCACTCGGGGCACAGGACTTCGCCTCCACCTCCGATTTCGGTTTCAATCCGGCAGACGTGACGTTCAGCAGGGACATCGCGCCGATTCTGCAGCGGAGCTGCCAGAATTGCCACAACCCGGTAGGGGTCGCGCCGATGTCGCTGGTCACGTACCAGGAGGCACGGCGGTACTCCCGGAGGATCGAGGAGCGCACGGCGATCCGTGATCGGATGGGTGCGATGCCGCCCTGGTACGTCGAGAAAGACATCGGCATTCAGCACTACAAGCAGGACAACTCCCTCAGCGATGAGGAGCTCGCCATGATCGCCGCTTGGGCGGGCAACGGTGCGCCCGAGGGTGATCCGGCGGACCTACCCCCGGCAAGGGAATTCGACGACAGCGGCGAGTGGACCATCCGGCCCGACCTCGTCGTGAGCTCCGAGGAGCTCCTGGTGAGGGGAACGGATCCAGACTGGTGGGGCGAGATCAAGAGCATTCCCCTCGGTTTGGAAGAAGACCGGTACGTCGCGGCCGTTCAGATCCGCGAAGTCAATGACGTGAACACGAGTCAGGGAAGCGGCCGGGAGACGGTGGGCGGGAGGTACATCGTCCACCACATGATCTGGCGCACGCAGGTTCCGGACACCCGTCAGATCACGTCCTGGCCGGTGCACGAAGTGGGTCGGAACCCCGACATCTTCGATCCGGATGCTGGCCGGCTGCTGCGGGCGGGCTCCGAAATCGCCTCCGAGTCGATCCATCTCCACTCGAACGGCCGGGACACGAGAGCTCGTCTGGAAATCGCGTTCGAGTTCTTCCCGGAAGGATACGAGCCGAAGTACCGGGGTGGTATCACCTCTCTCGCCAACGGCTCCGACATCGATATCGAGGCCAACGAGTCCGGACAGCGGCTCGACGCCTACACGGTGACGACGCGGCACACCAAGATCATCAGCTTCGAGCCCCATCTTCACGCCCCGGGCGAGCGGATGTGCCTGGAGGCCATCTGGGGCTTCAAGGCCGAGACGCTGTCCTGTGTCGGGTACGATCACAACTGGGTTCGTACCTACGTCTTCGAGGACGATTACCAGCCCCTGCTTCCCAAGGGCACGATCCTCCACATCACCGGCTACATGAACAACACCGAGACCAACCAGAACGTCCCGGATCCGAGAAACTGGCAGGGATCGGGCAATCGGTCGGTGGCCAACATGTTCATCGATTTGGGGGAGCGTGTCGGCCTTAGCGACGAGCAGTTCGAGGAGGAGATGGCCGAGCGTGTGGAGAAATTCAACCTGACCAAGAACGACTACGTCATCGGGTGCCCGCTCTGCTTGGCATTCGTGCCCACTCCGCCGGCGAAGGTCACGGATGACTCCGGTACGCAACCGGACTGACCGAATCAGGACACGTGGTTAAACGATCCCGCGACAGGTAGATGAAATGTTTGTAGTTCGGTCTTTGCGGTTGCAGAAAGCCGTCGGTATCGGTGTCGCCCTCGGGGCCCTGGCCGTGGCGGCGGGAGCCCACCAGGCTGCAGCCCAGGGCCTTACGTACTCGAGCGGCCAGAGCATCTCTCCGGCTTTCGAGGGGTGGCGGGAAAACCCGGACGGCTCGTTCCAACTCCTTTTCGGCTATATGAACCGGAATTGGCAAGAAGAGCCGGACATTCCCATAGGGGCCGACAACAATTTTTCGCCCGGACCCGCTGATCAGGGGCAGCCGACCCACTTCCTCCCCCGCCGTAACCGCTTTGTGTTCACGGTTGATGTGCCGGCGGACTTTGGCGACGCAGAGCTGGTTTGGGCGCTCACGAGCCAGGGGGAGGAAAGGCGAGCCTACGGCTCGCTGAGGCCCGACTATTTCGTCGACAACGTGGTCATCATGTCCGAGACCGGCACGCTTGGCGCGGGCACCAGTGATCCAGAGCTTCGTGCGCATACGCCCCCGGTTGTCGAACTCGAGATGGACTCGGTCATCGACGCTCGAGTAGGCCAGCCGGTGACCCTGGCGGCCCACGTCACCGACGACGGACTTCCGACCAGGAGCACACGGTCGCGATTGCCCCTCAACGATGACGGGACGCTGAACCTCGACTTGGCCATGCGGACTCCGTCGCGGATTACCGTCCAGAAGGTCATGGGACTTCACCTGACCTGGTTCGTGTATCGGGGACCCGTAGGTGGCGGTGCGAGCTTCTCTCCCGTCCAGATCGCGCCCTGGGAAGACACTCGCCCCTACTCGAACTCTCCCTGGGCCTCTTTCTGGGTGCCGCCAGAGTTGCCGGAGGATGGGCGCTGGGTCACGGAGGTGACCTTCCACGAGCCCGGCACCTACGTGCTCCAGGGCCGGGCGGACGATGGGGGACTCTTCACGGACAAACGGGTTACCGTCCGGGTCAGCCGCCCGGTTCTATAGGCGGGCCCGTTTCCGGCCACTGAATCTGGTGGACCGGAGTGTGGATCTAAGCCCATGCCGCCACTTCTCGCGTTCAGCCCTTGGATCGCCCTGGTCGTCTATTGCCTGATCAAGGTCAGGCTTCCCCGGAGACTCCCGGAGGTTGACGCGACCGACCGTGCGGGTCCACTGGTCAGCGTCATCGTTCCAGCTCGTAACGAAGGGAGAAGTATCCGGTCCTGCGTCGAGTCGATTTGTGCGTCGGACTACGCGGAGTTCGAGGTCATCGTGGTGGACGACCGGAGCGACGACGCGACCCTGGATCTGGCGAGGTCGATCCCGCCCAATCGTGCTCGGAGGGTCATGGCGGTCGAGGGTCAGGACCTTCCCGAGGGATGGATGGGCAAGCCATGGGCATGCGCCCAAGGGGCCCGGGTGGCTGAGGGCGATCTACTGCTCTTCACCGACGCCGACACCGTTCACGCGCCCGAGCTGCTGGGAAGTGCGGTGGCCGGGATGGCCGAGGACGAAAGCGATGCCCTCACGCTGATGGGGCGGCAGATCATGGAGACGTTCTGGGAGCGCCTGGTCCAGACCCACATGATGGCGGCGATTGTGTTTCGCTTTCCGAACCCGGGGAAGCCCCGCCCGCCGGAGCGCTGGCGCGACGCCATCGCCAACGGGCAGTTCATCCTCTTCGATCGAGCCGTTTACGACGAAATTGGGGGCCACGAAGCCGTAAAGGGGGAGATCGTCGAGGATCAGCGACTGGCGCAGATTCTCTGCCGGTCCGGAAAACGGCTCGCGGTCCGTGAGGCCGAGGCCGTTCTCGCCACGCGGATGTACCGGTCGCTGGGCGAGTTGATCGAGGGGTGGTCGAAGAACATGTCCCTGGCCGCACGCCAAGCGGTTCCGCCGTGGGCCGGCCCGATCGCCCTGCCGACCGGGATCTTGGTCGACGTGGTTATGTGGATGGTGCCTCCCGTGGTCCTGCTCCTCTCCCTCGTGCGTGGGGGACCGAGCACGTGGTGGATATGGTCGATTTCCGTCACGGCGTTCAGCGTCATCGTGTGGAGCGTGATCGCCTGGCGTCTCCGGGCACCGCTCTGGACGGGCCTGTTCTATCCACTGGCGGCGGGCGTGGTGAACTACATCTTCGTCAGGAGTTGGATCAGGGGAGGCCACATCGAGTGGAAGGGGAGGGAGTACAGGGTGTGACGTTGACTACCCGCCTCAAGGAGCAGGCCCGAGGGCTGGGCTTCGGTCTGGTGGGCGTCGCCACCGTCGAACCGAGCGATCATCTCGACCTCTATCGGAGATGGGTGGAGGAGGGCAGACACGGAGAGATGGCGTATCTCGCCCGTGAGGACGCCGTCGCTCGCCGTGCGGATCTCCGTCGGACGCTGCCGTCGATCCGGTCGGCGGTCGTAGTCGGCCATGAGTACTTCCAGGAGGACCCCCCTGGCGTGCCCGCCGATCCCGCGAGGGGCGTCATCGCCCGTTATGCGCGCGGGCAGGATTACCACGACACGATCAAGAAGCTGTTGCTCGGGCTCCACCGGTGGATCGAGACATCGGTCGGGGGTGCGGTCGAGGGTCGCGTGTACGTGGATACGGGCCCCATTCTGGAGCGGGAGATGGCCCTGCGTGCGGGCGTCGGCTGGTTCGGGAAGAACACGATGCTGATCCACCCGAAGCAGGGCTCCTATTTCTTTCTGGGGCTCCTTCTCCTGGACCTGGAGCTCGATTCCGACCCTCCCTTCGAGGAGGACCACTGTGGGACGTGCCGGAGCTGTCTGGATGCGTGCCCAACCGGAGCCCTGCTGGGGCGTGATGTGTCGGGGGCGCCGGTGATGGACGCGCCGCGGTGCATCTCCTACCTGACCATCGAGCATCGCGGCCCGATTCCTGCGGACCTACGGCCCCTCATGGGAAATCGGGTATACGGATGCGATATCTGTCAGGAGGTCTGCCCATGGAACGAGCGGTTTGCCCAGCCGGCCGAGGAGGAGGACTATCGGGCGCGGGATGGGCTGGACGGGCCGCCGCTCGTGGAGTTGGCCCGCAGGATACTGGACCTGGATGACGAGCAGTTTCGTGAGGCCTTCCGAGACTCACCGATCAAGCGCGCCAAGCGCGCCGGCCTACTGCGCAACATCTGCGTCGCGTTGGGCAACTGGGGTGCCGAGGGGGCGGTGCCGGCCCTGGTCAGGGCTCTCGCCGACAGGGAGGAACTCGTGCGCGGGCATGCGGCGTGGGCGTTGGGCCGCGTGGGCAGCGTGGACGCTCGTGAATCGCTCCTGGCAACGCTTCAGGAGGAGCCGAGTGACTGGGTGAGGAGAGAGATCACGGACGCTCTTTCTCACGCGTCGTGATGGTTTGCCGCTGAGTCGACCGATCCCTAGTATCAGGTGGAAACGGACCTCGGCTCCACCGTCGTGAGCGAACCCGGTCGTCCTGAGCGAATCCGGTAACGGTGGAACTCCTCCCTCATTCTGTTCGAGGGGAGAAGTAATGAATCGACGAGAGTTTATTGGCAGTGCGACGGGATTTGGCGTGGCATTGGCTTTCCCGTCCATCCGGTCCAACAGACTCTTTGCCAGTCAACTTCCGGCCGATCTCGTCAGCTTGAGCGCGTCGCAACTCTCGGCGGCGATAAGGCAAAAGGAAGTCAGTTGTGTCGAGGTGATGCAGGCGTATCTGAAACAGATTCACCGTTACAATCCCGTCTACAACGCCATCGTCAGCATGGCCGATGACGATGTGCTGATCGGCCGAGCGGAGCTCGCCGACCAGGCCCTGGCCAGGGATGAATACTGGGGCTGGATGCACGGCATGCCTCACGCCGTCAAGGACCTGTCCAACGCGGCAGGGTTTCCGACGAGCCAAGGGTCTCCCATATACGCGGGCACCATGGCGGACCGAGATAGCTTCATGATCGGCCGAATCCGGAGCCAAGGCGCGATCTTCATAGGGAAGACCAACGCGCCAGAATTCGGTATGGGTTCGCAATCCTACAATCCGGTGTTTGGTGCCACGGGCAGTGCTTACGATCCCGCGTTGACCGCAGGTGGTAGCAGCGGGGGCGCGGCGTGTGGGCTAGCGACTCACATGCTGCCGGTTGCCGACGGTGGCGACTTGATGGGGTCGCTTCGCAACCCTGGTGCCTTCAACAATGTGATCGGCTACAGGCCCAGTCAGGGTAGGGTGCCGGGGGGTGGTGGAGGCGACCTGTTTTGCCAACAGATGGGAACAGGTGGTCCGCTGGGTCGGAACAGTGAAGATACTATTCGCCTTTTGCATAGCATTGCCGGTCACTATGCCGCACAACCGTTGTCACTCAGAGATGAACTCCCGGCCTTCGAGGAATTCAGGGCACCTGATTTGGCGGGTCTCAGAATAGGGTGGATGGGGAGTTATGAAGGCTATCTCAACACAGAACCGGGCGTGCTCGAGTTCTGTGAAGGCAGCCTCGGCGGTCTCGTCGGAGAGGGTGCGATCGTCGAGTCCTGCATGCCACGGTATGACATGGACAGGCTCTGGCAGACCTGGTTGACGCTGCACCATTGGACGCGCCACGGGATTAGGGCTCTCTATGACGACCCCGAGACTCGGAGACTGCTGAAACCAGAAGCGATCTGGGAGATCGAAGGCTCGTTCGGCACTTCGGCGGCGGACATATACCAGGCAGGAATCGCCCGTGCCGATTGGTTTCGTGCCTTGGGCACGCTGTTTGATGAGTACGATTTTCTGGTGCTGCCGACTGCTCAGGTCTTTCCTTTCTCGAAGGAAATTCACTGGCCCGAATCCATCAACGGCGTTCGGATGGATACCTATCATCGCTGGATGGAGGTAGTGATCGGGGGCACTCTGGCCGGTCTTCCTGTGGTCAACGTGCCGGTTGGTTTCGATCGGCAGGGCCGACCCATGGGCATGCAAGTCATGGGACGGTTCGGGGAGGACCAAAGGGTTCTGGAGTTTGCCATGGCCTACGAAGGGGTTACGGACCATCTTGACCGGCGACCAGAACTCGTCGACCAAATGTAGAGTCGACCAAATCTAGAATGGACGGGGTCACGTAGACGCAAGCTAGCCAACCCGGAACGTATCGAAGGGGGACAGCATGAGCACCCAAGGGAAGTCACGACGTTCATTTCTCATCGATTCGGTTTCGGGCCTGGGCGGGGCCTGGGTGGCGGCCAACTACCCAAGCATCCTGGCGGCTGAAGAGTACGTGATCGAGGCCGCCGAGTCGGATGAGTCGGCCGAGTTCGCGTTCTTCACCGCCGAGCAGGCCGTCGAGCTCGAAGAGATGGTTGCCCAGATAATTCCGACCGACCACACGCCGGGCGCTCGCGAGGCCCGGGTGGTTCCCTTCATCGACAGAGTGCTCGTGACCTTCGAACGCGCACGCCAGGCGGACTACACGCAGGGCCTCACGGATCTCGCGGCGCAGACGACGCAACGCTTCCCGAACGCCAGCAAGTTCTCGGAGCTGACCTTCGACCAGCAGCTGCAGGTGCTCACGGCCATCGAGGACACACCGTTCTTCAACCTGGTCCGGACCCATACCGTCACCGGTTTCTTTGCCAGCCCAGTCCACGGCGGCAATCACGACAGAATCGGTTGGCAGCTCCTTGGCTACGACGACTCTCTCAACCACGAGGCGCCGTTCGGCTACTACGACGCGCTCCCAATACCACGCGGATAGCATCGGAACCGGAGAAACACCATGAGACAGTTCAGGCCACAAGAAGAGGTTGATTTTGTCATCATCGGTTCCGGGGCGGCCGGGGGCATCATGGCCAAGCAGTTGTCGACGGCCGGCTTTTCGGTAGTCGTCCTCGAGCAGGGTGGCTGGGGGAAGTACGGGCACGAGCGGGATTACACCAAGGACGAGCTGCTGAATCGAAATCCCGATCTCGAAGACCGTCTGATGAGCAATCCTGCGACGCAGCGCAACACGTTTCGCAGAAACGACCGGGAGGAGGCCGTCCGGGGTGGTCACTCGTACGGATGCGTCGTCGGGGGTGGGACCGTCACGTACGGGGGCAGCAGTTGGCGCCACCTGCCGTGGGAGTTCAACGAAGCCAGCACCGTGGGAACGATTGCCGGCACGGGCATGGCGGACTGGCCGATCACCTACGACGAGTTGGAGCCCTACTACACCCAGGCAGAGTGGGAGATGGGCATCTCGGGCCAGCGCGTCGATTCTCCGTTCGTCGCGCCCATGTCCAAGGAGTATCCGGTGCCCCCGGTGCCGATGAAATCCTCGGGCGCCCTGTTCTACAAGGCGGCCGCCAAGCTCGGCTTGAGCGTAGTGCCTGGCCCGCTCGCCATCATTACGCAGCCGCACATGGGCCGCTCCGCGTGCGTCAATTGCGGAATGTGCTCGGGCTACGGGTGCCACGTACGCGCGCGATCGAGTTCGGCGGTCACCGTGATCCCTCTCGCCGTCGCGACCGGTAACTGTGAGGTCCGCGTCAGGAGTTACGTCCGCGAAATCACGACGGACAACGGCGGCCGCGTGACGGGGGTCACCTATTTCAACGCTCAAAGACAGGAAGTGTTTCAGAGTGCCAAAGCGGTGGTGCTGTCCGCGAACGCGGGGGAGTCGGCTCGTCTGCTCCTGATGTCGAAGTCGGCGCGCTTTCCCGGCGGGCTCGCGAACTCGAACGATGTCGTCGGCAGGTACCTGATGCTCGGAGGCGGTGCCGGCGCGAGCGCACTCTTCGAGCATCCGCTGAACGACTACAAGGGCGTCGTGTCCGGCACTGGAATCGTGGACTACGTCCCGTCCGATCCCAACCGGGGCTTCTACGGAGGTGGCCGAATGACCTCCCGCGGCTACGCTACCCCCATCAGCTACGGCCTCGGGGGGCTCAGCCCCGGCTCGCCCCGCTGGGGAGCGGGCTACAAGCAGGCCATCAGGGACGAATCCCGGCATAGGATGAACATCTCCTGCTTCACCTCGCAGTTGCCGCTGCCGACCAATCGTGTGGATTTGGACCCGAACGTGAAGGACGAGTGGGGCTTGCCGGCGATGCGCATCACGTCCACGAGTCATCCCGACGACATCAAGAACATGGAGTTCTTCAGGCAGAAGTCGATCGAGGTCCTCGAGGCAGCCGGAGCCACAAGGGTGTGGGCGGGTCCCGTCCGTGACAGCACCGGCGGCGCGCATAACCGTGGCACCTGCCGTATGGGCGACGATCCGAGGACGTCGGTTGTGGATAAGTACCACCGCGCGCACGACGTACCCAACCTGTTCATCGTCGACGGCAGCAACCTCGTTACCGGTGGTCGCAATCACCCGACCATGACGATCCAGGCGCTCGCGTTCCGAGCGGCGGAGCACCTGGTGCGTGCCGCCAGGGCGGGGGAGGTCTGACGGGGGCGAACAACAGCTCCAACGTCGGCCTGGAAGCATGACGTAAGGCCCTTGCAATGGGCCCGGTGCGGACCTAACGTCATTTTCCCGCCTGTCGAGGGGGCGGCCCCACACTGCCGATGAGCGGTGAGCCGGTCCCAGGATGCTTCATTCAGGAATTTGAGCGCTCTACCGTGAAACAGACGGGCAACCCGACGATGGGCAGGCAATTCCGGAAGTGGCGCAGGATCTACGCGATTCTGGCCGCGTCGGGATTTCTGGTTGGAGCCGTCGGAGACGTGCGTCCCTGCCCGCACCACGAGCTCCTTCCCGCCTCGATCTCTGCACAGTGCTCCACTCATGGCGAGCCCGGTAACGAGCCGGACTACGGCCTGGTACACGCAGCGGATCAGAGAGATGCCACGTCAGATGTCCACGCCTGCCTGTGCGTCGATATCTGCGAGGTCGACACTCCATCCGAAACCAAGGCGTCGGACCGTGTAGCCCCCGCGCCGGTCGATGTTGTTGAGACCGGTCAGGCGTCCGCCATCCATATCTTCCACTCCCGCCCCACAGCTGTCCTCATCCCGCAGCCCAACGCTCCGCCGGGCCTGGCTTAGGGTCCAAGAAGGGATCCACTTCGTCCGGCCCCCTTTCTTGGCCGGTTCCCGTCATGTTGAAAATCGAATCGAGCTGGGCGCACCGGCTGGGTCGCGTTGTGCCCGTATCACACGAGAGGAAAGAGGCGAACATGTTGAAGACATATAGATGCAGTGGTCCGGCCTTCTCTGGGCGGAGCGCCGCGGCGTATTCCGCGCTCCAAGTTGTCGTTGCTCTCGCGGTCACCGTCGGAGCGGCAGGTGCGCAACAGATCAGGGGCATCGTATCGAGTGCCGAGGGCCAGCCCATTGGCGGCGCCGTCGTCAGGCCCGTGGGTGGAGAGATGTGGGCGATGGCCAACGCGTCTGGCGCCTACGCCTTTCCGGCCAGCGTGGGCACGTACTTGGTGGAGGCGAGTGCCCTCGGCTACCGGACCGTGAGGCAGGAGGTGACCGTCGGGGTGGGGCAGGTGACGAACCTGAATTTCACTCTGGAGAGTCGCCCGCTGGCCCTCGATGGAATCTCGGTTTCCGTGCTTCGGCCGGATCTGCTCCCCGAGGCCTCGTTGGCGGGTCGGGAAGTCGAGGAGGCCAACCCGAAGGACGCGGGTGAGCTTTTGAGAGCCTTGGACGGTGTGGAGGCAGTGCGGCGGGGGCCCCTCGGACTGGATCCGGTCGTGCGTGGCCTGCGAGAGACCGAGGTGGGCACCTACCTGGACGGAGCCCGCATGTTTCCGGCCGGGCCCGCCCGCATGGACTCCCCGCTCACGCACTTGGACCCCAGCGCGATCCGCTCTATCCAGGTCGTGAAGGGTCCCTACGCCCTCACGTGGGGCGCCGGCAACCTCAGCGCGATTCGGGTGGAGACCCAGCCTCTTCCGCTGCAGGATTCTCGGCCGGCCGGGAGCCTGGGCGTGGGTTACGACTCCAATCTCCAAGCCTCGGAGACCACTGGAAAAATCTTCGGAAAAAGGGGCAGGGTCTCGTACTTCGCGATGGGTGCCTGGCGCCAGGGCGACGACTATAAGTCGGGGGCCGATCGGTTGATTCAAGGAGACTTCGAGTCGTGGGAGGGGAGAGGAAAGGTTGGTTTCGACCTCGGGGAGAACTCCAGGGTGGTGGTGGGCGGTGGATACCAGGAGCAGGGCCCGATCGACTATCCCGGGCGGCTTCTGAACGCGGACTTCTTCGAGTCCACGAATTTTTCGGCGACGTTCAACTGGTCTGGCCTCGGCACCGTCCGGGGCCTCGAAGTCCAGGCGTACCGGAACGCCGTCGATCACGGCATGACCAACGAGGGCAAACCCACCGCCCTGGACGATCCGATGCGAATGCCCCCCTTCGCGCTCGACATCACGGTGGCGTCGGAGATGACGGTCGCCGGCGGTCGTGCAGCGGCCGACCTGTACCTGAACGACGCCTGGTCGGCGGAGGTGGGCGGGGATGTCTATCTGACCAACCGCGATGCGCTTCGGCAGATCCGGAACGCCGCCACCCAGATGCTCATGTTCGAGTCCTTGATGTGGCCCGACGCGGACATCGACGACATCGGGGCTTTCGGACGGCTCGCGTGGACGGACGGTAGGACCCGTGTCGCGGGCACCGTTCGGGCCGACTTCGTGTCGGCGAGCGCTCCCACCGCAAGCGCCTATTTTCTGGCGAATGTCGGGACGGACCTGGATGACTCCGAGACGAACCTGAGTGGAGCCGTGACGATTTCCACCGACCTGTCGCCGAACTGGACGCTCGCTCTGGGTGCCGGTTCGGTGGTCCGGACGGCGGACGCCAGCGAGCGCTATTCGGACCGCGTCCCTGCGTCCAAGGCGCAGACGGCTGCCGAGTTCATGGGCAACCCCCAGTTGGCCCCCGAGCGCAGCAACCAGGTCGACCTGTGGGTGGACGGTGGCTTTGAGCGATTCGCCATCCATGTGGGAGCGTTCGTTCGGAGGATTGACGATTACGTGACCATCGAAGCGACCAGCCTGACCAAACTGCTGCCGTTGTCTCCCAACACCGTCTTCCAGTACGTGAACGGTGAAGCCACGTTCAGGGGGTTGGATGCTTCATTCACGGCCGGGCTCAGCGACGTTCTGACGTTGGACGGGGGAGTCACGTACCTCCGCGGCCAGGACACGGAACTCGACGAGCCCGCGCTCGGGGTGGCGCCGTTCCGCACCTCTGTCGGCCTCCGTTACGAAGAGCCGCTCGGCCGGTTTTACGTCGAGGGCTCGGTCAATCTGGTCGCGGAGCAGAAGCGCCAGTCGAAAACGCGAGGCGAGACCGAGAGCCCCGCGTATGAGACGGGCGACGTGAGGGCCGGCTTCGGCCTCCCGAACGGGATCACGCTACGCACCGGAGTCCTGAACATCTGGAACGAGGACTACGTCAATCATCTCAACGCGAAGGATCCGTTCACCGGGCTCCAGATCGGGGAGCCGGGCCGGGTGCTGTTCGTCGATGTGGTTTGGAGTCTCTGATAGGGGAAGCGGTCCGCACAAGGGAGGCCGGGTCCTGAGGGATCCGGCCTCCAAGCCGCCTCCCAACTAGCATTCAATCGGTCTCGAGCCAGGCCCATAGGGGGCCTGATCCCTGTCCCCCTCCCCTCCTTCCGCGTATATCTCCCGCCACCGCAGTCCAAGTCACACCTGTGCGTTGAGGGCCACCCTTCGTCATGACCCCACTAACACGGCGGATCATAGCCACGCTGCTTCTGATGCCGCTGACGGCGTGTCACAGCTGGCGGCCGACAACGGTGGGACCGCAGGGATTCCCCTCTGGAGATCAGCCACCAGCTATGCGGGTTACGACAACCGGCGGGATGGTGGTCACCCTCGAAGATCCCAGCGTGGCCAATGACTCGATTGCCGGCGCCACGGAATTCGGCCCGGCGAGGATGTCCACCCTGGATCTTCGCCTGCTCGAGGTGCAGCGCTTCGATTCAATGAAGACTTTCGGATTCGTGGGTCTCAATTTGGCGATCATCGTTGCCGTGTCGTGCTTCTTCGCCAAGGTGCAGCCGCATTACGCTTCATGTTAGCGGTTGCCCTGTTCTTCGAGGCCGCTTCCTAGTCAGGACCGCTCCCCTTCGGTATCCTTGTGTCCCGGCGAGTGTGTCGACTCGGGTGCGATCCCGAGAGGGAACGCCCAGTCCACGCGGGACTCGAACCCTCTTCCTAATGTCCGCAAGCCAACAACACGCTGAGAATGTCTGATAAGTCGTTTTCTGCCGACGAATGGGGACTGATTCTCGGAGGCTCGAGCGGCTTTGGGCTCGCGACCGCTCACAAGCTCTCCGAGCACGGACTCAGCATCTGTGTGGTCCATCGGGACCGGCGAGGTGCGATGGGCCGCATCGAGCCCGAGTTCGAGAGGATCCGGGGTCGAGGCGTGTCTCTCGTCACGTTCAACAAGGACGCCCTGGACGCCGAAGTGCGGTCGGAGATCCTGGACGGTTTGGCGGAGGCGTTGGGTACTGAGGGAAAGGTCCGCGTGGTCCTTCATTCCATCGCGTTTGGCAACCTCAAGCTGATCGGGCCCGAGGCGCCTGTGAGCGATACCGCCCGACAACGCCTTGCTGAGGAACTGGGCATCGACGAGGCGGCTTTGGGCGATGCCGCCGACCGACTCTTCGCCGAGGGCTGTGACGGGGTTCAGGGCCTCACCACGGCGCCCGAGTACTCCGCCGATTCGTTCTTGGAGGAGGAGGACATGGCCAGGACAATCCACTCGATGGGGACCAGCCTTCTCGGTTGGACTCAAGCGCTCCGGGAGCGAGCTCTGTTCGCCCCCGACGCGAGGGTGCTGGGCCTGACCAGTGAGGGGAACGCGGTTGCGTGGAAGGGTTACGCGGGCGTCGCGGCAGCCAAGGTCGCGCTGGAGTCGGTGTCACGCTCGATCGCTGTGGAGATGGCGCAGTTCGGCATTCGATCGAACATCGTGCAGGCGGGCGTCACCGACACGCCCGCCCTGCGCATGATCCCCGGGAGCGGACACCTCAAGGCCCAGGCGCGCACGCGCAATCCCTTCGGACGGCTCACGACGCCAGCGGACGTGGCCAACGCGATCTATCTGCTGTCCCTTCCAGAGTCCGCGTGGATCAACGGGGACATCATCCGCGTGGACGGGGGAGAACGCATCTCCGGAGCCTCCCGGTGAGTCTGTACTTGCACGGCCTCGGCCACTTCCATCCCGAGAACGAGATCACGAATCGTTTTCTCGAGGAGCTCGACATCGGCACGGACGAAAAGTGGATTCTGGACCGTGTCGGTATCCGTAGCCGCCGCACTGTGCTTCCGCTCGAATACATTCGGGACACCCGCAATCGCGATACGCGCCAGGCCATGGAGGTGGCGCTGTACACGCATGCGGATACCGGCGTGCTCGCCACCGAGATGGCTCTCGAGCGAGCTGGAATCAGCAGGGACGCCATTGGGATGGTGATCGCCGGGTCCAGCCGTCCCGGACTCTCGACACCCGCCGACGCTTGTCACATCGCGGCCGCGCTTGGGGTGGAGGCGCCCGCCTTCGACCTGAACTCGGCTTGCACCAGCATGTGGATCGCGCTGTACATGCTCGCCAACATGCGCCCGGAGAGCCTGCCGGAGTACGTGCTCGTCGTGGCGCCGGAGAGCCTCACGACGACTGTCGATTATGACGACCGCTCGGCCTCTGTGCTGTGGGGCGACTGCACGGCGGCGGCGATCGTCTCCACGCGGGTGCCGGGCCGGGCGCAGATCCTGGACAATACGATGGAGTCCAGTCCGGCGGGCTACGAGAAGGTGATCGTGCCCCTGTTCGGGCACTTCAGCCAAGAGGGACGCACCGTTCAGATGTTCGCCATCAAGAAGACCGTCCGCTGCCTTCGGAAAATCCAGGAGAGCTTCCCTACGCCTGGCCGGACGCTGAACTTTGTGGGACATCAGGCCAACCTTCGTATGCTGGAGTCCGTCTGCCAGCAGTGTGACATCGATGACGAACGACACTACTCCAACGTGGTCGAATACGGAAACGGGGGTGCCGCTGGCGCGCCCTCGGTGCTGTCCATGAACTGGGACCACTGGACGGATCAGGACGAAGTGGCCGTGATCGGCGTTGGTTCAGGACTCACGTGGGCGAGTTTTGTACTCAGTTTTGGGGATCAGCCGTGATGGGAGATCGAGGGTGACGTACGAGGAGTTTCAGGCGCGTTCCCATTTCTCGGAGGAGGAGGTTCTGGCGATTGCCCACGGGCGGCTCATCGAGGACGCCCCGCCCGAGTGCAAGGCCCGCCTTCCCTTGCCTCCCATGTTGATGGTGGATCGCATCGATCACGTCTCGCGCAAGGGGAATCGGGGACGGATGACCGCCGAGCGCGACGTGCGACTCGATGACTGGTTCTTCCAATGCCACTTCCTTGGGGACCCGGTTCAGCCGGGGTGCCTCGGTGTGGACGGGGTGTGGCAGCTCCTCGGCCTGTACTGCTCCTGGAACGGCGCCCTGGGCAGCGGCCGCGCTCTGGGTTGCGCGGAGGTCGAGTTCTCCGGCCAGATAAGGCCACATGATGGGGTCGTCCGGTACGAGATCGACATCGTTCGATACCAGGACCTGCCCCAGTCGGGTTCGGCCATCACGATCGGAGACGCACAGGTGCTCGTCGACGGCGAGGTGATCTACGAGATCAAGCGCGCCAAAGTCGGGGTGTTTCGGGACATCGACTACGCGGACTATCCCTGGCCCAGCGAGCGTTCGCGGGGCGGAAGGATGGGAGAGTGATGGCGGTCGATATCGACGCCGCTCGGCTGAGCCCGGAGGAAGTCCTGGAGCTCCTTCCCCAACAGGAGCCGTTCCGGTTCGTGGACGAGATCCTCGAGGTGGATGAGGACCACATCGTAGCGTGCTACACCTTCCGTCCGGACGCCGACTTCTATCGAGGGCACTTTCCCGGAGACCCGATCACGCCCGGTGTGATCCTGCTCGAGTCTCTGGCCCAGGTAGGGGTGGTGGCCCTGGGCATCTACATCTACGCCCTCCAATATGGGCGTGAGGGCGTGAAGAAGCGGGTCGCTCTCTTCACCGATGCGAACATCGATTTTTCCGGGATCGTGAAACCTGGTGAGCGCGTGACGATATCGGCCCAAAAAAAGTTCTTTCGGCGTGACAAGCTCCGGTCCGAGGCGTCCATGACCCTCGACGACGGAACGGTCGTGTGCGCCGGAACGATTTCGGGACTCGGGGTGGAGCGGTGAACCGCAGAGTCGTCGTCACCGGGTTAGGCGTGGTGGCGCCCAACGGGTGCGGTCTTGAGCGCTACACAGAGGCCCTCCGGGAAGGCGTATCCGGGATCCGCCACATTCCGCTCCTCGAAGAGCTGAAGTTCGGGTGCACGGTTGGCGGGATCCCCCAGGGGGTCGATGAGATCGCCGAGGCGTACTTCGCGCCCGATGAGTTGCTCGCGATGAATACGAGCCATCGTTTCGGGTGCATCGCCGCGATCGACGCGTGGATGGACGCGGGCTCGGAGAGACCCGATGCGGCGGACGATCACGTGTTTTGGGAGGCCGGCGCGGTAGTCGGGACGGGAATCGGCGGGCTCGACACAGCCGGTGAGAAACTCATTCCCATGGTGGACGCTGGGCGCGTCCGGCGGCTGGGTAGCACGATGGTCGAACAGGTGATGGCAAGTGGCGTCTCCGCTCGGCTGGCCGGCCTGCTTTCGCTGGGCAATCAGGTGACGGCCAACTCCAGCGCCTGCAGCACGGGAACCGAAGCGATCATCGAGGGCACTCAGCGCATCCGTACGGGGCTGGCCGAGCGGATGCTCTGTGGGGGCACCGAGGGCTCCAGCCACTACGCCTGGGCCGGATTCGACTCGATGCGCGTGCTTTGCCGTTCGCACAACGACGAACCCGAGAAGGCGTCACGGCCCATGAGTGCCTCGGCAGGTGGATTCGTTCCGGGCAGCGGGGCCGGAATACTGCACCTCGAGAGCCTGGAGAGCGCGCAGGAACGTGGCGCTCGTATCTACGCCGAGGTCCTGGGGGGTGCCATCAACTGCGGGGGCCACCGCGATGGTGGCAGCATGACCGCTCCGAACGCGGAAGGGGTGCAGCGATGCATTCGCACGGCGGTGGCCGACGCGGCGATCGATCCTGGCGAGGTCGACGCGATCAGCGGCCACTTGACGGCGACCGGCGCGGATCCGAAGGAAGTGGCGTCTTGGGCCAAGGCCCTGGAGCGTTCTCCCGAGGCGTTCCCGGTGATCACGTCGACGAAGTCGATGATCGGCCATGCCCTTGGGGCCGCGGGCGCACTCGAGTCGGTCGCTGCGGTTCTGATGCTTCGTGATGGGTTCGTTCATCCCTCGATCAACTGTGAGGATGTGCATCCCGAGATCGAGGCCTATGCCGACTCGATTCCTCACGTGGTTCGTGAGATGCCCGGGTTGAATACGATGATCAAGGCCGGCTTCGGCTTTGGCGATGTGAATGCCTGTGCGATCTTTCGCAGATGGGCCGACAACTAGGGGGAGTATCCATGACAAGAGATGAGATCTTCGCGAAGGTGGTCGAGATCGTGAGGCCATACGTGAAGAATGAAGACGCACTAGCGGCCGTCGCCGAGGACACCAACATCCTCTCGGATCTGAAGGTGAATTCGGCGCGGCTCGTGGACATCATCCTGAACTTCGAGGATGAGTTCGATATCGAGGTGGAGGACGAAGACGCGGATGCGGTGAATACGGTGGGGGACGCGGTCGCCCTCATTCAGGAGAAGCTTTCCTGAGGCCCGTTTCTTGACACAGCTTCCATTCAAGACCCGGGCCGCCCACGCGTTCCAACGTGAAGTGGGCCGTCTGTTCTCCATCATCTGGGTCCTTCCGATTGCGTTTATTCTGCGTGTTCTGATGCGGTATCACATCAGGGACGTGGCGGAAGTTCGCACCCGCTACCGAGCACTGGTGAAGGAGAGCGACCGACCGCTCCTGATATGTCCCAACCACCTCACCATGATGGACTCGGCCGTCATAGCCTGGGCGTTGGGCGGCAGTTGGTGGTATCTCTTCCATTACTCGCGGATTCCGTGGAACGTCCCCGAGTACAATAATTTCGCTTCCCAGTGGCCGACTCGAGTCGGGGCGTGGCTCACCAAATGCATCCCGATCATCCGGGGGGGGCGTCGAGAGGACGTCTCGAGGGTCATCAAGCGAGTGCAGCACCTTCTCTCGAGAGGTGAGACGGCGCTGATCTTTCCAGAGGCACGGCGCAGTCGTAGTGGGAGAGTGGAGGCCGACGCCGTCGCACACGCGGTCGGTAGAATCCTCACCTCGGTGCCGGGATGCAGGCCACTCTGCGTGTACCTGCGTGGTGATCGGCAGCAGACGTGGTCGACCGTGCCTGCTCGCGGGGATTCCTTCTACATCGACTTCGAGATCGTCGAGCCGAGTTCGGACCATGCGGGGATGCGGCGTTCCAGGGACTTCTCTCAACAGATCGTCGATCGGCTCGTCGGCATGGAGGAGGCCTATTTTGCTGGTCGGTAACGACGTGGTCGATCTCCGCGATCCCGAGAGCCAACCCCAGGCGCTTCACGCTCGGTTCGATGCCCGCGTCTTCACGCTCGACGAACGGGAGGCCCTGAGCGCTTCGGGCTCCGCAAACGAACTCCGGTGGACCCTTTGGGCCGCCAAAGAGAGCGCCTACAAGGTGGCCAAGAAGCTCGATGCCTCGGTTCGGTTTCTACCGAGGGACTTTTCGGTTCGACGGGTAGCCGCGGGGCGGGCCCTGGTCACGCACGAGGTCGGTTCCTTCGACGTTCGGCTGGATCGAACGGATGAGTGGGTAGGCGCGGTTGCGACACCCGCCGCCGACGATGGCGCTTCGCCGACGCGTCGGATCAGCAGCGGGATCGAGAGCCTGGGGGCGCGTGACATCGACGGGAGCCGGAGGGTGAGGCACTTGGCGTGTGCGGCTCTCGGCTCTCGGATGAATCTGCCGCCTGGACAGGTCCAGATCGCCGCAGACCGGGGAATTCCAGTTGCTCTTTGGCGAAACCAGAGACTGCCCGTCGATCTATCCCTCTCCCACCACGGACGCTTCGTGGCGTGGGCCCTCTCGACCTAGGAGACGCTCGGCGACGGGACATGCCGCTCGAACCGTTCGGCGAGGGCATGCAAGCCAATGGGCTCTCCGATGATCGTGAGCCGGTCCCCGCGTTCCAGCACGGTAGCTCCCCTCGGAATGACCACCTCGGGCCCGCGGCGCACCAGCGCGATCAGGGTGCCCTCCGGCAAGAGAATCTCCTTGAGCGCGCGTCCGATGAGGAACTCCGAGGGTGTGCCGGGCTGAAGGGTCAGCGTCAGCATGCGGTCGTCACGGAGTATGGCTTCCTTGAGCTCCTGATGATTCGAGGCCGATAGCCAAGCGTCCATGAAGTCGTCCTTGTCGACGCGCCCGGCGATTTGGGCCAGGATGCGTAGGTGCCGGCCGGGGTCGTCCAACGGACTCATGAGAAAGAATACGGCTTGTACCGGCTCGGATTGATGGCTCGGACCTTCACCGAGCTCTACATCCATCTTCATGCCACCGGGGCAGCGAACCAGGACCATGTGGGCCACGTCGATATCGGTTCGGCGTAGGTGCGGCAGGGCGACGCCATGGGAGACGGGCGTCATACCCACCACGGTGCCCTGCAAGAAGTCCTCCCCGAGTTCCTTCACGGACAAGCCGGAAACGTCCGCAAGATGGGCCGACGCCTCCCAGATGACGTTTCGGAATCCTGAACCGGTGGGTGTGTCGATAATGGAGGCGGCCGTCACGACTTCCTCGAAGGGATCCGCCTCACGGAGACCCTTTTCCTTCATGATCTGGCGCAGCTCCCGGTCGAGTCCGGCGTCCCGATTGCGACCCAGGCGCTCGAAGACGTGGAAGATCGCGCCTTCCCGGTCGACGCGTTCCCGGGCGTAGTAGGTGTACCACATCGAACCGAAGGTGATGAGTCCGCCGGTAAAGAGGCTCGCGAAAAGCCCCATCTGGACGATGAGCCAGAAGGGCGCCAGCACGCCCAGAATGTGTAGCCACGGATAGAAGGGAGATCGGTAGCGGGGGTCGTAGGATTCGATCCGGCTCTCCCTCATCACGATGACGGCCAGACAGCTCAGGGCGAACATCGTCAATTGGAACGCGCCCGCCAGCTTAGCGATCCCGGTGGCGTCGAAAAACACCACGAACACCAGGATCAGGCCCACCGTGGAATAGACCGCGTAGATGGGCACGCCACCGGCTTGAATTCTGGAGAGGAACCTGGGAAGCACGTTGTCCCGGCTCATCGCCAGAGGGTAGCGGGAGGCAGAGAGGATACCCGCGTTAGCGACCGAGGAGAACGCGAGCACGGCGGCGGCGGTCATCAGGATCGTCCCCCAGGGGCCCACGAGGACGTTGGCTACGGTGGCCACCGGGGTCAGATCTCCGCCGCCCCGGGCGAGGACGTCCGCCGAGACGACACCCACCATGACGGCCGTGCCGACTGTGTAGATGAGGATGGCCGTCCCGAAGGCCAGGAACATCCCGAGTGGGATGTTACGCTCGGGGTTGCGGACCTCCTCCGCGACGCTGGCCACCTTGGTGAGGCCCATGTAACTGACGATGACCAGGCCCGCCGTCGCCACGATCGATCCGGGGGCCTGGCGCAACATGCCTCCGAGATTCGCCGGCTCCATATTCATCAGCCCCACACCGATGAACCAGGCGAGGAGCACCAAGAGTCCCACGACCATCACGGACTGGAACGATGTCGATTTCTTCGCGCCCAGGATGTTGACGAGGCCGAAAACGATGGCAAACCCAGCGGAAATCGGAACGAGATTCAAATCGGGGAGAAACAGCCGCAGATAGGCTCCGATTCCGATCAGGGCAAATGCCGACTTCAGGATCAGGGCGATCCATGTGCCGAAGCCCCCGATCGTCCCCATCAACGGTCCCATGCTGCGATCGAGGAAGTAGTAGACGCCGCCGGCTCGGGGCATGGCGGTGGCCAACTCGGCCTTGCTGACCAGGCCCGGGACGATTACGAGCCCGGCCAGCAGGTACGATAGAGGTAGTGCGGGGCCGACTCCGACCGCTGCCAGACCCGGGAGAAGGAAGAAACCCGAACTCAGGGTCGCGCCGGTTGCGATGGCATAGACATCGAACAGGCCCAGTTCCTTCTTGAGTTTCTGCTTCTTCTCGGCCGCCATCGGTTCCACCCTCCGCCGCGACTAGGGCTGCACCTGCCGAGGACGTTTGCCTGAGTTCATCAGGATCCAGGTTACCGACTCCCGCTCCGAGTGGGAAGGGACGGGGAAGGCGGCGAAACACAGCGAAGGAGGCTCAATTCCGCTACATTGTCCCCCAGTGCAGTCGTCCGTTCCCGGGATCAACGTCGGTACGGCACGCCTCGTACTGCTGCCCAGATGGCTCGGATCGTCATCGGCGTCGCCCGAATGATCCGGAGTCTGCCTGAGGTCGTTAAGGCCCACTCGCCATAACTGAAAGAGACTCCATCAGTGGCAAAGATCAAGACGACATTTCGCGAAATGCCCTATATGGGCGTCGCACAATCCATGGTTGACGCTGCAGAGTTCGGCTATAGAAGTGGACGGCCCGACTGGTGCAACCTCAGCCAGGGGCAGCCCGACGTCGGTAGAATCGAGGGTGCCCCCAGCCGGCTCACTTGGATCACGCTCGAGCCACACGACCATTCCTATGGACCGGCCGGCGGCATCGACGAGCTCCGGGAGGCGGTGGCGGACCACTACAATCGTCTTTATCGCACGGGCGAAGATTCGAAGTACAAGAAGGAGAACGTCTCGATCGCGTCAGGTGGACGACTGATGCTTTCGAAGATTTTCACCACGTTCGACTCGATTCCGGTGGGGTACAAGTTCCCCGACTGTGCGTCCTACCATGACCTGTTCAGCAACCATCTCGATCGGATCAATCCGATACCGATGCCTGCCGGTGCGGATGAGTCGTTCCACCTCGAGCCCGCCCGGCTGACCAAGCTCATGGCGTCTAAAAAGCTCAAGGCCGTTCTCGTCAGCAACCCGTGCAATCCGACGGGTGACCTCATCAAAGACGGGGAGTTGAAGGCCTATTTGGCGGCCGCGCGGAAGAACAAGTGTACGCTCATCATGGATGAATCCTATTCCCAGTTCATCTATGACGAGGACGGTGCTCCTGCGAGTGGCCCGGTATCCGCCGCAACCTATGTGAGGAACGTGGAGAAGGATCCGGTGCTCATCGTCGACGGGCTGAGCAAGAACTTCCGGTATCCGGGGTGGCGGTTGAGTTGGGCGGTGGGACCATCGAGCGTGATCGCGAATCTCGAACGGATGGCCACCTGGTTCGATGGCGGGCCGAGCCTTCCGGCGCAGCGGTTGGCGATCAAGGCCTTGGATCCGGAGCGGGCCGATGAGGAGACGACCGCGGTCCGCAGTCTGTTCGCGAAGAAGCGGAACGTGTTGCTGGAGGGGCTCGAGACCATTGGAATTCGCTGTGAGCATCCGCCCATGGGCACGTTCTACGCGTGGTCCGAACTCGGTGGCCTGCCCAAACCTCTGAATGACGCCGAGGGGTTCTTCAAGGCCGCGCTCGAGCGTAAGGTGGTCATCCTTCCCGGGCGGTTCTTCGATGTGAATCCGGCGGGGACACACCCAGTGATGAAAGAACTCAAGAAGTGGGTTCGTTTCTCGTTCGGGCCCTCCGAGGACAAGATTACGACAGGGCTGGAGCGCCTCGGGGAGATTATCGAGGGCGCTTGAGTCCGGGCACCGTCGGGGTTCGCATCGGGCGGACATGTCTCTGAAACGCAGTGCCGACTGGCGGGATCGGGCCGCTGCCGAGCTTATGTCCGGGGTCCTGCGCGGGGCCCGGATTCGCGGGAACGTGCTCGTGATGCTCGAGAATTCTCCGGGGGTCGCCGCTTCCGTGACGGAGACCGGTGCCCAGCCTCGATCGTGGAACCGGTTTGCTCGAGAGGGCAACAGCGCCTCCGCGTGGGTTCCGGCCGGGCCCTTCGACGCGGCCACCCTGCGGCTTCCGAAGGCCAAAGAAGAGCTGGAAATGGCCGTTCACGCCGCCGCGTCCGTTCTCGTGGGGGGTGCGCCCCTTTGGGTATACGGGGCCAACGACGAGGGGGCTGGCTCGGCTGGGCGGATCATCGAGCCCGTTATGGGTCCGGCCAGGACCGTAGTGTCCGGGGGTCGCTGTCGCGTCATCGGGGCTGTTCGGGCCGTGGACGCTCCGAGTCCGAGAGGAACCCTCGATCAGTGGCGTCGGTCCGCTTCTCTGGAGTTTCCGGATGGCCCCCGGGAATGGATATCCTACCCCGGTGTTTTCGCCGCCGGCCGCCTGGACGGGGGAACCCGCGCGCTCCTCGACGCGCTGCAAACCCTTCCGCTGGCAGAACGTCGCATCCTGGATTTCGCGTGTGGCTCGGGGGTGATTGGAGCGTTCCTATCGGCGTTCGAGCCTACCGCCCACGTGGACTTTCTCGATGCCGATACGGTGGCGCTGGCGGCGGCGAGCGAAAACGCACCCGGAGCTCGCCTGATTGCGTCCGATGGTTTCGACGCTCTGTCGCATGAGCGCTACAACCTGATCGTCAGCAACCCCCCCTACCACGAAGGGAAGGCACAGACGGGTCGAGTGGTCGAACGTCTGGTTCGTGAGGCGCCCCACCATCTTGACGATGGCGGGGCGCTGGCGCTCGTCACCCAGCGTCGGCTGCCGCTGGCGGCCTTGTTGGAGCCCGTTTTCGAGACCGTCGAGGTGCTGCTCGACTCCGGTCCCCATCGGGTTTGGTTGGGTAGGAAGTAGCCCAGGGTGCGTCCCGGGACATCGAAAAATTGCCAACACGCGCGACCGAATCGGTGCAATATTTCATCGCGTGCCCGCGGGTGCCGCGGGGCGTATTTCTTGCAAGAATAAACCGCGGGGCATCGCAGCCCGAGTATGAGTCGGAGACGTCTTGATTGAAAGGGCCGGAAGGGTGACCATTCAACCGCGACGAAGTCGAGGGGGTGACCATGAATGAGCCCTTTCAGTAGGTAATTCTTGAACCTTGCATAAACGGACCGGTGACCCGATCATGGTCGCGCAAATTCTGTGAATCAGCCGCTGGAGCGGTTTTGACATATGCAGCCCACCGACACCTCTAACCCCGACTACTACCACAAGGTTGTAGACTGCCAGTGGGGGTGCCCGGCCCACACACCTGTCCCGGAGTATATCCGGTTGATTGGCCAGGGCCGGTTCACAGAGTCGTACATGTTGAACCGGGAGTCGAACGTCTTTCCCGGTGTGCTGGGAAGAACGTGCGACCGCCCCTGCGAGCCAGTGTGCAGGCGCGTCCGTGTCGAGGACGAGCCCGTCGCCATCTGTAGGCTCAAGCGCGTGGCCGCCGATCTGCGGGGCGACGTCGCCGACCTCCTTCCGGAGGTGCCCGAGGAGAAGAACGGCAAGCGCATCGCGTTGATCGGAGCCGGCCCCGCCTCGCTGACCGTGGCCAACGACCTCATGCCGTTGGGCTACGAGTGTGAGCTGTTCGAGAAGATGGATCGGCCCGGGGGCCTGATGCGGACCAACATTCCGTCCTTCCGCCTCCCGGGCAGCGTGCTCGATGAAGAGATCGACATGATCCTCGATATGGGCGTGGAGGTACACTATAGCCACCCCATCGACAGCCTCGCGAAGCTCCTGGACGATCAGAAGTTCGACGCCGTGTTTATCGGCACCGGCGCGCCCAAGGGCAAAGAGCTTCGCATACCCGGGCGAGACGAGGGTGCCGCGAACATCCACATCGGAATCGATTGGTTGGAGTCCGTCCATTTCGAGCACACCGACTCCATCGGCGAGCGGGTGCTGATCATCGGTGTCGGCAATACCGCGATGGACTGCTGTAGGACGTCGAAGCGGATCGGCGGAAAGGATGTCCGCGTCATCGCGCGAAAGGGTCGCCCTTACTTCAAGGCCTCCGCATGGGAGCTCGACGACGCCGAAGAGGAGCTCGTCGAGATCGTGGAAAACCATTCGCCGAGCCAATTCGTTATCGAAGACGGACGTTTGGTGGGCATGGAGTTCGACATCGTCGAGTGGGCGCCCGACGAGGATGGCCGGCTCGTCAGCACCAAGATCGACTCCACAGTGATTCCCTGCGATGACGTGATCTTGGCCATCGGGCAGGACAACGCCTTCCCGTGGATCGAGCGTGATATCGGTATCGAGTTCAACGAATGGGAGATGCCGGTCGTCGACCGCACCACCTTCCAGACCACGCGAGACGGTGTGTTCGTGGGCGGTGACGCCGCCTGGGGTCCCGAGAACATCATCTGGGCCGTGGAGCATGGACATCAGGCGGCCATCTCCATTCATGCGTTCTGCGAAGGCGACTCGCTCACCGAGCGACCGCCGTTCGGCATGAACCTCGTCTCACAGAAGATGGGGCTTCACTCGTGGAGCTACGGAAGCGCCTACGATGATTCCGAACGCTCCAAGATGCACCATGTCGACCTGCTGGAGCGTTTCAAGGCTCTCGAGGTCGAAGTGGAGTTGGGTTTCGACGCCGAACAGACGGCCGTCGAGGTGGC
>JBDHFN010000008.1:0-50424 GCA_039590375.1 Gemmatimonadota bacterium
CTGGTGTTGATAATTTTCCCCGGTTTGATGGCCGGCCAGGAACCCGTACTGGAAGCTCCGGCACGGGCGACCCTCGAAGAGGTAGTCCGCTTCGACTTCGACGAAGCTGCCATCACCCCAGAAACGGATCAGCTCCTACGCGAGAAGCTGCCGATCCTGCTCAACAGTCCCACCGTCCGTCTTCGTCTCGAGGGTCATGCCGACGAGCGCGGCTCGGTCGAGTACAACCTCGCGCTTGGAGGCCGGCGTGCCGAGAGTGTTCGCGCCTTCCTCGCTGGCCTCGGGGTCTCGACGGATCGGCTCGAGACGACTTCCTTTGGAGAGGAGCGGCCTCTAGTCAACGAGAGCGACGCCGTCGCGTGGGCTCAGAACCGTCGGGTCGAGTTCGTGATCACGGACGCCCCGGAGCCGGTTGTGGCGGCCATCGAACCTACGGACCCGGTAATCGCAGGGCCGGAGCCGGGCGTGGTTGGAGACGTGACGGTGGCCCCACCCACGACTGAAGAGCCGCCGCCCGTCGTAAGGACACGCCCCAACCCCGAGCGCGACCGTCGCTCCAGGTTCTTCCGAGACCCATCGGCGTCCTCGATCGTCCGGACCACGACTGTCCCAGAGACACTCTGGGTCGCACGAAAATCCACTTGGTCGGCCGAGTGGATCGGTGCAATGACGTTGGAGGAGGTGGACTTCGACGGCCAGATCGAGTCCATCATCTTAGAAGGCCAAGCCCGAACCGCCCTTCCCTTTAACGTGGTACGACTGGATCTGGAACCAGGCTTCCAGGTGAGACTGGGGGACAATCTGCAGATATTCCGCCCGGCTCGCGTAAACCCCGAGCTGGGTGTCGTGCTTCGCCCAGTGGGTGTGCTATCCGTGAGCCGGGTCGCGCCCAACTCGGTCGAGGGCACGGTCGACGAAGTCTACGGGCTCGTCCGACCGGGTGACCTCGTCCGCCCCGCCCCGGTCTTCGACTTGAGGCCCGGCGAAAGACCCGCCCAGGTCACGAACCGGACCGCCGCCACCGTCGTAGAATTCGGAGAGCTCCACGAGTTGTATGGGTTGAAAGCGGTGACGATTCTGGACAGGGGCTCGCGGGACGGCGTCGACATCGGGGACGAATATGTGGCGTTTTCCGGAGACGGTTCGACCGAGGATGTCATTGGACGCCTGCGGGTCGTGTTGACCGAGGAAGAGACCTCCTCGGCCGAAATCGTTACCCTAGAGGGAACCGTGTTCCAAGTCGGCACTATCGCACACCTGGACAGGAAGATGCGGTAGGCGTCGAAATCATCCACATGATGGGCTTCCGTTGACGCACGCAGTCGCTCTTCTCTTTTACATCGGATCACTGATCCTGTGGTTCCGCTCGCTCCTGAGCGGAGGGCGTGGGCGCGGCCCCGGGATCGCGTTTGGGCTGGCAGCCGCTGGGGTCGCGGTACACATCGTCGCGCTCGCCCGGTTCACTGCCGAGTACGGTCAACTCCCGCTCAACGGCCTGGCGCCCTCCCTTTCTACCGTCGCCCTCGTCATCGGCATTGGCTTGGTGGCCACGCTCGGCCTGGGAGAGGGCCGCCGTGTCGGCATCGTCCTCATTCCGGTCGTAATTCTCCTCGAAGTGGTTGCGGTTTCGTTGGGAATCCGGCCGGCTCCCGATCCGTTGGATTTCCAGGGGGCTTGGTTCGCTTTCCACGTCACCCTGGCCTTTGTGGGCCTCGGTGGATTGGCCGTGGCTTTCGCTTCCGGGTTGCTCTACCTGGTGCAGCTTCACGAGCTCAACACGAAGAGGATGGGGCGTCTGTTCCAGTTCACGCCTCCCCTCGCTACGCTCGACCGTCTGGTCCGGACCGGCTTGGTGGCCGGGTTCATCACCTTTACCCTCGCCCTCGCGCTCGGGTGGTTGTGGACCGCCAGCTTTCGGCAGTCGTTCGACCAGTCGAACCCCAAGGTTCTGTGGGCGATCATGAGCTGGTTCATCTTCGTCGTCGCGCTCGGAGTACGGGCCGGCGGAGGGGTGAAGGAGCGAAGGAGCGCCCTGGCCAGCGTGGTCGGGTTCTCAGTGATCGTCATATCCTATCTCGGCCTCCGCTTGGTGAGTTCTGGAGGAGGGTTCTTCCTTTGAGCCCCGTCTCCGTCGTTGGCGTCAGCCACCTTACCGCTCCTGTGGAGATCCGTGAGCGTTTCTCGTTCACCCCGACCGAGGCCGAAAGCGTACTCGGCGGACTCGTCACCGGATCCGAAGTCGAAGAAGCGGTACTCCTCTCCACCTGCAACCGCACGGAACTCTACGTGTGCCCAGGGGGGAACGAGTACGTCCGGGAGGCGGCCGAGCGGGTTCTTTCTGAAAAAGCGGGGGAAGTCGTCGGCGGAACCAAACAATATCTCTACCGTCACGATGGCGAGGCTGCGGTCCGCCACCTCTACCGTGTAGCGGGGGGATTGGATTCCCTGGTCCTGGGCGAGGCAGAGATCCAAGGACAGGTCAAGGACGCATATGAGTTGGCGGGCGGGAATCCCGCGACCCCGCCGCTGGCTGGACCCATTCTCCACAGACTATTCCAGTCCGCCCTGTCCGCTGGAGGACGAATCCGTTCCACGACCCCGATCGGGGAGGGTGCGGCGTCCGTGGCGTCCGTGGCCGTGGAGCTGGCGCGCAAGATCTTCGGGAGCCTCGAAGGCCGCCAGGTGATGATCCTCGGAGCCGGCACCACGGCGGAGTTGGTGGTGGAGGCTCTTGCGCGGGACGGCATCCGAGGGCTCGTCGTTTCCAATCGGACGTTTGAGCGGGCCTCTGAACTCGCGAGGAGGCTTTCGGGGCACGCGGTGCACTTCGACGAAATGCCGTTCGCGTTGGCCAAGACGGACATCCTAATTGCGTCCACCGCCGCCCCGCACCCCTTGGTGACCCGGGATGGCTTTCGTCATGCCAGGGAGGGTAGCGCAGGTGGTCCGTTGCTGATTCTCGACCTGGCGATTCCGCGCGATGTGGAGCCCGAGGTCGGCCACGAGGCGAATGTATTCCTGTACAACGTGGACGACCTTCACGAGATCAAGGACGACAACCTGCTCAGACGCCGAGAATCTGTGCCCGAGGCCGAGGTCATCGTCGAGGAATACGCTCGGGACTTTCTGCATTGGTACGGAACCAGGGGCGTCGTTCCGGTGATCCGTAGTCTCCGGTCGCGTTGGGACGACGTGCGCCAGCGTGAGTTGGAACGCCTGTGGCAAAAGTTGTCTCACGTCTCCGAGGAGGATAGGGACAATGTCGAGGCGTTTTCGAAGCAGCTCCTCAACAAGCTCTTGCACGACCCCACGCAGCGCTTGAAGCAGGGTGCTGGCAATGGTCGCGGCGTCGAGTTCATCGATGCGGTCCGGTACTTGCATGACCTTGAAGCGGTGGAAACAGACAGCTCTGAGGCACCAGAGCCGGGCGATGATGAGGAGGTCGGGGGCATTGAAGTGGACGCACCGCGAACGGACGATGGGTGACTTGCCCTCGAAGTGCCCTCGTAGATGAGTGATACCGCTCGAAGAGTTCTGGTAACGGGGGGCGCCGGATTCATCGGTAGCCACGTCGTCGACGCGCATCTGGAGCGAGGGGACCACGTGTGGGTGGTCGACGACCTGTCCAGCGGCCGGCGGACGAACGTCGACCCGGACGCGGAATTCCTCGAAATGGGAATCGAGGATCCGGCGTTGCGTGATCTGTTCCGTGAAGTGGGCTTCGATTTGGTGAGCTTGCATGCGGCCCAGATCGACGTTCGTACCTCCGTTGCAGATCCCGCCCGGGACGCGAACATCAACATCCTCGGACTGCTCAACGTTCTCGAGTGCGCCCGAGAGACCGGCACGGGGAGGATCGTGTACGTCTCGAGCGGCGGGGTGGTCTACGGCGAGCCGGAGGAGATTCCCACGCCGGAGGACGCGCCCAAGCTGCCTCTCTCGCCCTACGGGGTCACGAAGCTCGCCGGGGAGTACTACTTGAACTACTACCGGGCGATCCACGGCATCGAGTACGCGGCACTGCGGTACTCCAATGTCTTCGGGCCCCGGCAGGATCCGCACGGGGAGGCCGGCGTGGTGGCGATCTTTTGCGAGCGACTTCAGTCCGGAGAAGAACTCACTATCTTCGGAGACGGCGAACAGACGCGAGATTATGTGTACGTGAAGGATGTGGCGAGCGCGAACCTCCTCGCATCCGAGATGGTGTTGAAGCCCGCAGCGAGTATCGATGCGGTGGCCTTCAACGTAGGGACGGGGGTGGCGACCAGCGTGAATCGGCTTGCCGACGTTCTCGAGGGCATTGCCGAGGACCACCCTGGCCGGGTCTACCGCGAGGCACGTGCGGGAGAACTCCGGCACAGCACGCTCGATGTGTCGCGGTTCGCCGAGCGTGGGTGGGCAGCCCGCTACGCGCTCAAGGATGGTCTACGGGAAACGTTTCACTTCATCGCACAACAAAAGATCGGAGCTTGAATGGGGCTTTCGACGCTCCTCGCCCAGGCCAGTGCGCCGACGACCGCATGGGATATGGTGTTCGGGGGGACACTGCCGACCAGGATCATCCTCGTGGTCCTTGCCCTTTCGTCGGCCGCTTCATGGATCGTCATCTTCTGGAAGGCCAAGCAGTTCAGGGTGGTTCGTCTTCAGGGCAACCGATTCCTGCAGAAAATGGAGCGGGCTACCGGGCTGGCCGACGCGTACAAGGCCGTTCTGGCCTTGCCGGAGTCTCCCTACGGAAGGGTCTTCCGGCAGGGTATGAACTTCTTCAGTGAGCTACGCCCGGGTGCGCTCCGCGAAGGGGCCCCCCCGAGCGAGGGACTCTCTCTGACCCAGCTTCAGGCACTCAAGCTCGTTCTGGAAAAAGAAGAGGCCGAGGAGCGTGACGAGCTCGCGGAAGGACTCATCTGGTTGGCGGTCCTGGGCTCGGTCTCGCCCCTCATGGGTCTCATGGGGACCGTCCTCGGCATCACGGACACGTTCCTTGGGATCGCGGCATCGGGCTCGTCGAACATCGGTGCGGTGGCCCCCGGCGTGGCCGCGGCGCTCGTGACGACGGTCGCGGGGCTCTTCGTGGCGATTCCCGCGGTCATCGCCTACAACCATTTTCTCGCGAAGCTGAACCTGGTCAGCGGCGAGCTCGAGGGCTTCTCGAGCGAGTTCATCGGCACCCTGGCCCGAGAGGGACGCGTATGATGAACGAACGTGGGGGCGGCCGAGACCTGCAGCCGCTCGCCGAAATCAACGTGACCAGCATGGTCGACGTGGCGTTTACCCTGCTCATCATCTTCATCATCACCGCGCCCATCCTCCAGGGAGGCATCGAGGTCGCGGTGCCCGAGACGGAGGTGACGGCGCTCACGGCGGCGGACAACACGCTGATCGTCACCGTGGACCGAGACGGGATGGTGTACATGGGGGAAACGCCCATGGACCGGACGGAATTCGCACAGTCCTTCGATCAGATCGTCTCGGCCGGAGCGGTCGAAGAAGTGTGGATCAAGGGCGATTCACTCGCCTTCTGGGGTGCGGGCGTCGACGTGATATCGACGGTCGCCCGTAGTGGGATCGACTTTGCGGTAGTGGGCACGCAGAGGCCTCCGAGGTAATCGCGCCATGACCGACCCCGATGTAAGCCCGCGGCGTCAGCGGCACCAGAGGATCGGAAAGGGCCCCGTGATCGGGTCCGTCGTGGTTCACACGGCCGCCATTTTCTTGGCGTGGTGGACCTCCGCGGTGTCTCGCGAAGTACCTGAGTTCATCGTCTACCAAATCGAGTTGATATCTCCTTCGGCGGCTGAGCTGGGCGAGCCCACGCCGACACCCCCCGAGGAGTTGGTCATCGAAACGCCCCTCGACCGGGTACCCGAACCGCAAGAGGAGACGCCGGCGCTGGTCGAAGAGCAAGTTGTGGAGGAAGAGCCCCCGCAGCCTGAAGAAACCGTCGCGCCACCCGAGGTCGAACCGGTCGAGGAGCCGGTACCACCGGCCAGCCAGGATCCGGACCCGGATGTGGAGACCCCGGGAGAGGATCTGAACGTTCGGATGGAAGGCATCCGGAGAGATTATCCGGAGTACTACAACAACATCATTCGTCAGATGCAACGGTGCTTTCGCTGGCGGGGGGATGAAAATTTGCGTGCGACGGTATATTTCGTGATCAATCGGGACGGATCGGTGGCCGAGGTCGATATCTTGGAGTCGTCGCGGAGCATTGCGTTCGACATTGAAGCGATGGGGGCGGCGGAGTGCGCCGGGAGCCGGGACCGCTTGGGTCCGCTTCCGGAGGAGCTTCCCTATGATCGACTTCCGATCCGCTTCGAATTCGACCCGCTGTCCGGGCGCAGCCCCAACGACGGGGCGTGATGAACCAAGCAGGGATGATGCTCACACTCGGGAGAGACGGTATGCGCGTGCTGAGAACGCTCGCTTTGGCCGCAATGGCCCCGGCCTTGTCGATGAGTCCCCTCGCGGCCCAGGTGGACTCGATCCCGGGCGTGACCCTGGGGCTGCTCTACGAATCGGAGTTTCAACCGCCCCTGGCCATCCAGCCCTTTTCGGGCCGCATGGGAGGGGAGTTGGCAGCACTCCGGGTCGAGACGATTATCGCGACGGACCTCCGTTACAGTGACCGCTTCCAGGTGATGGATTCGCTTCCGGCCTCCCTGATCCGCGACGAGGTCGACTATCAGCTTTGGGACCAGATGGGCGCCGTCTGGCTGCTGTCAGGCTCCCTGGAGGGGGCCGATTCGGGGTTCGTTCTGGACCTGGAACTCCACGATGTGGTCTATGGCGAAGTCCGTGCCCGGGGCCGCTTTCCCATCCCGGCCACCAGCGACGACAATTTCCGACTGGCCACCCATATTGCCTCCGACGCCATCATCGAGTGGATCTACAATGAACCCGGGATGGCGGCGAGCCGGATCGTGTTCTCACTCAGAACGCGGGAGGGCAATCAGGATCTGTACTTGATCGACTCGGACGGCAGGAATTTCAGGCGGCTTACCGAATACGATGACCTCACGATGTCTGCCTCCTGGTCTCCGGACGGGACACGCCTTGCCTACTCTTCCCGCAAAGAGACGGGATTGCCGCGGATCTACGAGTTGGATCTCGAGACCATGACGGAAAGGCCACTGGACGCCGAGCGAACCGGTGACCACAACACGCCGACGTACAGCCCCAATGGGCGCGACATGGCATTTTCGATCACGGGGGGAAGCCGGAGCGGAATCTTCTCTTACGACTGGGAGCGCGATTGCTGCCTCACGCACGTGAGCGGTGGACGGTGGGACGATATCTCGCCCACGTACTCGCCGGATGGACGCTGGCTCGCGTTAAACTCGAACCGCTTGGGCACTCCGTTCCCGCAGATCTACGTGATGCCCTCGACGGGAGGAGAAGCCGACCTCGTCTCTCCTTATCTGCATGGGCAGGAGGGCTACTACACGTCTCCTGACTGGGCGCCGGTGGGTGATCACATAGCGTTTCACGGGCGTGTAGGGCGGAGAGGGACCTACAACATTCTCGTTGCGGATGTGTCCGATCGTGGCCGGCGCCTCAGGCAGCTCACGTGGGAGGGCAACAACGAGGATCCGAGTTGGGCTCCCGACGGACGCCATATCGTGTTCGTCGGACGCCGGGACTGGGGTACGGGCCTCATGGTGGTCGATACGGCTACGGGCACTTATCGGATGCTTCGGCGGGGGCTCGACGTCCGGGTACCCGACTGGTCGCCGTCCTTGGGGTGGGAGGGGCCCTGACGGGCCGGATTTGCGTCATTGCGCCATGGTGCTTAATGGGATATATGCTTAATGTTACGTCCGACCCATATTGCGGGCTAAAGTGGGTATCAACACTAAGCGTTTCACGAGCAGGCTCGCCGAGTCGGCTGAGCCTCCTGAGATGACCACTCACCGACAGGACTGAGAATGAGGATCAAACACTTATTCATACCAGCCATCGCCGCCACGCTCATTCTCAGCGCATGTGGGGGTGGCGACCCGCCGCCGCCGCCGGCGCCCACCGGACCCACTCAGGCCGAGATCGATGCGCGCAATGATTCGATCGCCGCGGCCAGGGCCGCCGAAGCAGCACGGGCGGCGGCCGAGCGCGACGCTCAGCGCCGTGAGCAGGAGCGCCTGAACCGGGCGAGGGACCAGGCCCGCGCGACGCTCGAAGCGGTGGTTCTGTTCGACTTCGATATGTCCGTCATCACGCCGGCAGCCGAGCGGATCCTACGCGCGAAGCTACCGATCCTGCGTAACAGCCCGGCGCTGCGTCTTCGCTTGGAGGGGCACGCAGACGAGCGGGGCTCGACGGAGTACAACCTCGCACTGGGAAGCCGGCGTGCCGAGAGTGTGCGGGAATTCCTATCGGGCTTCGGAATCTCGGCAGATCGCTTCACGACGACCTCGTTCGGGGAAGAGCGGCCTGCGGTCAACCGTAGTGACGAGGCTGCGTGGGCGCAGAATCGCCGGGTCGAGTTCGTGATCACGGGCGGTCAGATCGTGGTCAGCGAGGACGATTAGGAACGGCATGCACGTCCGGTTAGGGACAGGATGAGTATGACCCCTCCCTTCGGCACTTCGGTCGCGCACCATCGCGGCTGGGTCCGTGGGGGAGGGGTCTTTCTTGTTTCCGCGACGTTACTGGTCGCATCCGGATGCGCCATGAAAGGGGACGTGCGGCGTCTCCAGGACGAGGTAACGCGGCAGTCGTCCCAGCAGGACGCTCAGATGCGGGAGTTAACCGCCGTCATCCTCGCCCTTCAGGACACGCTGGAAATCCAGTCCGACATGGTCGTCGACACGCGTGGCGGAATCGCTCGGGAATTGCGGGATATCCAGACCCAATTGTCCCAACTGGGCGCGTTGACTGGACAGATCCAGCGCTCCCTGGCTCTGTTGTCTGAGCGGGTCCAGGCCGAGGGGGCTCGGGTGACGACCTCGGACCGGCGCGCCGACCCCGATTCGCTTCGGGCTCTCCTCGGGCGTCCGGACGGGGGTCCAGCAGCCGCCGATGAGACGTACGAGGCGGCGGTGACGCAGTTTAACCGGGGTTCGCTCAACACGGCCCGGATGGCTTTCGGGAGCTTCTTGGGGAACTATCCCGATCATCCGCTGGCGCCCAGGGCTCAGTTCTACCTCGCCGAGATCCTCCAACAGGAGAATCGGCTGGACGAGGCCATCGAGGAATTCCTACGGGTCTCGGAGTTGTATCCCACCGCGGACCAGGTTCCGGTCGCGTTGTACCGGATCGGCCAGATCCATTTTGACCAAGGAAACTTCGACGAGGCCGGGACTTACCTCGAACGGGTCGTCAATACCTATCCTGATAGTGGCGCCGCCGAGATCGCCCAGGAGCTGCTGCAGGAGATCCGCTGACCTCCGGCACCGTGTCTGATGCGCTGTCCGAAGTGTGACGCCACGGAGAACCGTGTCGTAGACACGCGTGATAGCCGGGGTGGGCGAGCCGTCCGGCGCCGCAGGGAATGCGCCGTGTGCGGTGCCCGCTTCACGACTTACGAACACGTCGAAGAGCGACCCTTGCGCGTTGCCAAACGTGACGGAAGTGGGGAAGATTTCGACCGGTCCAAGCTACTCCGGAGCGTCACCATCGCCTGTGCGAAGAGGCCGGTCACCGAAGCGGACATCGACGCGGTTGTGGACGCCGTCGAAGAAAACCTGACGAGGACCGCCACCTTCGAGGTTTCCAGCTCCCGCATCGGCGAAATCGTCATGGAGCATCTCGCTCCACTGGACCGTGTCGCCTTCGTGCGATTCGCCTCCGTCTACCGGAACTTCCAGGACATCGGTGAGTTCCAGGACATGGTGCACGACCTGAACGCGGAGGAGCGGCGTCGGGGCTCGGCCAAGAACCAAGAGGAGCTCCCACTCTGATAAATCTCCCACGCGAAGCCGTCCGGCGGTGCGTGGCGCTCGATGAGCGAATCGGCCCACTTTCTTCCACGATCTTCTAGGACGCCCGCCCACCCAGAATGGCGATCATGACTCGAAATTCCCGCGGCGAGATGCCCTTCCTCGATCACCTGGAGGAACTCCGCTGGCGAATCCTGTGGAGCTTGGTGGCGATCGTCATCGGGAGTATCGTGGGCTTCATCCTGGTGTTGAGGTTTGGCGTTCTCGACATTCTCATCAATCCGTTCTACGACGTGATGGGAGAGGATGAGCGGCTCGTGTTCCTTGCTCCGACGGAGCCGTTCTTCCTCATCCTGAAGGTCGGGATCCTGGGCGGCGTGATCCTTGTCTCACCGATCATCGTCTACCAGATCTGGGCGTTCTTATCGCCGGCGCTCGAGCGGCACGAGAAAAGGGCCATCATCCCAGCCCTTTACTTGGGTTTGATTCTTTTCGCCGCCGGCGTGGCGATGTCGTACTACGTAGCGCTTCCGGTCACGCTCCGGTTCTTACTGTTTTTCGGAGAGGATTACTTCGACCAAGTGCTCCAGGCCGGTCCCTATCTCGGATTCGTCACCAAGCTACTTCTGGCGTTCGGCGTCCTGTTCGAGTTACCGGTGGTCATCATGATCCTATCGGCGTTGGGGCTTGTCACGCCGGCGTTTCTGCGGGCTAAGAGGCGTCACGCGATCGTCATCATCACCGTGTTGGCCAGCTTTCTCAGCCCGGGTGATGTCGTCACGGTAACAGCCATGATGATGGTCCCTCTGATCCTCTTGTACGAATTCAGTATTCTCCTCTCGGTGGTGATCACCAGAAGACGCCGGAAACGTGATATTGGCGGCGAGCCGCCGGAGGGAGGGGTCGAGGCTGGATGAGGAGCGGAGGCCCGCCCTACGGCCGCCTCGGACTCTGGGTGGTAGCGCTTGCCGTCGTGACGGTTGGACGCTCCGCGCCCGCTGCCGCCCAGGTCGGGGACCCGGCTGAGGAGGAGGTCGATTCCGCCCGCATTCAGGTGCTCGAACGGCTGAGGAGCCTCTCCAGACCGCCGGGCGTGGACTCCACGCTCTTCGCAAACGATTCGACGCCGGGGCAGCCCCGTGTGGCGCCGCCAGCCCCGGCGCCACAAGCGGCCGATTCGTTCATGGCCGCGCTTCTCGCTTTGCCCGGCTACTCCGTGTCCCAATACACCGGTGGCGGAGCGCGCTTCAATGCCGAGACTCAGCGTATGACGCTCCTCGGCAGCGATGATGTGGCGGCCCAGTTGCGCCAGGACGGTATGACGGTCACGGCGGCAGACACGATCAACCTGGCCGATTCACTTCTCTGGACGGCGGGTGAGACGGTGACGGACCGACCTGGTGAAGAACCGGTCCGGAGTTCCAACATCATCTACGACCGCAGGGCTGACCGTGGGACCGCATACGAGGCGCACACGACCATGTCTCAGGGCGCGACCTGGATCATGGATGGCGATCTTCCGGCGATCCTCGCCGATACGGTCTTCGGCCATGACATCAACTTCACGTCCTGTGAAGAAGACGAGCCCCACTATCACTTTGCCGCCCGGGAGTTCAAGGCCATCGGCGGAAGCTGGTTCGTCGCGCGAAACGTGACGCTCAACTTCGATGACGTGCCCGTCTTCTGGCTGCCCTTCATCTTCCAGAGTACGGACTCGGGGAGGCACAGCGGGATCCTCATGCCCCGCTTTGGCGTCAACGACATTGTGCGTACGTCTCGCGGACATTCCCGGCGTGTGTCCAACGTGGGATTCTTCTGGGCCATCAACGACTACGCCGACGCCACCGTCGCAGGGGATTGGTGGAGTGACAATTTTACCGCTCTCACGGGCGCCTTCCGGTACCGAGTGACGCAGAAATTCCTCCAGGGATCCGCGAACGTGAGGCGCTTCTGGAGAAACGATGGGGGCCGTGAGCTCTCCTTCGACACTCGACACGACTGGACCGTCGATGAGCGGACGTCGGTGCGTGTTTCCGCTCGGTACGCGTCCAGCTCCAGTTTCGTGAGACAAAACTCGTTCGATCCGAGGGAGGTGACGCAATCCATAAACTCGGAGGGTGGCCTGAGGCGCCGATTCAATTGGGGGGATCTCTCGGTCAGCGCCGACCGCCGGCAATTCCTGAGTGACGACCGGGTGGAGATGACGCTTCCGTCCGCGAACCTGTCTTTGAAGACAATCACCTTGTTCCCCGCGCCGAGTAACCGCGCCCGCTTCTTCAACAACATCACGTGGTCGGGCAGCGCCAGGTACCGGCGCAGCACTGTCGAACGGGCACCTCAGGTCGACAGCCTATTCACGCGCAGCCTCGCCGACGAGGTTCGGACGTCGTCCGGCATGAGTAGCAGTATCAACCTGGGTGCACTGTCGTGGTCACAGGGGTTGACCGTCACGGAGACGGCCAACCTCCGCATTCCGGCCGCGATCGCGTTTCCGGGCGACACACTGGGGCCACCCCCAACCGGATTGGTCGATCTCGCCACCGCGGATCTCACGTGGAACACGGGCTTCAACTATCAGCAGCGTCTGATCGGATCCACGACGCTGACGCCCACCCTACAGCTTTCGGGAGCCGCCAAGCGTTCGGACGAGATTCCCGAGGCGTCGAGCTTCGTGTTCGGACCGCGGCGTCTCTCCTTTGGCGCCACCTTGAGGAGCGACATCTACGGATATTATGGCGGCTTCGCAGGGTTTGAAGCGATCCGGCATAAGATTGTCCCGTCGATCTCTTACTCATACGCGCCGAAGACAGTGGCTACGGATCTTCAGGAGACGGTGTTCGGGTCGGCGAACTCCTTCGCGAGGAACATCGTCACGTTCGGCTTCAATCAGACGTTCGAGGCCAAGCGAGCTGAGAGCGACGAGGATGACGCCGGCGAGCCGGAGGAGATTGGATTGGATTTGGAAGAAGATCTCCTGGCGTCGGACTCGATTCGAGATGCGAGGGCGGATTCGCTGTTCGCCCTCCAGGAGGCACCCATCGAGTCTCTCATAGATGCGGAGCCGGACCCGAGTGGACCGAGAAGACTCCCGCCCTCGAGGGTGATCAATCTGCTGGCTCTCAACACCAACCTGGTTACCTACGACTTCGTTCGGGCACGAAAGAGCGGCCAGCGACTGGAGGGGTTCACCACGACCCGTCTGAGGAGCCAGATCAGCTCGGATCTTCTTCGCGGGCTCCAGCTTTCCGTCGAACACGATCTCTTCGACACGGAGGTCCGGAACGGGGAGGACCGCCGGATATTCGATCCACTTCTGTCTCAACTGAATCTTTCTTTCGCGATGAGCTCCAACTCAGGGATAGTCCGGGCGATCGGCCGCGTTTTCGGTGGCGGGGGCGACGCGGCCGACCAGGCGGAAGCCGACTCCGCGGCTGCCCTGCTGGACACCGATGATCTCGATCCGCTTCTCGACAACGTTGGCGGTCTCAGCCCCACGGACGAATCGTCGATCATCCCGGGAGCGGGATCGAACGATGTCGTCGGTCAGGATCCTCAGCGAGTCGCCCGGCGGCCGAGCAGCGGCGCCTGGAACGCGAACTTCTCCTACTCTCTTCGCCGAAGCCGCGATCCGAGTGTGCAGGCGAGCCAGCTGCTGCAGATGGGCATCCGTCTCAAGCCCACGGAGAACTGGGATCTCGTCTGGCGAACCTCGTACGACATCGACGATCGCAGCTTCACGGACCATACGATTCGCCTGACGAGAGACCTGCACCGATGGCAGGCGAACTTCGACTTCCTCCAAACGGCGACGGGAAACTGGTCCTTCCGCTTCGAGGTCTCTCTCACCGACAATCGGGACCTGAAGTTCGACTACGATCAACGCAGCACGGACCTCACCAACCCGTTCTAGGGCGACTCCCTACGCGGCACGGCGAAACCGAAGGTTGCTCGGCTCGGGCGCCAATACGCCTCTTCCTCCTCCTCCTCCTCCTGTCTCCGGCCTCCTCCTCGCCCCTCCTCCTGTCTCCGGCCGTTGCAGATTTGTCCTCTGTGGAGGACAATTCCGTCACACGCGCCGCTGAAAGCCTTGGTTTCATGCGGATTCCAGGTTTGGTATCGCTTGTGCATTGAGTAGTGGTTGTGAGGCCGTGGAGGACTCGTGATGGGTCCCACTCAACGCCGACGAGGAAGGCGAATCATGTGGAAAAGGGTGCTTGTACTGACGGGGTCGGTGCTCCTGGGGGCTTGTCAAAACGACGATACGATCTTCATTCCCGCTGATGGCCCCGCCCCACCCGTTGGGCTGGACGTCGGCTATTACAATCGGGCCGTGACCGTCTACTGGGAGCTCGCTTCGGGTTGGAACGGTGAGACCTTTCGGGTCTTCGGCAAGCGGGTCGGGGACGCGTCGTTTCTCCTCATCGCAGAGGTGACGAGTTGTTCCGAGGGACTGTGTGAATACACGGACACGAACATCGTGACCGGCGTGAGCTATGACTACTTCGTGTCGTCTCTGGATCCGGACACCGGTGTGGAGACGGATTCGGACCTCACCGTGAGGGTCTCCGTGCCGTCCTTCTCCCCGCCGCCTGTCCCCACAGACTTGGAGGTGGTCACGTTGGATGCCACCAATTACCTCCGTTGGAACGACGATGTGCGCTCGGCGAGCGCCTTTTCTGCATATCGGATCTACCTGCTGTCCGATCAGGATGCGACCCAGACGCTGCTGGGGCATTCGGACTCACCGGGCTTTCTGGATGCTCTGGCGGAGAACGGCGTGACCTCCAGCTATGCGGTGTCTTCGGTCGACCTCTATGGCCATGAGAGCGCGCTGAGTAGCGCTGCAGACGGCACGCCCCGACCCGATTTCACTGGCGAACTGGTGTACTCCCACATGGACGATCCGGACTTGTCCGGGTTCCGTTTTTCGGAATCCGATCAGCTGGATCCGATCGTAGCAGGCGGGTCCCCGTCGAGACACTTTCGTCTCGAGACGGACGCTTCGGGGTGGTGGCTGGTTCCGGGGCCATCTGCGGACGTATTCCCAGAGGGCGTCTTCACTACTGGACTCAAGTGTGGCGTTGCGGCGGACCCGCAATGCGAGGACTGGACCACCGCACCGTTGGCGGGATACAGCCACCTCGATATCGCGGTCGAGCCAGAGTTCACCTACATGTGGCGTGTGGTGGAGGGTGACGGTGTCACGCGCTACGGCGCCCTGCGTGTGACGTTGCTCGGTACGGACCAATTCGGAGCAGATCTCATGATTTTCGACTGGGCGTACCAGCTCCAGGGAGGGAATCCGCAGTTGGTCCTCCGCTGAAGGGCCCTCGATCGATCCTTCGTGCGCGTCCCCCCGGGTGGCCCCCGCTGCCCGGGGGGCGTTGCATTTGGGTTTTGACATTCTCTATCATGTGAGCATGGTGCCCGTCCTCGAAGCAGTGCCCAACTTCAGCGAAGGTAGAGATCTCGGGTGGATCGAGGAGTTGGTCCGGGTCATCGCGGGGGAGGGGGTCGAGGTGCTCGATTGGACTGCGGATCGCGATCACCATCGATCCGTGGTGACCTATATCGGAGATCCGGAAAGCGTCGAGTCCGCCTCGGTGGCGGCTGCCCGCTTCGCCATAGAGGGAATCGACCTGCGAACCCATGAAGGGGTTCATCCCAGGATCGGCGCGCTGGATGTACTGCCTTTCGTGCCTTTGCACGACCTGACCATGGACGCGGCCATAGAGAGTGCGTTGCGGGTGGCGGGCCGGTTGGTGGAAGAGGGGGTTCCCGTCTATCTGTACGGAGAAGCGCTCCGTGGAAGGACATCGCCCCGATCCGATCATTCTCTCGCCTCCATACGACGCGGGGGCTTCGAAGCTCTCCAAGGGGGGTTCCCGGAGGGCCGGGAGCCGGATCTGCCCGCTCCCCAGTGGCCCGGCAGGCCACATCCGACTGCGGGAGCGACCTGCGTGGGTGCGCGTCGAGTCATGTTGGCGTGGAACGTCTTTGTGGAGGGATTGTCGTTGGATGCCCTCAAGGGGATCGCAAGAGGGCTCCGTGAATCCGGGGGTGGTTTCGGGCACCTACGGGCGTTGGCGATAGCGCTGCCCGAAGCAGGACGGCTCCAGATTTCCATGAATCTAGAGGACCCTGAGGCGACGTCTCCCTACGATGTGTTCGATGCGATCGAAGAGCGTGTCGGGGCGGCGGGTGGGCAGGTCATCGAGACCGAGGTCATCGGTATGATTCCAGATCCCCTTGTGCTTCCGGCGGCTGGAGACAGATTTAGAATCCTTAATCCGGACGAATCCCGTCTTCTCTCTCGTCGCGTGTCAGAGTATCTGTCTGCCCGGGGGACAAGTCAGACGCGAGTATGAGTGCCGATTTGTGAGCAGGATTGAAATTCTAAAAGAAGAGGCTCGGCGCTTCGAACAAGACGAGCAATGGGGGAAGGCCTTGGATCTCTACAGCAAGGCCATCGACCACTCGTCGGCCGATGACACGCCCGATATCGCACTGTTCAATCGAGCGGGCGATCTAGCCACCAAGATCGGGAGCGCGGCCCAGGCCGTGGCCTTCTACGAGCGAGCCGTCGACTTCTATATGGACGCCGGGCTCCCCAACAACGCGATCGCCGTCTGTAAGAAGGTGATGCGTAACCTCCCCGATCGATACAGCATCCATCTCAAGATGGGTCAGATCCGGGCGCGGCAGGGGTTCATTACCGATGCGAGAACCAGCTTCGTCACCTACGCAGAGAGGGTGCAGGCCGCTGGGGATCTCGATGAAGCCCTCCGAGCGCTGATCGAGTTCGTAAATCTGGCCCCGGATGACTACGAGATGTGCATGATGCTCGCAGGTCAGCTCGAGCAGAATGATCGGGCGGACGATGCGATCACTCAGTATGTCGGCGCCTATCGCATCATGCAGCGGCAGGGGTTGGGTGATCTCGCCGATAGCGTCGCCGCGAAGGTTCGGAAGATGGCTCCCGATTTGGACTTGGAGAAGGCTGCGGCCGATCCGCTATTTGGACGGGAGCAGAGCGAAGAGGGGGAGGATTCAGAGGATCACCGCCCGCCCGCTGCCGACGAGGTAGAGGTGATCGGTCCCGTTGACCTTCCCCTGATGTCGTTTGACGACGATGACGATGACACCCAGGCAGCAGAAGATGCCGCTGCGGCGGTCGCTGCCGAGGCCGCAGCCAAGGCCGCCGCCGAGCAGGCTGCCGCCGAAGCTGCTGAGGCCGCTGCCGCTCAGGCCGCCGAGCAGGACGCCGCCGCAGCCGAGGCCGCTCAAGCCGCCGAAGCTGCGGATGCAGCTGCCGCCCAGGCCGCTGCCGATGCTGCAGCGGGTGATGCGGACGAGGCCGCGGCTGCCGCAGCCGAGGAGGCCGCCTCGGCCAGGGCAGCTGAGGAAGCCGCCGCGGCCACGGCCGCGCAGGAAGCTGCGACGACGGATGCGGCTGAAACGGCTGGCAGTGACGCCCCGGGCGGATCGAATGGGGACCCGGGGTCTGAAGCGCCACCGGAGACGGCAGAGGGCTACGTCGACATCGGTGCGGTGCTTCTGGGTGAGAATGCGCAGGCGGCAAAGAAATCCACCCGCTTCGTCGTGCCCTACGAAGAGCCGACCGGTGACGATCAGGCCGACTTCGAGAAAATGTTGGCTCAGTTCCGGGAGAAGGTCTCGGAAAACATCGATGCGAACGATGCACTGGCCCATTACGATCTCGGCACCGCTTATATGGAGATGGGCCTCCTGGACGAGGCGATCAGTGAGTTCCAGTTGGTGTTGCGGGGTACTTCCGAACATCTTGCGACCTATGAGATGCTGGGCCAGACGTTTCTGCAGAAGTCAGAGCCCGAAGCGGCGCTCCGATCCCTCAGCCGCGGCCTCGACGCCCCTTGTGAGATCGAGGAGGAGCGTGTGGGCATTTACTACTACATTGGGCTGGCGCATGAGACGATGGGCGACAAGGACACCGCCCTCGACTTCTATGACCGGGTCTTCGCGATCGATATCAACTTTGCGGACGTCACCGAGCGCCTTCGGGCGCTTCGCGATTAACCTCCGCGACCGGCGATCGATACCCATGTCGAATTCGGTGACCCCGTGATGGAAGCGGCGCAGAGCTCCATTCTGAGGGGTCCGCCCCCGACTCTGTCCTCGGTGCAGAACCTCGTTGCCGATCGGCTCGATGGGGTCCAGGGCGATCTGAGGCGGATCATCGTCTCGGACTTCGATCTGATCGAGGAGATCAACGAGTACCTGCTTCTCATGCGTGGTAAGCTCTTCCGCCCAACGCTTCTCCTTCTCAGCAACAGGGTCGGAGGGAGCCCATCGGACGATGCGATCACGCTCGCCGCCGTTGTAGAGTTGGTTCACCTGGCGACGCTGGTCCATGACGACGCCGTCGATCACAGTGTCCTGCGGCGTGGCCTGCCCACGGTGAACGCGCTCTGGACACATCAGATCGCCATCATCATGGGCGATTACCTCTACAGTCGCTCGGTCACGGAGCTCACCCGGCTCGGACGGTTGGATGCGGTAGCGGTGCTCGCGAACGCGGCCAACGAGATGAGCATCGGTGAGATGAGACAACTCACGTCCTACGATGCCCTGGAGTTCACCGAAGCCGATTACTATCGGCTCATCGCTTCGAAGACGGCTTCGCTGATGTCCGCGGCCTGTGAAATGGGCGGCCTCGCCGGCGTCGACGAACATCGGGAACCGCTGGCCCGGTTCGGGCATGATCTGGGCATGGCCTTCCAGATTGCCGATGACCTCCTGGACTACACTGGATCAGAGGCGGTGACGGGTAAGCCCACGGGGCACGACTTGAGAGAACGCAAGGTGACGCTTCCGCTCGTCGGAGCCCTGAGGAACGTGTCCGAGATGGAGTCGCGCGAGATTCGGGATTTCTTCACACTGGTGGAACCGGCTGATGAAGACATCGATCGGGTGATTGAGATCGTGCATGACCGCGGAGGGCTGCATTACGCGAATGAGCGGGCGGATCAGTACGCAGCGCGTGCGTGGGAGGCACTCGATGGCCTTCCTGAGGATCCTGCGGTGGAAGCGCTCAGGGACGCCGTGACCTACGCCGTCGGCCGTGATCGCTGATGCCGCGGACCCCCCCGTCGGTCCATTGCTTGGGCGGTGTCGCGAGGCGAGCGCTCGTCTACCCGTGCCGATGTGATCAGGCATGCTAGTCGATACGTACGGGCGGAATTTCAAGCGCCTGCTTTGGACGCAGGTGCTCGGACTTCTGCTCGGTGGGTTGCTCACTCAACTCGCTGAGTCGTTTCTTCCGGCCAGCCCCGCCAAGAGCTTTCTGACCATGTCGGTCGAGGCGTCGGTCGGGCCGCTAGCCATCGATCTCGTGGTCGTCGCGTTGACGATCGGTCCACTGACGCTCAGCCTGAATGTGTTAACATTGGTGGGGATCGCGATCGTGGCCTTTATTGTGCGCTCCTGGATCTGATCGGGAACGACGTCGAACGGAGGATTTATCATGGGACTCGGTGGACTCGGCATGTGGGAGATGATCATGATCTTCCTTGTGGTCCTCCTCCTTTTTGGGGCGAAGCGGCTTCCTGAGATCGGTTCGTCCTTGGGCAAGGGGATACGGGAGTTCAAGGGCTCGATCAGAGAGATCGAAAAGGAAGTCAAGGCCGTGGACGACGAGCCCGAGCGAGGGGCGGTTCCCTCACCATCCGACGCCTCGGATGAATCGGATGAAGGACCCAGGCGACTGACCACGAGCCCCGGGCCGTCGTCAGGCCAGAGTCACCCCGGGGGCGTTCCCACAAGCGAGGACGCGCCCCAGAGTGGGGGGGAAGGGGCGGCGCCCGAGCCGGCAGGGTCTGAGGCAGAAGGGCTTGGAGCCCAAGAATCCGAGTCGGAAGGGTCGGATGCGGGCTCCGAGGAGGAGGAGGAGGCCCCGACGGGCTAGAATACCAGCGGCAGTTGCTGCTGAGCGTCCGCGGGATCGACGTTCAAGACTTCATCCCTTCTGTCGATGATGCGGGCCACTTGGCGAAGGCCCTCGAGCCAATCCTCGAGGCGATTCTGTTGGCCGACCGCGAGCAACTCATCCCGTAGCGCCAGCCGTCCATCTTCGAAGGCAGTAGTATCCGCCGCGAAGTAGTCGGCCAGTTCGATGATGAAGACGTTGTTGTTGGCCTCCACCGCACTGCTCACGTCTCCAATGTTCAGTCCGAACCCTACTCCCACGGCCGGGTTCAGCCGCCCTAGGCCGGGCACGAAGTCCACACGGGTGTATGGCCCGGCAGCCTGGATCTCCAATCCTCGTTGCTCGACGATTTCAGCGAAATTCGCTCCAGCCCGAACCTGTGCGACGATCTCCTCACCCTCTCTCTTGGCTTGCTCCACTTTCTTGTCGGCTCTGACCGTCTGCTCGATGGACCCGCGGGCGTCGGAGAGTGAGATCGCCCCAGCCTCCCGGATTTCGGACAGCTCGAGCATGTAGAATGCCTGCCTCGTCTCGAGAACAGGGCTGACGTCTCCGACCAGGGCTTCCTCGAATGCCCATTCGGAGCCCTCTCCTACCTGCCCGGCACCGGCGATGAACGCGAACTCGACGGTCAGATACGCGGTTTCGACGCCAAGATTCAGAGTCGAAGCAGCCTCCGCCAACGTCCGTGATTCGCCAAGCGCCTCCAGTGAGTCGGCAAGTGTGAGGAGCGCGAGCTCGGACTCCTCGGTACGGGCAAAGGGGACGAGGATATGGCGGGCCTGCATACTGTCTCCCGCCTGATCCTGCGCTTCGATCACATGGTAGCCGAAGGAGGTTCTGACCGGCTCGGTGAGTTCACCCACGCTGGCCGCGAAGGCCGCATCGGCGAATTCGGCGGGCATGCTCTCTCGCGTAAACCAACCCAGGTCTCCCGATCCGACACCGACTCCGGGCTGACCGAGCATGTCCTCGAAATCCTCGCCGTCGACGATCCGTTGCCTCAGCTCAGCCGCGAGTTCTCCCATGGCCACCGTGTCTTCGGGCGTGGGAGTCTTGTCCAGGACGACCGCTCGGACGGTGGCCTGCGCTGGAAGCGCGAACTCGTCTTCATGTTCGTCGTAATAGTCGCTCACCTCTTCAGGCGTCACGGTTACGACGGAGTCGGCAACCCGCTGAGCGGGATTGAGAGCGACGTATCGGACCGAGATCCGTTCGTTGCGGTCCCGGTATACGTCCCAGAGGGCGGCGTCCGTGACGTACAGGTCAGAGGACACTTGCCGCATGAGCTTGCTCCGGGGGATCACGTCCCGGTAATACATCTCCAACTGGAGGAGCATCAGGTCGTCGACCGTGGGCGAGGCGAGGAACGCCTGGTACTTCTGGATATCGAACACGCCGTCGGTCTGAAACGCAGGGCTCGTCTGGAACTCAGGCGGCGGACTCAACCGTGCGGCGGTCAGCAATTCCTCATTGGTCACCACGATGCCTCGCCGCGTCAGCTCTTGGCGGATCAGGACCTGATTGACGACCTCGTCCCACGCCGCGTCCTCGATGTCGCTCACCTGTTGGGTCGTGACGGGATCCTCCTGCGAGGCCTGAACCTGATCGTAGAGCGAGCGATAGGTCTGATTGAAAGCGTCGTACGACACTGGCGTACCGTTGACGCTACCGATTTCGCCGATGGAGAGACCGCTCCGCCCGGTGATATCCATTCCCCACTGGAACACCATTAGGCCCACGAAGGCGACCGCCGTCACCAGCATGATCCACTTCGTGTTCTCCCGCATTTGACGCATCATGAAACGGCAGCTCCTCGGCGAGTCCTGTGCTCGATCACATCCGCGTGATCATACCCAAAAAGGCCAAGAAAGGTAATGGTCGGTGTGGGGCTCCCTCAACCTTTCTCGTTGACACGATTTCGGCGTAATCAGTATCTTCCTCACGTCTGCAGCCCTTTGAGCACGTCCCTCGTCTTTTTCCAGTTCGTCCGGGGAGTTTCGGTGTGTCCGAGTCTCTGAATCAGCAGATCGACCGGTTACAAGAGATCTACAAGTCGGAAAAGGACCCGCAAGGAAGGGCGTTCGTACCCCTGGCGGACGCCCATCGCCGACTTGGCAACCTCGCCAAGGCGCTGGCGGTTATCCAAGAGGGCCTCGACGTACATCCCGACTTCGCGTCCGCCCATATGGTGGCGGGTTGGGTGTACCGCTCCCGGCAAGAGCCGGACGAGGCCATGCGCTCGTTCGAGCGGGTCCTGGAGTTGGACGGCGAGAACTCGCTCGCGCGTGCCGCCATCGCCGAGTTGATCGATGATCAACGGGCGCAGGCCTATCGGGACAAGATGGCGAGTAAGAAGGAGGAGCAGCCGGCCGCCGCCACGGCTGAGGATGAGCGTCCGGTCGTGCCGATCGCCTCCTTGGCGCCGGCGGACGCCGCCAGTACCGCGCCACCGGCTGCTGCCGACTTGCTATTCGACGACGCAGACCGCCAGGTGGTGCCGATCGCCTCGCTGGCGCCAGAGACGGACCGTCCTCTCGTTTCGATCGCGTCACTGGCGCCGGATGCGCCGGACGATGCCGCTGCTGCCCCGGCCCCGCCGGAAGATGGCGCCGCCCGGTCGATCGTGCCCGTCTTTTCGCTGGCGCCCGACGGAGACGACGCGCTGCCGGCGGGTGGGGAGATTCACACTCAAACGCTCGCCGAGCTGTATGCGAGTCAAGGGGCCCCGGACAAGGCGATCGAGGTTTACCGTAAGCTGATCGCGATTGATCCGGACAACGAGACCCTGCACAAGCGACTGGCCGAGTTGCAGTCGCTCGAGCCAAGCTCCCTTGGAGCCCCTACGCACCGGGTGACGGTTCCCATAGAGTCGCTCGCGCCGGACGGTAATCCCGAAGATGGTGTGCAGGACGACCGTTTCGTTCAGTGAACCGGCTCTAGAGGACCGACCAGGTATCTAGTCGACAGGGAGACCAGAACGTGCGCATCGCACTCATCCACGGTCCCAATCTCGGCCTGCTCGGGCGTCGGGAACCCGACGTGTACGGAACCGAGACGCTGGACGACATCAACGGTGCCGTGGAATCACTCGGCTCCGAATTGGGTGTGGAGGTCGAGACTCTCCAATCCAACTCGGAGGGCGCCATTCTCGACTTCCTGGAGGAGGCTGGCCAACGGGTGGACGGTTTCTTGATCAATCCTGGAGGGCTGACCCACACGAGCGTGGCTCTGCGCGACGGACTCGTGGCCGCGGGGCTCCCGTTCGTGGAGGTTCATATCTCCAATACGACGGCTCGAGAGGATTTCCGGGGCCATTCCTATCTCTCGCCGGTAGCCGCCGGGGTGGTTCTAGGTTTTGGGGCTCAGGGCTATCTTCTAGCGCTTAGAGGGCTCGTGGCCCGAATCACAGGCGAGTAGCGCCGAAGGCTCTTCGGCCTTCCACATTCTTTCGACTGACAAGGTCTTATGGCCTCGACCGCGGATTTTCGTAACGGCTTGGTGCTAGATATCGATGGCCAGCTCTGGACCATCATCTACTTCCAACACGTGAAGCCTGGTAAGGGCGGAGCGTTCGTCCGGACAAAGCTCAAGAACGTTCTCACGGGCGCAGTGGTGGACAAGACCTATCGCGCCGGCGAGAAGGTGACCGACGTGCGACTGGAGCGCCGCCCCGTAACGTACAGCTATTCGGACGGGCAGCTCTACCACTTCATGGACCAGCAGACCTATGAGATGATCCCGATCTCGGGAGACATGCTGGGCGACGACCAGCTGCGTTTCTTGAAGGAGAACATGGAGTGCGAGGGCCTGGTCCACGCCGGTACGGTCATCAGCGTCGAACTACCCCAGTTCGTGGAGCTGCTTGTCACCGAGACGGACCCTGGCTTCAAGGGTGACACGGCGCAGGGTGGGACGAAGCCCGCGACTCTGGAGACCGGGGCGGTGATTCAGGTGCCGCTCTTCATCGAAAAGGGAGAGGTGGTCAAGGTCGATCGACGGGAAGAAAAGTACCTGACTCGTGCGTCGTCATGATGGATCTCGAGTTCGTCCAGAACCTCATCAAGGCGCTCGACAAGAGCGGCGTGGACTCCATCGAGATCGAACGTGGAGGCACGCGTATCCGGCTCGCGAAAACGCCTTCAGGCCATGGTGTGCTGGAGACACCGGCCGGCCCCGCGCCATCGGCTCCGCGGGCGACCCCCCCCGCGCCAGCCGTCGTACCGGAGGGACCTGTTCCGTCCCCGGCGACTGCTTCGGCGGCTTCCGGGTTGACCGAGATCAAGTCTCCGATGGTGGGCACCTTCTATCGGTCCCCCGCGCCGGATGCCGCCTCGTACGTCGAATTGGGCGCCTCGGTCACGCCGGGTGACACGCTTTGCATAATCGAGGCCATGAAGCTCATGAATGAGCTGGAGTGTGAGGTCTCGGGCGTCATCCGCGAGATCTGTGTCGAGAATGGCGAACCGGTCGAATTTGGCCAGGTACTGTTTCGCGTTTCGCAGTAATGGAGGCCCCGGGGCCCCTGGATATCCGGGGCCGTGGCATCCCGGGGACCCGTGCGTTGGCACGGGTGGCGGCCCACTGTACCTCTTGAACAGCCTTCCCGAGGTACGCTGAGTGTTCAAGAAGCTACTGATCGCCAATCGTGGCGAGATAGCTCTACGGATCATCCGGGCGTGCCACGAACTCGGCGTGAAGACCGTGGCCGTGTACTCGGAGGCCGACCGTGAGTCCCTGCACGTCCGCTTTTCGGACGAGGACGTTTGCATCGGGCCGGCACCCGCGAGGGACAGCTATCTGAACATCCCCCGGATCATCTCGGCCGCGGACGTGACCGGGGCCGAGGCCATCCATCCGGGGTACGGCTTCTTGGCGGAGAACGCCGAGTTCAGTGAGATCTGTCAGCGTTCGGATATCGTGTTCGTGGGTCCGAACCCCGATCAGATCCGGTCGATGGGTGACAAGGCGACTGCCCGTCGGACCATGATCGATCTCGGTGTGCCCACCGTACCCGGGTCGGACGGCGTCATATCGGATCCCGTCGAGGCTGAGAGGGTCGCAACCGAGATCGGTTTCCCGGTCATGATCAAGGCGTCTTCGGGGGGAGGGGGGAAGGGGATGCGCATCGCTCCCGATGCCGAAAGCTTTGCGGACCTGTTCCAGGCGGCCCAGACCGAGGCGGGAGCCGCCTTCGACGATCCGGATGTCTACCTCGAGAAATGCATCGTCGAACCGAGGCATGTCGAGTTCCAGGTGTTCGGTGACCAGCATGGCAGGGTGGTCCACCTCGGTGAGCGAGACTGCTCGATTCAGCGCAGACATCAGAAGCTGATCGAAGAAGCCCCCTCGCCGGTGCTGACGCCCAAACTGCGAAAGACCATGGGAGAAGCGGCGGTGCTCGCGGCCAAGGGGATCGACTACGTGGGGGCCGGTACCGTCGAGTTCCTCGTCGATGCCGAGGGATCCTTCTATTTTATCGAGATGAACACGCGGATTCAGGTGGAGCATCCGGTCACGGAGGTCACGACGGGACTCGATCTCGTGAAGGAACAGATTCGAGTGGCTGCCGGCGAGCCACTGTCGTTCCCCAGCGAGATCCCCCAGGTGCGAGGGCATGCGATCGAGTTTCGCATAAACGCCGAGGACGCCCAACGGGGTTTTGCGCCGTCTCCGGGTCCGATCACGACGTTTCACCCTCCCGGTGGACCCGGCGTTCGGCTCGACACGCATCTGTACAGCGGTTATCAGGTACCGCCGTACTACGATTCCCTGCTTGCCAAGCTGATCGTCAGCGGCAAGGATCGGGAAGAGACCATCGTGCGGGCGCGGCATGCGCTCGAGTCCTTCGTGATCGAGGGAATCAGCACTACGATTCCGTTCCTCGGCGACATTACGAGCGATGAGGAATTCATGGCCGGTGGAGTGGACACCGGATTCGTAGACCGATTTCTAGCGAAGCAGGCCGGCGACTGATGAAGATCGATGTCCATTTCGAGCCGGCCGCGCCGCTGCCCGATCTGACCGGGAGTACGGTTGTGGTGATCGATGTCCTCCGCGCGACGAGCTCGGTGGTGGAGGCCCTCGACAATGGCGCCCAGGGCGTCTATCCGGCTCCCTCGACGGAGGAGGCGATCAAGTTGGCGTCTTCCCTTGGACGGGAGGACACCATTCTGTGCGGTGAGTCCCGCGGGCTCAAGATCGAGGGATTCGACCTTGGTAATTCTCCCCGGGAGTTCTCGGCCGATACGGTGGCGGGCAAGCGGCTCGTGATGAGCACCACGAATGGGACTCGAGCCTTCTTCCTGGTCGAAGATGCGCCGCGGGTCCTGATCTGCAGCTTCACGAATCTGAGCGCGGTCGCGGCCGTAGCGATGGAGGCGGATTCGCTCATCATCGTCTGCGCCGGAATGGAGGGACTCTTCTCTCTCGATGACGCCGTCTGTGCGGGAGCGCTGGTGCACCGAATTCGAACGGCGACGGACGGCGAAATCGAACTGAACGACGCCGCGATGGGAGCTGTGGAGATCGCGGTCACCTTCCGCGTCAACGCTCATTTTCTTGCATCGACTACGACCGGCCAGCGCCTGGTCGAGATCGGACTTCGAGACGACCTGGAGGTTTGCGCCGATATCGATCGCCACTCCGTCGTGCCCGAGATGGACGATCGGGTCATCCAGGTGCCTTCCCGGGACGCGGGGTCTTCCGGGCCCGACAAGTAGATGCTGTCGCAGAAGCAGCAGCGGGACATCATGGCCGCCGGCCTGCTGGCGTTGGCCCTCTTCCTTCTCGCCGCGCTCATCCCTGTATCGGTGCTCGGCTCCAGGGGCGGGGAATGGTTTCCGTCCGGGAACATGGTGGGCGTGGTCGGGGAGACCGTGCAGCGCGTTCTCACCACCCTTTTTGGGGTGGCGGCGTTCTTTCTGCCTGGGCTCCTCCTTCTGGGCGGACTCCGGGCGGGCGACTGGTTGTCCGTAGGATGGTCGGCGCGCCTCTCGATTCTCGTGGGGGGGCTCCTGCTGGTCGTGCCGGTCGGCCTCGGAATCCTCGAGCAGGATCCCGTGACGGTAGGCCGATGGGGTGAGCTGGCGGCCCCTCCCCTCATGACCGCCTTCGGGTTCCTGGGGGCGGTCCTTTTCATTCTGCTTCTCCTCGTGGTTCTGTCCGTGGGCACATTGGGGTGGAATCCGCTCCGCTCCCTCGCGCACGGCATGGCGCAGGGGACGGGAGTATTGGCGCGCGGAGCTCGTGGCCTCCTCGCCCTGGGGGAGCGCTTCAAGGCCTGGTGGGACGAGCGATCGAGAGATCGGCGGGAGCGAACGCCGCCGATGGATCTCCTGGAGGGCGATGAAGCGTCCGACGCGGAGGACGGCCTCGATGAACTCGGTACCGGCCCCTCCGACGGAGATCCCTACGACGGACAGCTGGAGGTGGTCGGCCAGATCGGGGACCGGCAAGAGGGCTTGGATGAGACGGAGCACGGAGCCAAGGAGCACGGAGACGCAGGGGGCGGTGATGAGGAAAACACATCACTCGACCCGTTTGCGGAGGGGGATTTCTCCGCGACCGGTCTCCCTCCGATGGAGTTCATGTCCGCCGCCGATGACGAGCATCGCCACGACATGGAGCGGGAGCTGGACGCGTTGGGCGAAGTTCTGATCGAAAAGCTTCGGACGTTCAACGTCGAGGGCGAGATCGGCGGCCGCACGACGGGTCCCGTGGTCACGCAGTACGAGGTCATTCCCGCGCCGGGGGTGAAGGTGAGTAAGATCGCCAATCTCGACGCCGACCTGGCTCTGGCGATGAAGGCGAAGAGTATTCGGATCGTGGCACCGGTCCCCGGGAAGGGCGCCGTCGGTGTGGAGATCCCCAACCCGAAGGCCGAGGTGGTTCGCCTTCGTGACATACTGGAGTCACCGACCTACCAAGGGAGTCGTGCCGCGCTCCCGCTGGCGCTCGGCAAGGACCTCAACGGAAGGCCCTACGTGGCCGATCTCCGCGAGATGCCCCACATCCTCATCGCGGGCGCCACCGGGTCCGGCAAGTCGATCTGTCTCAACACGATCATTACGAGTTTGGTCTATCGCCACACGCCCAAGACCCTGAGGCTCCTCATGGTCGATCCCAAGATGGTGGAGCTCTCGACCTACCGTTTGCTGCCGCACCTCCGCCACAAGGTGGTGACCGACCCACGCGATGCCGCCGGGCTTCTCAAGTGGGCGGTACTGGAGATGGATCGACGGTACAACCTGTTGAGCACGAATGGGGTGCGGTCGATCGGTGAGTTCAACGAGCGTGTGGAGGAGGGCGGGACGGTTCGACGTTCCGAGCCGAGGGGCTCCGACGACGATCCGGACCGGTGGATCTACAGTGAGGGGATCCTACCCTACATCGTGGTGGTGGTCGACGAGTTGGCGGACCTCATGATGACCGTGCAGAGTGAGGTGGAGAAGCCGCTCACCTATTTGGCTCAAAAGGCCCGGGCCATCGGAATTCATCTGATCGTCGCCACTCAGCGGCCGAGCGTGAACGTCATCACCGGCCTCATCAAGGCGAATTTTCCCTCCCGCATCGCCTTCCGCGTGGCGTCGAAGACCGATTCACGCACCATCCTCGACCAGAACGGCGCCGACAGCCTGCTCGGCAACGGTGATATGCTTTTCCTTCCACCGGGCTCGAGTGAGCCCGTCCGCATTCAGGGCGCCTATATCTCCACGGCGGAGACCGATCGGATGATGGCCTGGTACAGGGATCAGGTTGAGCTGCAGAACAGGGCGTTGGACGAAACCGAGGCGGCGGCGGAATCGGACATCCTGGAACAGATGCGGGCCTTCGAGCAGGAGGCCGAGATGGCGGTCGGCGATGTGGGCGCGGGGGATTGGGATGACCTATTCCGTGCCGCGGGCGAAGTGTGCGTGCAGCACCAACAGGGCTCGACGTCTCTCCTCCAGCGGAAGCTCAAGATCGGGTACGGGCGGGCCGCCCGTATCGTGGATCAACTTCACGACGCTGGGATTCTGGGCCCCTCCGAGGGCTCGAAGGCCAGAGAGGTGCTGGTGGGGCTGGACGAGCTGGAGTCGATTTGCGCGAACCGCGGAGTGTGATGACGCACGGTCCAAGCGGTCCTCCCTCGGAACGGGCCCGCCGCCCACCGTGTATGGACGGCGCATGAATGAGCCGTCCCGCATCCTGACATATTCGCTTCTGCTGGCCTCGCTCGTCTCGGCGCCACGTTCGCTCCGCGGCCAGGACAGCCAAGCCTACCGAGTGCTGTACGCCGCCAGCGAGCGCTACTATGGCCTCGAGACTCTCTGTGCCCACTTCGAACAGTCGATCGAACTGACGCTCCTCGGCCAGACACGGTCGGGGGAGGGCACGGTCTGCCAACAGCGGCCCGACCGGTTTTCGATGCGCTTCAGCGATCCAGAGGGCGATCTGGTGGTCGTGGACGGGGAGTCGGCCTGGACCTTCTACCCCAGCCAGGATGAGCGGCAAGTGATGCGTTTTTCGGCGGAGGGCTACGGGGGCGGATTCAACTTCTACGAGAACTTTCTGGACGATCCGCGCGGGCGGTTCGAGGCGGTGTATGAGGGCCGAGAGCCGATGGGCGAGGGCGTGTCCCACAAGATCGCGCTGAAGCCGAGGGAGACTGGGGGCTCACGGTCCGCGAGCTTCCGATCCGCGGTCGTCTGGTTGGATGTCGACAGTTCCCTGATCACGGCCTTGGACATCCACGACACGAACGAAACGATTCGGCGGGTCCGGCTCACGGACATCCGCGTGAACCTCCGGCTCTCGGACGAAGAATTTCGATTCGTGCCACCCTCGGGAGCACGGATCATGACGCCCCCCGAAGGCGCGACGGTGGTCCCGGGATGAAGACCAGGGCCTTACCGGTCTTTCCCCTGGCTCCTGATCCGATCCGATCCGACGTGGGGAGAGACGTGGAGGCGGTGAGGCTTTCGATCGATCCCGTTGGCCCGCCCGACGGCCCCCAGGTGGGCCTGGTGACGCTCGGCTGTGACAAGAACACCGTGGATTCGGAGAAGATGATGGCGGCGCTGGTGGGACACGGCGCCCGTGTCTCATCCGACATCAGCCGTTCAGACGTGGTTGTGGTGAACACGTGCGGCTTCATCGAGTCGGCCAAGGAGCAGTCCATCGAGACCATCCTGGATGCGTGCCGGCTCAAGGAGGAGGGCCGCGTCCGCGCGGTGGTCGCGGTGGGATGCATGGTTCAGCGGTACAAGGACGAGCTCAGTGCCGAGATTCCCGAAGTGGACCTCTTCCTGGGCCTTGCCGAGATGGCATCTCTGATCCCCGAGCTCCGGCGCGGTGGCTTTCTCCCCGATTCGCTGGAGGGCGTCTCGACGATGGAGCGGCCGCTTCGGATCCTTTCTACCGAGACGCCTCACACGTCCTTTCTCAAGATCAGCGAGGGATGTGACCACACCTGTGCGTTCTGTGCCATCCCCAGCTTCCGTGGACTGCACCGGTCTGCGCCGCTGCCGGAGCTGGTCGCTGAGGCTCAGGCCCTGGCTCGGCAGGGCGTGAAGGAATTGAACATCATCTCCCAGGACACGACGTGGTATGGCCGGGACCTGAAGAGAAAGGATCGTTCGGCACCACTCCTACCCGATTTGGTGCGGGCCCTGGTTTCCGAGACGGACGTGGCGTGGCTGCGCCTGTTCTACATGTATCCATCGGGCATCAGTCGTGAGATCGTGGAGTTGATGGCCCAGGAAGATGTCGTCCTGCCCTATCTCGACATGCCGCTTCAACACGGAAGTGACAGGATGCTCGAGGCGATGCGTAGACCCGAGCGGCAGGGGGTCATACGGGAGCGCGTGGCCTGGATCCGGGAAGCCGTACCGGACGTGACGTTGCGTACGACCGTGATCGTGGGATTCCCAGGGGAGTCCGAGGACGATTTCGCCGACATGCTCGACCTCCTCGAGGAGGTCCGTTTCGATCGGGTGGGCGCGTTCACGTACTCGGTGGAGGACGGCACTCCGGCGGCGGAGATGCCCGACCAGATACCGGACTCTCTGAAGCGGGAGCGCCTCGAACGGCTGATGGACGTTCAACGGATGATCTCGGCCGAGCGCAACGAGGAACTGATCGGACGGCTGTTCCGGGCTCTGGTCGATGAAGTCGTGGATGACCCCGGCCCGCTCGGAGCGGATGCGGGTGGTCGCCCGGTCGGCGTCGCTCGCACGGTCGGGCAGGCCCTCGACGTAGACGGTGTCACCCACGTTCGTCCCTTCGACGGGCTCGCACCCGGACGGTTCGTGACGGTGAGGATCGAAGACGCGGAGGAGTACGACCTCATCGCACGTGTGGTCGAGGGCGAATGACCAACCGACCCCCGGTGGGAAGCGGATAATGGATCGAACGGGTGGATTGTGGGTTCGGGCTCAGGCCTCGATCCCCGGTGGGGTGAACTCTCCCGTGCGCTCCTTCCGTTCGGTGGGGGGTGAGCCCTTCTTCGTGGAGCGCGGGGAGGGCGCCTACCTCTATGACACCCAGGGTCGCCGCTACGCGGACTATGTCTTGAGCTGGGGTCCGCTCATCCTCGGTCATTCCCATCCGGTGGTCACGGAAGCCGTGCAGCAGCAACTCGCACGGGGGACGTCCTACGGGGCCCCGACGGAGGCCGAAGTGGAGCTGGCGGAACGCATCGTCCGGCTGGTGCCGAGCGTTGAGATGGTCCGGCTCGTCAACAGCGGCACGGAGGCGACCATGACCGCGCTTCGGCTGGCGAGGGCGGCCACCGGCCGTCCCCTGATGCTGAAGTTCACGGGATGCTATCACGGACACGCCGACGCCTTTCTCGTGGCGGCCGGGAGTGGCGTGGCCACGCTCGGTCTCCCCGACTCCCCCGGCGTCTCCGAAGCGGTGGCCGCCGAGACGTTGGTGGTTCCCTTCAACGACCTCGACGCGGTCGAGACGCTGTTCGGCGAGCGGGGGGACGACATTGCCTGCGTGTTCGTCGAGCCCGTAGTGGGCAACTCGGGACTGATTCCGCCGATCGACGGCTTTCTGGAGGGGCTTCGTGCGATAACCGAGCGGCACGGAGCGCTCCTCGTTTTCGATGAAGTAATGACCGGGTTCCGGGTATCCGCCGGGGGCGCGCAGGGGCGCTACGGGATCGAGCCCGACCTCACCACGTTGGGCAAGGTCATCGGAGGAGGGCTTCCCGTCGGGGCGTTCGGTGGTCGCCGCGAGCTCATGGAGCAGGTGGCGCCTGCCGGCCCGGTGTACCAGGCCGGCACGCTGTCCGGAAACCCGCTGGCGACGGCCGCCGGAAACGCGCAACTCCGATATCTGGAAGAGAAGGACCCGTTCGATCAGCTGGCCCAGGGTGCCGAGCGCCTGTCCCGTGGCGTGGTGTCTGCGCTGACCGAAGCGGGGATCGGGGCCAGCGGATGCTCCGTCGGATCGATGTGGGGAGTGTTCTTCAGCAAGGAGTCCGTCCATTCCTTCGAGGACGCGCAGGCGGCCGACCTCGAAACGTTTCGGGCGTTCCATCGGGCGTGCCTCGAGCGCGGTGTGTTTCTTGCACCATCGCCGTTCGAGGCCGGGTTCGTTTCCACGGCGCACACGGCCGACGTAATCGACGAGACTCTCGAAGTCGTGCGGGCGGCGGCACTGGAGGTCTGTTGAGGAGGCGCGGCGCGGTCACAGACCTCTCGAGGTCGCGCGCCGAATTGACGATCGAGAACCAGGCTTCGACACGGAGGTGACGAGCGGATGACGACGTGTGTGAGTGTCATGAGGATGGTGGCAGCGACGGTGGCTAGCGTGGTCGCGATGTCGGGCGTGCCCAACCAAGCGCCGGCACAGGAGGTTGTGGACTTCGATTATGAAAACCTCTCGTTCCGGGGTGTCTCCTTCGACCTCGGGTATCTCTACGCGGACAACGTCGAGAACACCCGGACCCTGGGAGTACGATTCGATCTGGGGTTCTTCGGGCCCGGCTTCCGGCTCATGCCGGGGGTGAAGTACTGGACCTCCGAGATGGCCCGGAGCGAGGTGACTCAGTTCGAGACTCGACTCGGCACGCTCACCGCGACGCAGGGAGGGACCGTTCCAGCAGGTGGGTTCGATCTCGGCGTCATAGACCGGACCGACGTCGTCGTGAGCTTGGATGGCCATTACGTGTGGGCCACACCTCTGGACCTGTTCTTTTTGACGGGAGTGGGGGTGTCCGGGCACTTCCTCAACGGCGCCGGTGCATCGATCGACGATACTTTCGTCGAGGACCTGCTCGACTCGGTGTCCGCGGGCTTCAACCTTCACGTGGGCTTGGAGTACCCGCTCACGGATCGTATCCGGATTCACGGACTATCCAAGCTCGAAGTGCTCGGTGATCTCAACTATCTGGAGTTCGGGGGGGGGCTGACATTCATCTGGGGCGGGCTGGTAGAGGGGGAGGACCGGTGACTTCCGAGTTGGACCTGGCGTCCGAGCAGGGTCACGAATCCGTGCGCGTGGGCATTCTGGGCGTCGGGTCGGTCACACAGGTTGTGCATCTTCCCATGTTTTCGGAACGACCCGATGTCGATGTCATCGCCGTTTCCGATCCGGATACTCTGAAGGCGGAGTCGCTCGCGGCGCGTTTCGAGGTGCCGCACGTCATGTCCGACGAAGAGATCCTAGCGCACGACGAGATCCAGGCTGCAGTGATTTGCGCGCCGAATCACCTGCACGAATCGCTTGCGGTCGAGGCATTGGAGCGGGGTAAGCACGTCCTGGTGGAGAAACCCTTGGGGATGAGTGCCGAGGGCGTCCAGAGGGTGTTGGACGCCGCGGCCGCCGCGGGGCGGCATGTCGCAGTGGGGATGAATCACAGATTCCGCGCCGACGTCGGAGCCCTCGCGTCTTTCGTGGCCGGGGGCGAGCTGGGCGACATCTACGCGGTGCGAGCCAACTCACTCACGCGGCAGATGCCGGCCGTGCGCTCTACGTGGCGTCAGAAGCAGGAAGAGGCGGGAGGAGGGGCACTCATGGACTTGGGCGTCCAGGTCCTGGACCTCGCGTTCTGGCTCGTGGGCTATCCGCGGATTACCAGGGTGTCCGCCATCTTCCGGGGGGAGGAGGGCGAGGTGGAGGAAGCAGCCACCGTGTTCGCCGTGTCGGAGTCCGGTATCGCGTTCAGCTTCGAGGTGAGTTGGAATTTCTTCGCGGAGGCCGATCGGCACTATGCCAGGGTGATGGGTACCGAGGGGTCGGGCTCGCTACGTCCGCTGAACATCCACAAGCAATTGGGGGGACGGCCGATGAACGTGACGCCGCGCCAACCCAAGCCTCGGGGCGGCGAAAATCGTTTCAAGAACGCGTATCGCCGCCTTCTGGATCAATTCCTGCGGGCGGTACTTGGTGAAGGCGACCTCCCTGCTCCGGTGGAGCAGGTCCACCTGATGGAAGTCATTGCGGCGGCCTATCGATCAGCCGAGGAGGGACGGGAGATCGAGCTTGGCGCGGGCTGAGTTGCGGGGCCTATGGGCGGTATTGGTGGCCCTGACCACGGTGGCGGGCTTCGTTCCGGTCGGGGCCCAGGATGTGCCGGCCGGTGGCGATCCCTCCAGTGTCGAGTCGGAGGGCCCACCTGGCTCCCACCTCGAAGTCTTCCTGATGACGATCGGCCCCGGGGACGCCATCTGGGAGCGCTTCAGCCACAATGCCCTCGTCGTGCGAGATAATCGCGCTCGAACCGAGGTCGCGTACAACTGGGGAATCTTCGACTTCAACGACGCGGATTTCATCCCCCGTCTGGCGCGAGGGCGGATGCGATACTCCATGCGCGGCTTCCCGGCCACCACGTGGCTCTCCGTATACCGCGCGGCAAACCGCGATGTGTGGATCCAACCCGTGAACCTCACGCCCGCCGAGCGCCTCGAGCTTCAAGTTCTCGTGCAGGATCTCGATACCGAGGCCAACCGTTACTATCGCTACGACTACTATCGGGACAACTGCTCGACCCGGGTGCGTGACGTTCTGGACCGTGTCCTCGGAGGACAGATCCGTGCGGCCACCGGAGACATCGATACGGGGACGACGTATCGATGGCACACCGCCCGACTGCTCCAATCCGCCCCGGCTCCCTACGCCGGGATCCAATTCGTGGTCGGGAATCGCGGTGACGAGACCATCTCCGCTTGGGAGGAGATGTTCCTCCCGCTGCGTCTCAAGGAGCATCTCGATGGTGTCCGGATCGTGAATGCGGAGGGAGAGTCGGGTCCCCTGCTCGGCGAGGCCGTGCAGGTGGTCGAAGCCGTGCGTGACCCCCTGCCACTGTCGGCTCCCGACTTCCTGCCCCTTTCGCTCCTGTTGGGTGCCGCCCTCGGCGCACTCTTCGCGGGCTTGGGTTGGATGGCGGGTGAAGGAAAGCGGTGGAGCGGGTGGGCACTCGCCCTGTCGGGAACCGTGTGGAGCTTCACGGTCGGCCTGCTGGGCACCGGGTTGCTACTGTCGTGGTTCTTCACCGATCACGTCTTCTGGGCGTTGAACGAGAACGCCTTCCAGGCGAATCCCGTCTCTCTGGTCTTGGCGGGAGTACTCCTTCGAGAGGCGCTGAGTGTGAACGGGCACCGGCAGCGGGCGGGCGTCTGGGCCCGCCTACGCGTCGATGCCGTGGCCAAGGTAGTGAGCGCCGTAGCCATCGCCGGCTTGTGTGTTCAGGTGCTGCCCGGCTTCGATCAGGTCAATGGTGAGGTTGTGGCGGTGCTGCTTCCAGCTCATGCGGGACTCGCCTGGGGCGCGCTTCGGGCGTGGCCGCCCTCGATGGCGTGATCCCGCAGCGGGGCGATCGGCTGATCCCGGCGGTATCGGCTCTCTTGGCGGTCAGCGCGTTTCCTCCCTTCCATCTGCTGATTCCGTCGTTCGTAGCCCTCGTGCCGCTGGCCGTGTGGGTGGCGGACCGAGCCGACGAATCCGGCCGGGTATTCCGAGGCGGAGTCTGGTTTGGTGTGCTCTACTTCGGGCTGCTTCTCTACTGGATCCCTCTGGCCCTGGCGGCATTCACCTGGTGGGCCGTCCCGGCCTACCTGAGCGTTGTCATGGTTCTTGCGCTTGGAGCCGGGGGCTTCACGTGGGCGCTCCATCGCCTGACCCATCGAGGGGGGATCCCTCTTTGGCTCGGGCTGCCCCTGACGTGGACGACGCTCGAGTGGTTGCGGGCGCATGCCCCGGGGGGTCTGGCGTTCCCGTGGTTGGGTCTCGGGACGTCGCTCACCGGCTACCCTGAACTCGTGGGTGCGGCCGAGCTCGTGGGTGCGCGGGGAATCACGCTCTGGCTCGCGCTGCTCAATGGGCTCTTGGCCGAAGCCGTACGGGCCGCTCGGGAACGGGATGGAGCCCGCCCGTCGGCGCGCTGGGCGGTGGCGTTCACGCTCGTCTTGGGGGTGCCCGCGGCCTGGGGATACTGGCGGGCTGGCACCCTTTCTGTCCGAGCCGTGGGCGAGATCTCCGTCGTTCAACCCAACGTCGGGGCGCCGTTCCGGCTGGATGGAGTCGCGAGCAACGACAGCACGAGGGCCTCCTTGGCGCGCCTGATCCCCGAGGGGCGTGGGTTCTCCCCGGACCTCGTGGTCTGGCCGGAAGTGACCTTCTTCGGACCGATCGAGTCCGATGAGTCATTGCGGGAGCAGGTCCTGGAGGCCGCGGAGCAATGGACGGCGCCGGTCGTCTTCGGCGGGATCGGGGAGAGCCTGGGGGTAGGGGGGGATCCGATCCCGCTGAATTCCGCCTTCATGACGGGACGGGACGGAGGGCTCACGGACTTCCGCTACGACAAGCACCGGCTCGTGCCCTTGGTCGAGAGCGTGCCGTTCCGGCCCGGAGGGTGGTTGGAGGGGGGCACCGGTGTCGATTCCTACGGGAAGGGTGTGGATTGGCCCCTCGGCCGAATGGAGAACGGCCACCGTTTCGGCGTCCTGATTTGTTACGAGTCCACCTATCCGGGCCACGCTCGCCGTTTTCGCTTGGAGGGGGCGGACTTTCTCTTGAACCTCACCAACGACGGGTGGTTTGGCAGGGAGCCGTTGCATACCAGAACGGCAGCGCTTTGGCAGCATCCGGCGCACCTGGTCATGAGGGCGATCGAAAATCGTATCGGGGTCGCCAGGGCCGCCAACACGGGCTTCTCACTCTTTGTGGATCCGCTCGGTCGAATCTACGGTCGCACGGAACTGTTTCAGGACGCCGTCCGAAGCGAGACGATCTACACGAGTGACATCCGCACCTGGTATTCGCGTACTGGAGATCTCGCCGGGTGGACGGCTCTGCTCCTTACGCTCGGGCTCGTCGCGCTTCCTCGCCGGCGCGCTTGAACTCGCCCCCGGCAATTTCTATATTCCTCGCGGCTGAAGAGTGGGCTCCAGAGTTCTGCGACGATCAGGACCCGCAGCCCACTTTTCGTTGATTCCGGAGATGGATCATGAAAAAGGGTATCCACCCCGACTACATGTCGGCCAAGGTCACCTGCTCCTGCGGGCATACGTTCGAGACGATGGCCACGCAGCCGGAGGTGCATACGGACATCTGCTCCGTGTGCCATCCGTTTTATACGGGTAAACAGCGCCTGGTGGACACCGCCGGACGGGTTGAGCGCTTCAAGAAGAAGTACGACAAAGTCAAGTCTTAAGTGCTGTGTCCCAGAAGTGTCTCGGCCATTCGAGCACCGATGCATCCGGCCCCGACCCACGCGCCTAAGGCGCGCGGGTACCCCCGTTACTCCTCCTCGAAATAGCGGTGCTATTCTTCGTCGTCGTGCCTTGCCGGATCCGGCGCCTCGGCACTCTCTGTGGCTCGCTAACTTCTGCGACACCGCACTAGGTCGGGCCGAGGCCCGATTCGCCTATGAGTAACCCGGGAGGCGCCGATCCGCGGCTCCTCGAACGCCTCCGCGAAGTGCAGCAACGTTTCCAGGACGTGAACGAGTCGCTGGCCAGCCCCGACGTCATCCACGACGTCGATCGCCTCAGAGTCCTGGGGCAGGAACGCGCCGAATTGGAGCCCGTGTTCCTTGCGGCCGACGAGCTTTTCGGCCTCCTGGAAGAGCACGAGGGTGCGGTCGAGGTGCTGCACGAGGCCGCGGACCAGGAGTTCCGTGAGATGGCCGGCGAGGAGGTCGCTTCTCTGGAATCTCGCATCGAGGCGTTGGAGGCCGCGGCTCGCCTCCTCCTCATCCCCAAGGATCCCTTGGACGACCGCGCCGCTGTCGTCGAGATTCGGGCTGGAACGGGGGGTGACGAGGCGGGCATGTTCGCGAGAGATCTTTTTCGCATGTACCAGCGAGCCGCCGAGCGAGAGGGCTGGACGATCGAGCTGATGAGCCTCTCCGAAGGGATTCCGGGGTCCGTCAAGGAGGTCATCTTCACGGTCCGGGGCAAGGGTGTGTACGGACGGCTCCGTTACGAATCGGGGGTGCATCGTGTTCAGCGTGTGCCGGAGACGGAGAGCCAGGGCAGGATCCATACGTCCGCGGCGACGGTAGCGGTCCTGCCAGAGGCCGACGAGGTGGATCTCGCTATCGATCCCAAGGATCTCCGGATCGACGTGTTCCGCGCCTCCGGTCCGGGGGGGCAGTCCGTGAACACCACGGATTCGGCCGTGCGCATCACTCATGTCCCGACGGGGCTCGTCGTGAGTTGTCAGGATGAAAAATCTCAGCACAAGAACAAGGCCAAGGGTCTCAAGGTGCTGAGAAGCCGCCTGCTGGATCAGAGGATCGCCGAGCAGGAGGCGGAGCGCTCTCGTGAACGGCGCGCGCAGGTCGGAACAGGCGACCGCTCCGCCAAGATCCGGACGTACAACTTTCCGCAGAGCCGGGTCACCGACCACAGGATCAAGCTTACGGTTCACACGCTCGACCAGGTGTTGGACGGAGACCTGAACGACCTGATCGAGGCGCTTCGCTTGGCGGATCAGGAGGAACGGCTCGAGGGCGTCGCGGAGTGAGCGGCGGCGGGGAGTTGGCCGAGTTGCAGCGGGATTCGGAGGCCGGGGGGTCGAGCGGGGGGGATTCCTGGACCATTCTCCGAATGATCCTCTGGAGCGCCGAATACCTTGCGGGCAGGGGAGTGGAGACGGGTCGTCTGGACGCGGAGTGGCTGCTCTCGGCGGCGCTGGGCGTCGACCGACTACAGCTCTACCTACAGTACGATCGCCCACTGAGTCCCGAGGAGCGTGAGGCCTTCAAACCGCTCCTTCGTCGCCGGGCCAGCCGCGAGCCGCTACAGTACATCCTTGGCCGGACCGGATTTCGGCAACTCGAGTTGAAGACGGATCGCCGGGTATTGATTCCCCGTCCGGAGACGGAAGCGCTCGTCCAGGAGGTATTGGATTGGGCGGCTGCGGGGAGGGGAGACGTCGGACGCGTATGGGATGTGGGGACCGGAACGGGCGCTGTGGCGCTTTCGCTCGCCGCGGAGGGAGCCTGCACCGGGATCGTCGCTACAGACGTCTCTCCGGAAGCCCTCTCCGTGGCGGCCGACAATGCCGTACTGAACGACCTGAGAGGATTGGTCGAGTTCCGGGAGGGCTCTCTGTTCGAGCCGCTGGAGGAGGGGGAGCGATTCGACATCATCGTTTCGAATCCGCCGTACGTAGCGGAGAGCGAGAGAGGGGGGCTCCAGCCCGAGGTTGGCGATTGGGAGCCTCCAGGGGCCTTATTCGGGGGGGAGGACGGATTGGGCGTGATCAGGGAGTTGGTCGCCGGAGCACCGGAACGCTTGCTCGCTGGCGGCTTGTTGGCGCTCGAGTGTGGTCTCGGCCAAGCGGAGGGTATCGCGAGCGACCTGGAATCGACGGGGGCCTTCACCATGGTCCGAATCCGGCCCGATTGGACGGGGCGCCCACGGTTCGTGATGGCCGAGCGGGCGTGAGTCAGTGAACGGATCGAGAATGGATGGAGAGCGGGATGCAATCATCATTAAGCCACGGGAATGTCGATGACTCGAATGATTGAGATGGCCAAGGACCTGGGCAAAGCGATCGCCCAAACCGAGGAATACCAGGCGCTCAAACAGACCGTTGCGACCAGCGCCGACGATCGGGAGTTAGCCGAGCTGCGGACTGAGCTCGAGGGTCTCGAGGGCCAGATAGAAGCCGCGCTGCGCTCGGGGCAGGAGCCCGATGAGGAATTGAAGTCGGGCTATGAAGAGACGGTGGGGCGCCTCCAAGCCAGCGCCACTTACCAGCGCCTCGTTTCCGCACAAGCGAACTTCGACAAGGTCCTGCTCAAGGTGAACCAAACGATCCAGGAGGGAATCGCTGAGGGCGCCGAGAGCCGGATCATCATGCCGTGAAGGCCGTGAAGAGTTGATACGGCGGTGAAGGTATGAGCTGGAATCTGAGTGATCTTCGGGATCAGGTGTACCCGATCATCGACCCGATCACCAATTGGCTGGTCCGGCGGGGAGTCCATCCGAATCTCATTACCACGAGTGGTTTCGCCGTTACCATCATGGCGGGTCTCATGTATGGTATCGACCACGTGCGCACCGCCGGTTTTCTCGTTCTCCTGGGTGGAGCCCACGATATCTTCGACGGTCGAGTGGCGCGGCTCAGTGGTCTTCAGTCCAAGTTTGGCGCCTTCTACGATTCCGTACTCGACCGGATCAGCGAAGTCACGATCTACATCGGTCTCATCTCGCTCTACAACCAGTATGAGATGTCGCTCTTGAACATCGGAATGATCTACATGATCGCCCTGGCCATGGCGGGTTCCCTCATGATCAGCTATTCCCGTGCGAGAGCGGAGACGCTCGGACTGGACTGCTCCGTCGGCCTCATGCAGAGAGCGGAGCGGATCGTCCTTCTCGGCGCGGGGTCGCTGATCTTCGGCCTGAGTTGGGACGGCCTTGTGCTGAGCGCCATCATTGTGATTTTTGCTGTGCTCACCAATACCACCGCAATCCATCGAATTCTTTGGGTTCACCGGCAAGCCGCCGGTGTACCGCTCGACGAGTAAGAGGTCCGCGTGCAATGACCTCGTGAAAGTGATGGCTGTCGCCCCTGGGACATCACTAGACGTGAACCGTACCACAAGGTATGTTTTCCCAATGATGACTCATGGACTCGAGAATAGACGAAACGATCGAGCAAGGAGATACAACTGTGAAAGAAGCCCCTGAGATTCGCCCGTCGGAGGGACGACTCGGTGTGCTGCTTCCCGGAATGGGTGCCGTCGCCACGACGACCATTGCGGGTGTTCTTCTCGCGCGGAAGGGGTTGGCCAAACCCATCGGGAGCCTCACCCAGATGAACACGATTCGTCTGGGCCAGCGCACCGAGAACCGCACGCCTCTCATCAAGGACTTCATCGGATTGGCGGAATTGGACGACATCGTATTCGGCGGCTGGGATCCGATCCCGGACAACGCGTACGAGAGTGCCGTGAACGCCGGTGTGCTGTCGGCCGAGCACTTGGATCCGATCAGAGACGAACTGTCGGCCATCACCCCCATGCCGGCTGCGTTCGACAAGGAGTACGTGACCCGTCTGGACGGTCCGAACAAGAAGACCGGGGCCAACAAACGCGAGATCGCCGAGGCGCTCCGCGAGGACATCCGGAAGTTCAAGGCCGACAACGATTGCGACCGTCTGGTCATGGTCTGGTGCGGCTCGACCGAGATCTTCCTTCGGGCCGGGCCGACGCATGAGACCATGGAGTCCTTCGAGACCGCGATGGAGCAGAATGATCCGTCTATCGCGCCGAGCATGTTGTACGCCTATGCCGCCTTGATGGAGGGCGTCCCCTACGCGAACGGCGCACCCAATCTCTCGGCGGACTTCCCGGCGTTCGAAGATTACGCCAAAGAGAATGCTCTTCCCATCGCCGGGAAGGATTTCAAGACCGGCCAGACGCTCATGAAGACCATCTTGGCTCCCGGGTTCAAGGCTCGCATGTTGGGCGTCAATGGCTGGTTCAGCACGAACATCCTCGGCAACCGTGACGGGGCCGTGCTGGACGATCCGGCCAGCTTCAAGACCAAGGAAGAGTCGAAGCTGGGTGTGATCGATCACATTCTACAGCCGGAGCTGTACCCGGATCTGTATGGGGACATCTATCACAAAGTCCGGATCAACTACTATCCCCCGCGCGGAGACGACAAGGAGGGGTGGGACAACATCGACATCTTCGGCTGGCTGGGATACCCGATGCAGATCAAGGTCGATTTTCTGTGCAAGGACTCGATCCTGGCTGCCCCGATCGTGCTCGATTTGGCGTTGTTCATGGATCTTGCGGGCCGCGCCGGTCTGGGGGGGATCCAGGAGTGGCTTTCGTTCTACTTCAAGAGTCCACAGTGCGCTCCCGGTCTCTATCCGGAGCATGACCTCTTCATCCAGAACTGGAAGCTCAAGAATACGCTCCGTTGGCTCGCCGGAGAGGAGCAGATCACGCATCTGGGTCGCGAGTATTACGAGTAGGGAAGAGGCCTGTTGAAGGAGTACGGTGGGTGACGGAGCGAGCGGCGGGAGAATCGAAGCGCGGACCCTTCGTGGTGCTGGAGGGAGTCGAAGGGGCGGGCAAGAGCACGCAAGCTCGAATGTTGGGTGAATGGCTGGAATCTTGCGGAATTCCGTTCACGCTGACTCGGGAGCCCGGCGGGACCGAGGTGGGGGAGGCGATCCGGAACGTGGTGCAGGACAGGCCTGAGCTATCGGTTCCGCCCGAGACCGAACTGCTGCTCTATCTGGCCGCGCGAACCGCGTTCGTGAAGGATCTGGCGCTTCCGGTCCTCGAACGGGGTGAACTCCTGATTGCGGACCGCTTTTCATTGTCGACCTACGCTTATCAGGGATACGGCCGCGGACTGGATCTCGACGAGGTTCGTCGCATGGATCGATTCGCCTCTGGCGGACTGGCTCCCGACCTCTACCTGGTGCTCGATCTACCTGTAGAGGAGGGTAGGGCTCGGCAGCAGGCAGCGGGAAAGAAGGAGGATCGTTTAGAGAGCTCCGGCGAGGGCTTTCTGGAGGCCGTGGGTAGGGGCTATCGTGAACTGGCGGCTTCAGACGAAACCGTCCGGCTGGTGGATGCTCTTGGAACGCCGGTCGAAGTCCACGAGAGAGTGCGCGAGGTTCTACGCCGAGATCTGCCGGAAACTTTCGCCATCTGCCTGGATTAGTTCTCTTTATGGGTGCGCGGAATTCGGTCAGCGCACGATGAAACGGGTTTGAGCATGTCCGGAAACAATGATCTGAGGGGTACGCGATCGGCTTGGGGACCGCTGATCGTGCTCGTGGTCGCCCTCGTTACAGGCGGTTGGTTTCTCCAGCGGGGGGTCGAGCAGGAGGCCAACGTATATCTCCAAGCCAGGCTGTTCGAGGAAGTTCTGGACTACGTCACGGAGCAGTATGTCGATCCGGTCGACCGCTCAGGGCTCATCGGGTCTGCCATCGAGGGCGTTCTCGAAGAGCTGAACGACCCCAACACTTCCTTTATCGACCGTGAAACGTGGGATGGATTCCGGTTTCGGAGCGGGGCGGACGCGGACTACGGGGGTGTCGGTCTCGAGATCCTGAATCGCGACGGGTGGGTCACCGTCATCACGCCGATTCCGGGTGGACCCGCGTTGCGGGCCGGGATACGAGCCGGCGACCGCGTCATAGAGGTGGAGGGTGTATCGGCCGCGGATTGGGAGACCGATCAAGCGGCGAGTCTACTGAGGGGGACTCCCGGGACCGAGGTGAATCTACTGATCGATCGACCGGGAGTGGACGAACCGATTCCGTTCACCCTGACCCGTGCGGTGATCGAGCTTCTTTCCGTTCCGTTTGCCACCATGATCGACGAGGGTGTGGGCTACATCCCGCTCCAGGTCTTCAGTGAGACCTCCGGCAATGAGGTGCGCGGTGCGATCGAGCGTCTCCAGGCGGAGGGGCTGACATCCTTGATATTGGACCTACGGGGCAATCCAGGGGGGCTGCTGGAAGAGGGAGTGGGTGTCGCGGACCTGTTCCTCGACAACGGGGCCCCGATCCTGGAGACCCGCGGACGAGCCCCTGGACAGAATCAGAACTTCGGCGCGGTGAGTCCGGAGATGGTTCCTGGGCTTCCCGTGGTCGTTCTCGTGAACGAGAACAGCGCGAGTGCCTCCGAAATCGTTGCCGGAGCACTCCAGGACCACGACCGAGCTCTGGTGGTCGGGAACCGGACCTATGGAAAGGGTTCGGTACAGACGCTGCTACGGCTGAGCGGAGGGAACATCCTCAGGCTCACGACGGCGCGCTGGTACACTCCGGCGGGACGGTCCATCCAGATCGTCCACGATGAGCCGGCGCAAGACGGCACCGACCAGAACGTGGCGTTGGGCGTGGGTGGGGAGCGCATCCTCACGGATGCTCCCGAAGACCAGCCCACCGTGCAGTCCCTGGGCGGGCGCACGCTGTACGGGGGGGGTGGTATCACGCCCGATCTCGTAGTACTGCCCGATACGCTGTTGCTGGACGAACAGGCCGCCGTCCAGCGTCTCTTCCGCGGGGCGGGTGTATTCGCCACGGCTGTGTTCAACCACGCCGTCTCATATGTGCAGGATCATCCGGTCCTCGAGCCCGGGTTCACTCTTTCTCCGGCGGAGTTGAATGGCTTCTATCGGACGCTGGTCGATGAGCACGAGGTGGTCCTCGACGAATCCGACTTCACGTCTGCCATACGCTTCGTGACGTATCAGCTCGAGCACCAGATCGCTCTCCAGGCCTGGGGTGAAGAGCGTGCGTTCCTCCACGCGCGAGGGAACGACAGGCAGCTCAGCGACGCGATCGAAATCGTGAAGCTGGCGGATACGCCGGAGGCTCTCTTCAGTCTGGCCAGGGCCGCGAACGGGCTCCAGACCGCGGCGGGTGTAGGTGCGTCCGCCGCCAGTGCTTCGGACCTGAACTGACCCGACCCCCCCTTCGGTTGCCCCGTTGCATCCGATAGTGTTCACTGACGCCTGAGAAGGCTGTTGAAGAAGTACAGTGGGTCGCCACCCGTGCTAAAGCACGGGTACCCGGGATGCCACGGTCCCAGGCCCTAGGCGGAGCGACGACGCCATAGTCGTAGCTACGGTTAGGAGCTCCAACAACGGGGGCACCGCGCGAAGCGTGGTCGGGGCCGTGCCACCCCAACCCTTCAACTTGCAAGGTCATGCCATTCATGTTCGTGGGCACAGGGCGACCACGGCCTTCGGCCGCGGTGCCCGCGCGGTTGATCCTGCGTCTCTCCTCCTCGCCGTAGCGTTGCTACGCCTCGTCGTCGTTCCTTGTCTGAACGCGCACAAGCGCCCTGCGCGCGACCCGCTGTACCTCCTCAACAGCCTTCAAGAGGCCCGGCCATGAGCGGTGTGGTCGTCGAGCGAGCAGGGTTGGTGGAGTCCGCACACCGAGTGCATGTCGCGGTCGTGGACTCCGACGGACGTCTTACGGCCAGCGTCGGAGACGCTCTGCGCGTAGTCTTTCAGCGCTCTGCCGCCAAACCGTTCCAGGCCGTCCCCCTTGTCGACGACGAGGTGACCGAACGGTTTGGTCTGACTACGGAGGAGTTGGCGTTGTGTTGCTCCTCCCACAATGGTGAACCGGAGCACGAGTCCTTGGCCCAGTCGATCCTGTCGAAGGTGGGCCTCACGCCAGAAGACCTGGAGTGCGGTCCCCATCTTCCCCTCGACGAAACAGCGGCCCGAGCGCTGCTACGCACGGGCGGGTCTCCGAGATCGATCCACAACAACTGCTCGGGAAAACATGCCGGGATGTTGGCGTTGGCGGTTGCCCACGGTTGGCCGACGGGTGGGTACATCCGCCGCGACCACCCCGTTCAGGTGCGGATGCTCGCGGAGGTCGGTCGATGGACCGGTCTTCAGGAGGGCGAAATCGCGCTGGGCCGGGATGGGTGCGGGGTCGTCTCTTTCGCCACTCCTCTCGCTTCCCTGGCGGGTGGCTTCGCCCGGCTCGGCGGCGCGGGCGAACCGCCCAGCCGGATCGTGGCGGCCATGTGCGCCCATCCCTTCCTGGTGGCCGGAACTGGCCGGTTCGGCACCTCTTTGGGTGACGCGGCCGGAGAGCGTCTCTTCGGGAAGACGGGGGCAGAGGGTGTGTTCGCCGTGGGCGCCACCGACGGAAGCTTCGGGATGGCGGTCAAGGTGGAGGACGGTGGGAAGCGAGCGACTCCGGTAGCGGTCCTGCACGTGCTCGACCGATTGGGGGTCCTCGATGGCATCGAAAGCGAGGGGTTGAATGCGTTTCGGTCTCCTCGTGTCACGAATACTCTCGGCGAGGACGTGGGGGTCGTCCGCGCGGACTTTCAACTGGAGACCCACGCGTGACCGAGAGTGACCGTGCGTTGATCCGGATCAGCGGGGCTCTGGCGTCCGGCGACGAGACGGCCCTGGTCGACGCCCTCTCTCATGCCAGCGAAGTGGCGGAGGACTCGGAGGTGGAGGAGGTCCTCCTTCAGGCGCATCTCTTCCTGGGTTTCCCCGTAGCGCTCAACGGTATGGCGGCGTGGCGGCGTTTGACGGGTGGTGAGCCCTCCCGGGGGGCCGGGGCCGACTACGAAATGTGGGAGGAGCGTGGGCGTGACGTGTGCGGCTCAGTGTACTCGGGTCAATATGAGCGACTCCGGGAGAGCGTACGGGCGCTTCATCCGGATTTGGAGCAGTGGATGGTGGTGGATGGGTACGGGAAGGTTCTGGGCAGGCCCGGCCTGGCGTTGGCGATGCGGGAGTTGTGCATCGTGGCCACCCTCGCGGTCACGGGTGCCTCGAAGCAGCTTTACTCCCACCTCCGCGGCGCTCTGAATGTGGGCGCTCTCCCTTCGGACGTGGACGCGGCGCTGGCGGAGGCGGAGCCGTTTCTCGATGATGAGGGCCGCAAGGCCGCGCAAGCCCTTTGGGAGAAGGTACGGAGGGGATACGCCGAGTGATGTTCGTCGATCGTGTCGTCATCAACGTGTACGGAGGAGCGGGCGGGGCGGGCTCCGAAGCCTATCGCAGGGAGAAGGGCGTGCCGCGCGGCGGCCCCGCCGGGGGCGACGGCGGACACGGTGGAGACGTGGTAATGGTCGCCGACGATCAACTCTCGACCCTTTTGGACCTCCGCTACCGGCAGCATCACAGGGCCGACCGCGGGCTTCATGGCTCGGGGAAGAACAAGACGGGCAGGAGCGGGGACGATCTGATCGTGCGCGTCCCGCCCGGCACCCTGGTCAAGGACGCCGATACGGAGGTCGTCCTCGGGGAATTGCTCGAGCCGGGTGACCGGATCGTGGTCGCAAAGGGGGGGCGGGGTGGGAGGGGGAATGTGCACTTCACGACATCAACGAATCAGACTCCGATGCGGTGGGAGCCCGGGCAGCCCGGCGAAGAGCGGCGAGTGGAGGTCGAGCTCAAGCTGATCGCGGACGTCGGACTCGTCGGGGAGCCAAACGCGGGCAAGTCGACGTTTCTCGCGGCCGTGTCCAAGGCACGGCCCAAGGTGGCCGACTACCCGTTCACGACCCTGACCCCCAACCTGGGGATCGTGGAACTCCCCGATTTCCGCAGTTTCGCCGTGGCGGACATCCCGGGCATTGTGGAGGGCGCCCACGAGGGAAAGGGGCTGGGCCTCCAGTTCCTCCGCCATATCGAGCGGACGCGCGCCCTGGTGCTGATGATTCCGGTGGACGCACCGGACCCCGGTCAGGTCTATCGGGAGCTACGGGAAGAGCTGTCATCCTACTCGGAGGTATTGGCGGCGAGGCCGCATTGCGTGGCTCTCACCAAGGCCGACCTGTTGGGGCCAGGGGCGGATCCTCCTTCGTTGGACGCTCCGGAGGCCCGGGGGGTCTACACCGTGTCCTCGGTTGCGCAGACGGGCCTCTCGGACCTCCTGGAGGCGCTGTGGGTCACCGTGCGAGAGGTCATCGACGAAGAGGACACTGGCGAGTACACCGGCTTGGAAGAGGAGGATTGGTCAACTCCCTGAGCGAGAGTTCATCGGCGCGATTCATTGAGATCGAGTCGGTCCTGCGCCTCGCCTGCGTGCCTGGCGTGGGCACGCGAGCGCTTTGGCGGATCCTCGACCGGTTCGGCTCGGGCCGGCGAGCGCTGAACGCCCGATCGGGGGAACTCGATGCCGCGGCCGGGACGAGGTGCGGTGAGGCGCTGGCCTCCTCAGAACTCGACCGTAGCGTACGCGACGCCATGGACCGGTGTCGCACGTCAGCGATCGCGATCCTGCTGTGGTCGGATGACCGGTACCCGGGCAGGCTGGACCACCTCGTCGATCCGCCGCCCGTCTTGTTTGCGCGCGGGCGACTCGAGTTACTCCAGAGACCGTCGGTGACCATCGTCGGTTCTCGCCGTTCTACGGCGTACGGACGTAGGAGCGCGGAGGCTCTGGCCGCTCAGATGGCGCTCCGTGGGATCACCGTTGTGAGTGGATTGGCACTCGGCATCGACGGAGCGTCGCACCGTGGTGCCCTGGAGGCGGGCGGGGACACGATCGCGGTGCTCGGCTCCGGTGTCGACCTGATCCAGCCGGCCTCCCATCGTCGCCTCGGCGAGCGCATCGCCCGTGAGGGCCTGCTTCTTTCGGAGTTCCTACCGGGCGAACCCGCCCGGCCCCATCACTTTCCCCGGAGGAACAGGATTCTCGCCGCATTGAGCGGCGCGGTGGTCGTGGTCGAAGCGGCCGAGAAGAGCGGCGCCCTGATAACGGTGGAGCATGCCCTCGATCTCGGGCGCGACGTGTATGCCGTGCCGGGCGCACTCGACGCCCCGCAGAGTCGGGGATGCAACACCCTGATCCGCCAAGGAGCACAGGTGATTACGTCACCGGAGGAGTTCGGGCGGGACCTGGGCTTGGTGTGCGGATCTTCGTCGGAGTTCCGGGCCCGTACCGGGTCGGAGGGTGCCGCGGACTGCGTGCCAGCCGGTCTCGATGACGAGGCGCGTCGCGTTTGGCTCGCCTTGAGCGAGCGATCACTCCCGATCGACGACGTTGCGTCCAGCGCGGATCTGCAGTCCGCCCGCGTCCTGTCGGCGCTCACGATCCTCCAGGTGTCGGGGCTCGTGGTGCAGGAGTCCGGGATGCGATTCCGGCGGGCGTCTTGATGAATCCGGCGATGGACGCGGTCCGGGTCCTCGATCGCGCTCCTGAACCAGGCGCCATCCGATCCGTCTACGTGCATGCGCCGTTCTGTACTCGCCGGTGCTTCTACTGTGATTTTGCGGTGAAGGTCGCGTCGGGGGATTGTAGCGAGTGGCTGGGTGCCCTGAGAGCGGAGGTCCACACGTTGGAGAGCGAGGGGCTGTTCGTCCTGGATGACACACTCGACACGCTGTACGTCGGCGGGGGAACGCCCTCCCTTCTCGGCGCGCGGGCGATGGACGGAGTCTCGGCCGTAATCGGGGAGGAGCGTCTTGGGCACCACGATCTCGAATGGACCGCCGAGGCGAACCCGGAGAGCTTCACGCGGGATGTAGCGACAGGCTGGCGACGCGCCGGCGTCAATCGCATCAGCCTTGGGGTCCAGAGCTTTCACGGGCCCTCACTCGAGTGGATGGGACGGTTGCATGGAGCGGACGGAGCCCGTTCGGCGGTCCGGGTGGGGCGGGAGGCGGGCTTCACGAACCTCAGCGTCGATCTGATCTTCGGCTTACCCAGTCACTTGGCGCGTGACTGGGAGCGCGACCTGGACGACGCGCTCTCCCTCGATCCAGATCACGTGAGCCTGTACGGTCTGACTGCCGAATCCGCCACGCCGTTGGGTCGCGCGGTGGCCGAGGGTCGTGAGATTCTTCCCTCCGAGGGACGGTATGAGGAGGAGTATCTTCTGGCCGTGGATCGGCTGGCGGAAGCCGGATACGAGGCTTATGAGGTGTCCAACTTCGCTCGGCCGGGGTGCTCCTCTCGGCACAATTCGGTGTACTGGTCTGGAGAACCGTACCTCGGGTTGGGAAACGGAGCGCACAGCTACCGGTACCCAATCCGTCGATGGAACACTCGAGATTGGGATGCCTACCGGGCCGACACCGAGGGCCCAGGACCGCCGGTGGACGATGCGGAGGAACTCGGCGCAGCGGAAGTCCGGCTCGAACGGATTTGGCTGGGACTGAGAACGAGGCGCGGGATCTTCATAGAGGATTTGCCCCCCTCGGCCCGAGACCGAGCATCGCGTTGGGAGGAGAGTGCATTGGCCGTGGCGGAAGGAAATGTCGTGCGACTGACACCAAAGGGATGGCTGGTGATGGATCGCCTCACGACGGAACTGGACGCGGAACTCGGGTAGGGCGTTGACTGGATACCGTTGAAAATTCGATCTTCCAACGCACCAGACGCCGTTTCTCGGTATTTTTAAGAATGAATCCGGACAACCCCCCAGCGATCGGTCAGGATCTCTCGGAGCGCGAGCGACACGTGCTCGAGGCCGTGGTCCGTACGTACGTTGATTCCGCGGAGCCGGCCGGGAGCCGAACGCTGGCCAAGAGGTTCAATCTCGGCGTATCCCCGGCAACGGTACGGAATACGATGAGCGACCTCGAGACCAAGGGATATCTCTTCCATCGTCATACGTCCGCCGGACGCATCCCCACGGACCACGCCTACCGCTTC